>DBPQ01000084.1:3353-17569 GCA_002304945.1 Actinomycetales bacterium UBA1416 | reverse complement strand
CCGGGGGTCGGGCCCGGGCGGGAACCGGGGTCGGGGATGGGGCGGGGGATGGAGACGTCCGGGGGACGGTGCCCACTGCGAAGGGCGACGATCCCGGCGAGGACGAGGGTCGGCACGGCGAGGAGCAGGGCGTTCCGGCCGCCGAGCCCCGCCGTGATGAACACGCCGATCACGAGCGGCGCGAGCACACCCACCACGCTCGCGACTGCGTTGACGCGGGTGATGCGGGACTCCGCGGCGGGGCCGGTGAGGACCGTGGGGATGACGAGCATGATCCCCGCCCCGACCACCGCCTGCAGCGCCGCGCCCACTGCCACCACGGGCAGCGATTGTCCGAGCGCGATGAGCACCATGCCCGCGGCCGCGCCGAGCGACGCCCCCGCGATCGTGACCTGCGGGCCGAGACGCAGCACCATCGGGCCGAGCACCGCCCCGATGAGCAGGCCCACCCCCATGATCGAGCCCATCCACGAGAGGCTGCTCGCGGCGACACCCAGGTCCTGCGCGAGCACCACGATGATCGCGCCCACCCCGGCCACGTAGAAGCCGAAGGACCCGAGAATCATGCCGAGCTGGAAGTCGGGGGTGGCGAAGCGCGCGCGCATGGGGCTCTTTCCGGGTGAGGGGGTCGCTCAAGTGTAAGTGGGGGGTCGGCTGGGTGCGTCCGCGCGCGAGTTCGTTCTCCCCTCGCGAATCCACTCTCCCTGTTTCGCGGATACCCGAACGCGCGGCACGCCACACTTTCCGCCCGGAGCTCAGCCCTCGGCGACGCCCGTCCCGCCGAATCCAGTCCCGCCGGAACCCGCCCCGCCGGATCCAGCCCCGCCGGACCCCGCCCGGCCGTACAGCAGTGCCAGGGCCGCGAGCATCGGCAGGACCACGAGGAACGCGAGCCGCAGTTCCACCACATCCCCGAGCAGAGCGAGGCCCGCCGGCGCCAGCACGATCGCGACCCCCGAGGCCAGCGCCCCCAGCGAGGAGCCCCACTCCTGCGGGAGACGGGGCGTGGCGAGCAGCCGCGCCAGGGTCACCGGGTAGAGCACGGCGATCCCGAGGCCCGCGAGCAGCAGCCCGAGCGCGATCACCGGCCACGCGGGCCCCACCACCACGGCGGTGGTCCCCACCGCTGCGAGCCCTGCCCCGAGGGGCACCGCCGGCACCCGCGCCAGTACCCACGGCCCGACGATCCGCCCCACCGCCATCCCCAGCGGGAACACGGCGCCGAGCGTCGCGGCGGGCCCGGCCTCCAGCCCGGAGTCCACCAGCCGCGCCACGCCCCACACGAGGAAGCTGAACTCCGCCGCCACGGACATCACCACCGCCAGCCACCGCGCCAGCACCGTGCCCGTTGCCGGCCGCTTCACGACGACGGCGCCCGCCGTCCCGGGCGACGTGGCGGGGGAGGGGGTGGCGGCGTCGTCGCCGTGGGTCGGCTCCACGTGGCGGCCGGGGACCGCGGCATGCGACATGGTGGGGGAGGGGGTAGCGGAGTCGTCGAACTCCGTCGGCGCGGGTGGGATGGAGACGTCCGGGGCGGGATCCGGGGTCCGGGCGGCGGCGAGGGCGGTGAGGAGGAGTGGCGGCACGGCGACGAGCAGCGCGAGGCGGCCGCTGATGCCCACCGAGATGAAGGCTCCGATCAGGAGCGGCGCCAGGACTGCCACCACGCTCGCACCGGCATTGGCGCGGGTGAGCCGGGTCTCCGCGCCGGGGCCGGAGAGGATCGCGGAGACTGAGAGCACCGTGCCGCCACCGGCGAGGCTCACCACGGCGATGCCGAGGGCGGCGAGGGGGAGGGCGGGGGCTGTCGCGACGAGGGTCATGCCGAGCGCCACACCCAGCGCGGAGGCGGCGAGCACCCGTTGGGGTCCGCGTCTCAGGAGCGCAGGCCCGGCGACCGCCCCCACCAGCAGGCCCACTCCGAACGCAGAGCCCATCCAGGAGAGGGACGAGAGTCGCACGCCCAGTTCCTGGGAGAACAGCACGATGATCACACCCACGCTCGACACATGGAAGCTCATCAGGGACAGCGCGATGGCGGTCTGGACGTCGGGGGAGCGGAGGAAGCGGGTCATCGGGGTCCATCTCGGCAGCGGGGATGTCTCCAGCGTAGATGCGCCGCGCCGGACGGGGCGTGCTGCCCGCGCCCCGGTCCGCCTGGGTTCAGCCAGCCGAAGCCTGCGCCACCGTGGGTGACGCCACCGAGGGCAACGCCACCGTCGGCAACGCCACCGAGGGCAACGGTGTGCCGAAGACGAGGGACCCGAGGAGGGCGTCGGCGTCGGCGTCGGTTGCGGCGTCCGCCTTCCCGGCGCCGAGGGCGAGGGCGATCTCCGCGGCCACGCGTCGGGCGGCCTGCTTCAGCAGGTGCTTCTCCCCGAGGGAGAGTCCCCTCGCCAACTCGCGGCGCATCAGGTCCCGCACCACCTCGGCCAGCGGTAGGAGGTCCCCGACCCGCAGCCGTTCCGTGTTGTTCTTGAACCGCCGGGACCAGCCCTCCTCCTCGTGGGAGGTGGGGGCGCGCAGGACGTCGCAGAGCTGCTCGAGCTCCGCGGCGTCGGGGACCTCGCGGAGGCCGATCCGCGCGGCGGCATCGGCCGGCATGCTGATCACGAGGTCGCTGCGGTGCACCTCCAGGCGGAGGCAGCGGGTGGGCGTTCCACGCATGGTGCGGGTGAAGACGTCCGTGATCGTCGCGGGCCCGTGCTGCGGGTGGACGATGATCTGGCCGATCGAGAGATTCACGCGTGCTCCTTCTGCGGGGGAGCCACACTCGACGGCGGTGGCCGCACGACGGCGTCCCCGCTGTCGCCCCGACGCCGCCGCTCGGGGAGCGCCGGGTGGGGACGCGGTGGGAGACGGGCCCGGTGGGCCGCCCGCCCACGCGAGCCAGCACCCCATTGTCTCACCCCTGGCGGCCCGGGGCCCGGGGAGGGGTTCGTCACAGGGCTGGTGCGGGTTGATACCCACCCCGGTATCCTGTGAGCAGTTGGTGAGAGGAGCCCTCATGTGCAGTCCCGCGCGGTGCCGCCAGTGTGGCAAGGTCACGTGGTCCGGGTGCGGCCAGCACGTGGAGCAGGCCCTCGCCGGCGTCCCGACGGCGCAGCGCTGCACCTGCCGCTGACCTCACGACGCGACCTCACGCCTCGACCTCACGCCCCCACGGCCCGATGACGACGAGGTCCTCGTCCGGGTGGGGGACGCCGTCGGGAGCGAGATCCGCGCCCGCGAGGTGGGGACGGAACTCGATCGGTGCACCCAGGTGCGCGGCGAACCGGGTGAACACGCCGCGGGAGGCGTGGTTCTCGGGCGCGACGGTGGCGCTCACGAACCGTACGGTCCTGGGCTGGCCGGCGAGGAGTCGGCGCAGGAGCGCGGACGCGACACCCGAGCCGCGGTGATCCCCCGCCACGGCGAGTTGCCAGATGAAGAGCATGGTGGGGTCGTTCGGGGGGATGAACCCGGTGACGACTCCGGCGAGAACCGGCCCGCCCTCCTCATCGCTCGCACCGCCCGCACCCGACGCCCCAGTCGTCGTCTCGCCAGCTCCGACACCGATCCCGGCTGCTGCCACAGCAACTTCCGCCACCAGGCACGTCTGCGAGAAGTGCTCTGCGAGGACGGCGTACAGGTAGACGGAGTTGACGTCGAGCGGGGGAGTGGACCGAATGAGCTGCCAGATCGCCACGGCATCGTGGGGCACGGGATGGCGGAACGTCATGGCCGGTTCGAGCATTCTCCCGGTCTCAGTCTCCATTCGCGCTCCCGGTCTCAGCCTCCATGTCGGCTCCCGGTCTCAGCCTCCATGTCGGCTCCCGGTCTCACTCTCCATGCGCAGATCGTAGTGGGGGCGGTGCCCTCTCGCGGGACGTGGGTGTCCTCTCGCGGGACGTGAGCTTGGATCCCCACGTGATCCAACTCGCGTCCCCACCCCCCCCCAAACCCATAACGGAAGCGCTGGACCTCACCGATCGCCCCCGCCGGCCCGCGTCTGGATCGGTCGAGCGCGATAATGGGGCGATGGAGGACGTCGAGCAGGTTGAGAGCGGGCACGAAGGCGCGCCCGTAGTGGCCGGTGCGGCCAATCCAGCCCTCGCAGCTGCCCGCGCCAACACCGCTGAGGCCGGGCCGGCCTCCCCAGCCGCCGCAGCCGCGCGCACCGAAGCGCCTGCCGAGCCCGGCGCGGCCGACCCCGCAGATCCCCCCGCCTACGCCGTCCCCACCAACGTGGCCTGGGTGGACGGCGAGGACTTCGGCATGGCGGAGGAGCTCTACCTCACGATCGTCCCCGAGGGCCGGACCGTCCTCCTCAAGGACACTGCTCGGCTGATCTGGCATGTCGCGGCGGAGGGGGCGCCGGACGTCGCGGAGGAGGTCGCGGAACTCGTGAGCATGCCGGTCGGGGAGATTCGCGCAGACGTCGCGCTCTTCCTCGACGACCTCACCGCCCGCGGCCTCCTCACCGCCCGCGGCCTCCTCACCGCCCGCGGCCTCCTCACCTCCCGCAGCCTCCTCTCCCCACGCGAGCCCTGACTGCCGGCGCCCGCCGCTCCTGAGCTGCGCACGGCTCGGCAGAAGCAGCCCCGCGGAATCGCGGCCGAGTTCCGGTGCTCTCGCTCAGCGCGAGTCCTGGCAATTCTCGTGGGGTAGATCTGTTGCACGGGCGCGACAGATCTACCCCACGAGCAGGCAACAGGAGTTGCTTGGTTCGGTGTGGCTCCGCTGTCGGACGGGACTGCTGCTGTCTCTGGACGGGGCTGCTGTGTCTCCCCTGCCCGGTGTGGGCGCCATGCCGGCGCGGAGAGACACACCTGTGAACGCGCCGCCCTTGAGCCAAGGCGAAAACGGCGGCCATTCGCCGATGACGGTGCAGCCTGTCCCCGCCGCCGTCCCACCTGTGTCCCTGCGCACCACACTCCACGGTCGAACCCGCGCCTACCCTTGATCCCGTGCCCGACGACGCCGCCTCCCTCCCCTTCGTCCCGCCCGGGGCGATGCTCACGGCGTCCGGCCGGCAGGCGCTGTCCCTCGTGGCCCAGCACCTCCGCACCCGCGGGATCACCGAGCTGCTGGCGCCTTCCTACCACTGCACCACGATGATCGAGCCCTTCCAGCTCGAGGGCCTCCATGTGGAGCTGACTCCCGTGGCCGCGGACCTTCTCCTCGACCCGCACGCCCTCGCCGCCGCGCTGGAAGGCCGGGGCCGCTGCGGCATCCTCCACTCCGAGACCGCGGGGCACGTCGCCGGCCCGGCGCTCGCGGCGGTCCTGGCGGCCGCGCGGGAAGGTGGGCACGCCGTCGTCGTGGACGAGACGCACTCCTTCCTCGACAAGCCGCTCGGTGGTGCCGGCCGAACTGCCGGCGCCCTCACTGCGTACTACCGTGTCGCCAGTCTCCGCAAGTGGCTGCCCCTCCCGGACGGCGCGTGGGTCCTGGGCGTGCCGCCCCGCCCGCTCGCGCGCCACGCGATCGACGACGCCGTCACCTCCGCCGGCCTCCTCGCCCTCGCTGCCGGGGCGGTGGAGGGGCTGCAGGGGCAGTGCGGGCCGGGGGCGGTCGGCGAGGACGCGGACGCAGGGGAGCTGTGGCGGCGCGCGGAGGATCTCGTCGACCGGGCGATTCAACCCGCCGCGATGAGCCCCCGGGCCCGGGCGTTGCTCGCCGTCCTCGACGTCGAGGGCTTCCTGCGCCGCCACCGCGCGGCCGGCAGCCCGCTCCCGTTCCACTGGCCGCGCCCGCGTAACCTCCCGGCGCACATCCGCTGGCCGGACAATCCTCCGGCGGATGGACCGATTCACACGGGGGCGCTGGGGTCCACGCCCGGGACGTACGTGCCGTAGGTGGGCCTCCCCGGGGACGTGAGCCTGGATCGCCACGTGATCCAGGCTCACGTCCCGCAGGAGGAGACTCCCGCCGCTCGCCCGCGCGGCAACTTCCCGGCATCAGCCCACCCGCTCCCGATCACCCGTCTAGCGTGGAGGCCAGCCAGATGTGCGACCGGCCGCGCCGGCCACGGACTCACCCGGGAGGAGACACCGATGTCGTTCTCAACCACCCTCGACGCCGCCCAGCCACCGTTCGTCCTCGCCGTTGACGTGGGCTCCACCGGCACCCGTGCCGGCCTCTACGACGCCACCGGCCTGCCCATCAAGGGCCTGCGGAACAAGATCCCGCACGCCTTCACCACCGTCGCGAACGGCACCTCCACCATCGACCCCGACCAGGTGGTCCACGAGATCCGCGAGGTCATCGGTGCCGTGCTCGATGGGATCCCGGCCTCCTCGCCCGGCCACGCCGGTGGCGCCACCGCAGGCGCCGGCGTCGCCGCCACCTCACGCGCCGGCGTCGCCCCAACCGGAATCGCCGGCGTCGCCCTCGACACGTTCGCGTCGTCGCTGGTGGGCGTGGACGCCCAGAACAACGCGATCACGCCGTGTTACACGTACGCGGATTCGCGGACGGCGCCGCAGGTCAACTACCTGAAGTCGATCCTCCACGAGGACGACACCCAGCAGCGCACCGGCACCCGCCAGCACACCGGTTACCTCCCCGCTCGCTTCCTCTGGCTCCAGCAGACGCAGCCCGACACCTTCGCCCGAGTCCGCCACTGGATGTCCCTCGGCGAGTACGCGTGGCTGAAGATCATCGGCACCACCGCGGCCGGCACCTCCACTGCCGCCTGGACGGGCATGCTGAACCGCTGGGAGGGCACGTGGGACCGGGAGCTGTGCGAGCTGGTCGGGGTGGACGTGGGGCAGCTGTCCCCGATCGCCCACCCGTCGCAGCCGCTGACGCCTGCCGACGACGTCGCCGCCACCTGGCCGTTGCTCGCGGACGCGGCGTGGTTCGCGCCGATCTCGGACGGGCACTCGCAGTCCATCGGGACGGGCCTGACGGACTCCTCCCAGATGGTGCTGTCCGCGGCAACGTCGGGCGCGCTGCGGGTGCTCGTGGACGGGGACGTGGAGAACCTGCCGCGCGGGCTGTGGTGCAACCGCATCGACGAGACCCGCTCCATCCTGGGCGGGGCCCTCAACGACGTGGGCCGCGCCGTCACCTGGCTGGAGACCACCCTGCGCCTGCCGGAGCAGGAGGTCATCGAGGAGATGCTCCGGGGGGAGCCGACCCCCGGGGTCCCGCTCGTGCTGCCGTGGTTCTCGGGGGAGCGGTCCACCGGCTGGGTGGGTGAGGCGCGGGCGGTGTTCTCGCGTGTGAACGCCGCGACCACGCCGCTCGAGTTCTACCGCGGCACGATGGAGGGGGTGGCGCTGTCGTACGTGCGGATGCTGCGGGACCTCGTGCGGGTGACGGGCAGCCCTCGCGAGATCCTGGGAACCGGCCGCGTGAGCCTTGAGATCCCGGGGCTGATGCAGATGATCGCGGACGCCGCGGAGTCCCCCGTCATTCCGGTGACGATCAAGCGCTCCACCCTGCACGGCACGGCCCTGCACGCGCTGGAGATCCTGGCGCCGGACGTGGAGCGGGCTCCCGTGGACCGTGGCGAGACGTTCCAGCCCACGCGCGAGCGGGCCCTGTACTACCACCGCAAGATGGAACGGTTCCAGGTGCTGTATGACAAGGTCGTGGCGCACGGGAACTGAGCGGGTGAGTGCGCCGCGTGCGCGGGCAGGCGCACCTCGTCGTCGGCCACGGGGAGTCTGACGCGGGAACTCTGATCTACCGGAACGGGTTGACCACCGTCAGACCGGGCACCCGTTCGAAGTCGCGCACGTTCCGGGTGGCGAGTGTCCATCCCCGGGCGGTGCAGATGCCGGCGATCTGCGCGTCCGCCAGGCTCATGGGACGCCCATTCGCCTCGGCGTCGATGAGGATGTTGGCGGTTGCCTGCGCACCGGCGACGTCGTAGACGGCGATCGTCTCCGCGAAGGATTTCACGAGTGACTGCCACACGTTCTCCAGTTCCCTGCGTCGCCGCCCGGCGGGAAGCCTGCCGAGGCCCCGTTCGACCTCCTCGACGGTCACCACGGAGATCGTGAGCTCCGCCTCGCCGAGGGACTCGGCCCAGGCGAGCACCCCGGGATCAGGGTGATTCTTCATGAACTCCGAGACGACGTTGGTGTCGGCGACGATCACGAAAGGTCCACCTCGCGCGGCAGATCGGTGCGGGCGGGCAGCTGGAGGTCAACTCCACCGACAGCGGAGGCTGCGTCACGCAGCGCCAGCAGGATGTTCCCCTCGGGTCGGTTGACTGCGGCGTCGAGGATGACGCGAACCTCTGCCTCCACCGAGCGCCCGTGTGCAGCGGCACGGCCCCGCAGCAGTGCGTGTGTCCGCTCGTTCAGTTTCCGGATTGTCAGGGTTCCCATCGCCACCGCCTCCTGACAGCAATGCTAGCACTGGGTGACCGGCGCAGGGGGTGGCGGCCAGCTCAGGCAGCCCGTCCGCGCCGAGATCAGGCCGCGGCGGGGAAGGGGGCCTCGGCGTCGGAGAGGAAGGCGAGGGGGTCGACGTGGCCCTCGAGCGCGCCCACGTGGATCTCGAAGTGCAGGTGCGGACCGGTGGAGTACCCGTTGCTCCCCACCGCGGCGATCACCTGGCCGGCGGTGACGGTGTCCCCCTCGGAGACGTGCACGCCGTCGGAGTACATGTGGCCGTACCAGGACCAGACGTCCTGGCCGTCGATGACGTGGTGGATGATGACGAGCTGCCCGGAGCGGCCGTGCTCGCCCCCACCGGCGTGGACCACCGTGCCGTCCGCGATCGCGAGGATCGGTGTGCCCACGGAGGCGGCCATGTCCGTGCCCGTGTGGAACGTCCCCCACCGCGGCCCGTAGAGCGAGGTGTTCCGGAACGTTCCCTCCGCCATCGGCCGCACCACGGTGATCTCGGGCGCCTCCGCGGAGGTCACGACGATCGGGTCGAAGAGCTGCGTGGCGCGGTGCTCGGGAGACGCGCTCCCAATGCCCCTGGGCGCGGCACCGAGGTCGACGACGACGGCGGGAGCCGGGTCCGCCACCGTCTCGGCGGAGGCGGGGGCGGCAGTGGTGCTGAGGGCGATGATCGCGAGGAGGAGGAGTCCGATTCGGGTGGGGACCGTGGGGAGGGACAAGAGGTGCGTTGCTCCTGGGGTGGGTCCGGAGTGGCCGGACGAGGAATGCCTGATAACAAGACGGTAACGGCGCGTGGAACTCCTTGAAAGATGTTGCAGCAAGTTGTGGGCGGTCTCACGGGGTGGAGGTGAACGGGGTCACGTTCGGGCGGTCCGCGGGCTCGGGCGGTCCTTACGCTCCGGCGGTCCGTGCGCTCCAGCGACGCGCGGGCTCGGGGGTTCCTGCGCTCCGGGGCCCTTGCGCTCCGGGGTCCCTGCGACTCCCCGCCCGGTAGCGTGAGGCCGTGCACACGCTGGCCTCCCATCGCCCCGCGTTGCGCTGGGCAGCGGTGGTCGCGTGGATGGTGGTGATCTTCCTGCTCTCGGCACAACCCTCGGACGACTCCTCCGCCCTCAGCGGTGCGGTTCTGCAGGTGGTGGTGGGGGCGCTGGACTGGGCGGCCCGGCTGTTCGGCGCGGACGGCTTCCCCGCTGCGGGACGCGACGCCCTGCACCTGGTGGTGCGGAAGGGTGCACACCTCGCCACCTACGCGGTGCTCGGTGCCCTCGCGCTCTGGGCACTGGCCCCGCGGCCGGGTGGAGGCTGGATGGATCGGCGCCGGCGGACGCTGAGCGGGATCGAGTCAGACCGGCCTGGATCGACGCCCGGAGCGGCACGGGACGCGGCGAGCGGCAGGGGCGCCGTCGTCGTCGAGGCGAGGCAGGTGGGGCTGGCGCTCCTGGTCAGCGTGACCTACGCGGCCGCGGACGAGTTCCACCAGACGTTGGTGCCCGGGCGTGGGGGAGCGATGACGGACGTGCTGATCGACGCCGCCGGCGCGCTGGCGGGCATCGTGCTTCTGGCGGCGTGGTGGCGGCGTTCGCCGGCTGGTCGCCAGGGTCCAAGGATCGCGTCCCCCCGATAGCTCTCCGCCGCACGGGTGCGCGCCCTGATCGTCTGTCGAAATGCATGTCCGATGGCTCTTGTCCGACCGGCTGCTGTGCGGGATCATTGCCCATCCGATACGGCGCCGGCGTCGAACCGGGGCTTCGAACAGAGGGGGATTCGAGATGAGCCTGTCGTCACTCGCACAGAACAGCGCCCTGCGGTTGACCGCTCCGAGCACGTCGCGTCGGGCAATTGTCGAGCAGGCAAGTGATGCCGCGGCCAGGGCTGCGGCAACCAATGCAACGCCCGCAGAAGCCAAGAAGATGGTGGAGGACGCCGCTGAGGGGGCGGAGAAGGCAAAGGAGGTCTCAGTTCCCTCGGGCCCTCTCGCCCAGTTGGTCACCTACGTTCCCACAGAGACCCTCACCCTCTACGTGGCGCTGCAGGCGGCACTCGGAGATGTGACGGCGCCTGAGGGCGGCCAGATCTCCGATGCTGACTTCACCCCGGGGTGGGTGTGGCTCTCGGTGTTCTCGGGCTTCACCTTCCTGCTGACGATCGGTCTCTCCTATCGGGCGCAGAAGAACAAGGACGCCGACAAGAAGTTCTCCATTCCCTGGTTCGAGTCCTTCGCTGCGGTTGCTGCCTTCCTCGTGTGGGCCTTCGCGTTGCCGAGCACTCCCCTCCGGGATTTCGCCGGGTTCGACTACTCGGCGTGGAACGCCTTCATCATCCTCGCCGGCACCGTGGCAATCGCCGTGACCGCCTACGTGTTCGGCAAGGACGTCTCCTGGGAGAAGGTCATCAAGTGGGAGGACGAAGCCGGGTAGCGGCTGCCTGCGGCAATGGCGGTGGCCGCCTCGGGCACCCGCGGCGTCCGTCTCGGGCACCCGCGGCGTCCGCCTCGGGCGCACGCGGAGTCAGCCCTGCGGCACGATCCCCTCGAGAGCGGAGCCGTCGCCGTACTGGCTGGCGGTGATTACGCTGATCGTGCCATTGGTCTCGAGCACCACGGCCTTGACCTGGCCGAGGTCGCCGGAGCCCTGCTGGCGCACGGCCTGGCGGAGTTCGGACTCCGTGAGGCGGTGTCGGCGCAGGTCCTCGTGGCGGACCCGGCCGTTCCACAGGAGCAGGGCGGGTTCGGCGGTGAAGGTCGCGCGGGCGCCCGGCCACCGCGACGCGATCCACGCTACCACGAACTGCAGCCCGGCCAGCAGGGCGAGGGCCGTGACTCCCTCGGACCACGTCACCGACGAGCTGAGGAGGATCGTCGCGAGGACGGAACCCAGCGAGACCGTGACGATGAAGTCGAAGGCGTTGAGTTGACCGAGCGTCCGTTTGCCCGAGACCCGCAGCACCAGCACGAGGGCCGCATAGGCCGCCGTCCCCACCATGAGGACGCGCGCGATGGCGGGCCAGTCGTCGAACCACATGGGGCTCTCCTTTCGAGGGGGTGAGTTCGAGGGGTGGGGTGAGTTCGAGGGGTGAGTTCGAGGGATGGGGAGAATTCGAGGCGGTGGCGGTGAGTCGGTGCCCGCTCACCGCACCTGCAGCACGACCTTCCCGAACGTTCCCGGCTCGTCCATGAGCGCGTGTGCCTCGCCGGCGCGCCGCAACGGCACGACGGCGTGGACCGCCGGTTCGATGTAGGGCGCGTAGGCGGCCGCTGCGGCGAGAATGGCGGCCTTCTCCGCCCGTGTGCGCGCCCTCAGGGTGGAGCCGTGCACGGTCACGCGCCGGGAGAGGAGCTGGCCGAGGTCGATCTCGGCACGGCGCCCCTGCTGCAGCCCGATGATCGCGAGCTGTCCGTGCGGGGCGAGCATGCGGAGGTTGTCCGCCAGCGCCCCCGCGCCGAGCACGTCCAGGATCACGTCGACGCCCCGCCCGCCGGTGGCGGCGAGGACGGCGGTGGGGACGTCGTCGTGGTAGTCGATGACGACGTCGGCGCCCAGGTCCCGGCAGCGCTCCCCCTTCCACGGCGCGCCCACCGTGGTGAGCACCTCCGCGCCCACGAGCCGGGCGAGCTTGATCGCCACGTGCCCGACGCCGCCGGAGCCGCCCTGGATGAGCACGGACTGCCCGGCGCGCAGGTGGGCGATCTGGATGAGGTTGAACCAGGCGGTCGCGAGGGCCTCGGGCAGGGCTGCGGCGCGGGGCATGTCCGCGGGGTCCGTGACGGGCAGCAGCTGGCTGGCCGGCGCGACGGCGTACTCGGCGTACCCGCCGCCGTCGAGCAGGGCGGAGGTGGGGGTGCCGAGGAGGGCGGGGTCGACGCCGTCGCCGAGCCCCGTGACGACTCCCGCGCACTCGAGCCCGAGGATCGGTGACGCGCCTGCCGGGGGTGGGTAGGAGCCGGCGGCCTGGAGGAGGTCGGCGCGGTTGACGCCCGCCGCGTGGACCTCGATCAGCACCTCGCCGGGGCCCGGTTCAGGGGTGGGCGCCTCGGTGAGGGAGAGGAGGGGGCGCTCGCCGGGGCCGGCGGGAGGGCTGACGGCGATCGCGTGCATGAGCCCATCGTGGCCCGAGTTGGCTAGACTTGCGAGGCACACCGCGCGTGTGGGCCTCGCGTTCGCGTGAGGCGCCGTGGCTCGTGGGGCGTGGCTCGTGGGGCGCCGTGGCTTGTGGGGCGGCGGGCCCGCGGTCAGCGGTACGTGCACAGGAGGGTTGTCCGAGCGGCCGAAGGAGACGGTCTTGAAAACCGTTGTGCGGCAACGCACCAAGGGTTCGAATCCCTTACCCTCCGCTTGTTGGCGGGGGCTCTCGGTTCGGTGAGAATCGCGGGCTACCCTCCGGTTGGGCGGCAGGCCCGGCGCGGGGAGCAACGTTTTGGTTGGCAGTGAGTGCCCGCGATAACCTGTGATGGTTCTAGGAGACGTCGCATAGTGGCCTAGTGCGCGGCCCTGCTAAGGCCGTGAAGGGGTCTCCCCTTCCGTGGGTTCAAATCCCACCGTCTCCGCTCAGTTGGTCCCCACTCTCTCGACGGCCCACACCCGCGGAGAAGAAGGCCCGAACCGCTCGATCGCGCCGGGGTTCCACCGGACGGAAGTGGGACTGTCCACCTACCCTGGAGGCGCGCAGCCGTCCACAGGTCTCGGTTCGAAGTGCGGCGGGGCGCCCAGGAAATGGGTGGATGGTCCCATGGAGATCGTTGCCACCGCGCGCGAGCGGCTCGTCCTCGCCCGTGACCACGGATGCGCCGGCACCCGTGAGGTGGTCCGGAGCGAGGGCCTCACGCGCATCGGCAGGGGCATGTACCTGCGAGTGGAGAGCACCTGGGAGCCGTGGGAGCGTGCGCGCGTTGTCAACGCGGCGCGCACGATCGCCGCGCTGGACGGGAGGGAGGGGGAGCGTGCCTGCCTGGTCTCCGCCGTCGTCCTCCGGGACCTCCCCCTGTGGCAGGTTCCGGCGACCGTGGATGTGCTGGTGCCGCGGCCGGGGTGGCGGCTGCCGGTGCAGCTTCCCGCAGTCCTCGGCGGGGAGGACACGCCGGAGGTGATGCATCGTCATGGGTACACGGTGCCCGAGTCAGACCATGACGTCGTCGACGGCGTCCCAACGGTCGGGTTGCATCGGCTCGCCCTCGACGTGGCCCTGCAGTGGCATCCGCGGGACGCGCTCGTGACCGTGGACGGGATCATGGCACGCCTCGCCGCCCCCGATCGAGGGGACAGGGAAGGGACCGACAGGCGAGCGGCCGGAGTGCGAGCGGACATGTCCGCCCGTCTGGCGGCGATGCCCCGCCGGCCGGGGTTGGGGAAGGCCAAGGCTGTCATCGCTGCCGCGAGCCCGTGGAGTGAGTCGCCGGGGGAGAGCGTGACCCGATGGGCCGCGCTCGCGATCGGCATGGCTGAGCCTGTCTGCCAGTACAGGTTCACGCGGTCGAATGGCAGATTCTTCTACCTGGATCAGTTCTGGGACGAGTACGGTTCCGGCGCCGAGTTCGACGGTCTCGTCAAGTACAAGGGCGACCAGGGCAGCCACGTCGTCGTCGCGGAGAAGAAGCGCGACGACGAGATCCGCCGCACCGGCATCAACCTCCTTCACCTGGACACCCCCACGGCGAACAGGCCCGCCCTGCTCGCCGCCGCACTCCGCGGCCTGATGCCACGCTCGGCTGCTGCGAAAATGCGCCCGCGCGCCGGTTTGTGGACCCCGGACCTCGGACCCTGGCGATCGGAGTGAGACGCTGCATGCCCTGGGCTGCTGTACTTGGGCTGCTGCGCCCGAGCCGGCGCGCCCGAACTGTCGCACCTTAGCCGCTGTACCCGAGCCGCCGCA
>DBPQ01000084.1:0-3315 GCA_002304945.1 Actinomycetales bacterium UBA1416 | reverse complement strand
GAGCCGGAGCACATGAGCTGTCGCCCCCGAGCTGCTGCGCCAGAAACCCTAACCAACGTCTGTTTGGCGAGCCTTTGAGCCGACGGTTAGGGCTATTTCCCTAACCGCGAGCTCCAGACCTCGCCAAACAGACGTTGGTTAGGGTTTGAGCGGCGGTCTCATGTGGCGCCAGGTCCGATTCTCGAGAACCCCAACGTCACTGCAGCGGCCGGCTGGGGGAATTCGCGGTCGAGTGGCTGCCGGCCGGGGGAATTCGCGGTCGAGTGGCTGCCGACCGGGGGAATTCGCGGTCGAGTGGCTGCTGGCCGGGGCAGCACAGGCCGTCTGGGCACTGATCCGCAGGGTGATCTGCCGGGTGATCCCGCCGGACGATCCGCGCGGACGCTCCGGCCGATCCGCGCCGACGCTCCGGCCGATCCGTCCCGGACCTCTCACACCGAGGGAACCCTAACCGTCCCCACCAACGCATCCGGATCCCCGGCCCAGGACCCGACCTCGATCCCCACATCCCCGCCCGGCGCCTCGAACCGCCCGTACTCCCACCGCAACAACGGCCGCACGCTGCACTCCACGGTCACGAACGCGGACTCCCCGGCCTCCAGCTCCACGGCCCGGAATCCCAGCAACGCGCGCACCGGCCGCTCCTGCCCGGGCAGCAACCCGTACACCTGCACCACGTGCTTGCCACCACACCGCCCCGAGTTCGCCACGTGCAGCTGCACCGCGAACCGCTCGTCGCGCACCGGCCCCACCTCGAGCTCACCGAGCCAGAACGTGGTGTACCCCAGCCCGAACCCGAACGGGTACGCGGCCGCCACGCCGTTCCGGTCCAGCCACCGCTGGCCCCACCACCGCGGGTACTCCACGGACCGCGCCAGCCAGTCCACGGCAGGCAGGTCCTCCTGGCGCCGCGGCAGCGCCACCGGCAGCCGCCCCCCGGGTTCCACCGCGCCGAGCAGCACGTCCGCGATCGCGCGACCGCCCTCCATGCCCGGGTACCAGGCCATCAGCACCGCGGCCACCTCGGCGTCCCACGGCGCGAGCACGATCGGGCTGCCGCCGATCACCACCACCACGGTCCGCGGGTTCGCCGCCGCCACCGCCCGGATCAGCGCCACGTCCATCCGGTGCAGGCCCAGCTCCCGCCGGTCCCCGCCCGCGAGCTTCGACCTCACCGCCAGCGACAGCGCCACCTTCGCCAGCCGCGCCACCGGCCGGAACCGGAACGCACCACCGAGCACCTGGAAGGTCTCGGGCTCCGTGGCCACCATGGCCTCGCCCTCGTCCTTCGGCCCCAGCCCGACGACGACGACCGCCACCTCCGCCTCCCGCGCCGCCTCGACCGCGGTGTCCTGGTCCGCGGCGCGATCCACGGTCACGACCCGGTCTCCCAACCGCTCCCGAAGCCCCGCCAGCACGGACACGGTCTCCGGCGGGTGCACCTGCGAGGACCCGAAGTCCCCGAGGTTCGCCTCGTCCGCCAGGTATCCGACGACGGCGACCCTCCCCACCGTCTCCGGGTCCAGTGGCAGGAGGGGTGCGTGGGGGGATCGGGTGGAAAGGGTCGGCGTGCCGCCGGACCGGATGGGAGCGGCGTCGTCGGAGGGCATGGCCGGCGCGGGGGAGCGCCGGGGCGCGCCGTCGTCGACCGCCTCGTTCCGCAGCAGCACCGTCCCCGCGCCGGCCACCTCGCGGGCGAGCGCACGGTGGGCGGGGCTCGCGACGACGTCGTCGGCCGGCGTGGGCAACGCCCGCAACGCCAGCCGGAGCTGTGCCCCGAGCAGTCGGCGGGCGGCGCGCTCCACGTCCGCCTTGGCGAGCAGCCCGTCCTTCAACGCGGGCAGCAGGGCCGCCGCGCGCTGCTGAGCGAACGGCATCTCGAGGTCCTGACCGGCGGCGACGGACTCCACCGGGTGGCGCAGCCCCCAGACGAAGTCGGTCATGACGAAGCCTTGGAAGCCCCACCGGCCGCGGAGGATGTCCGTGAGCAGCACGGGATTCTCGCCCGCCCACGTGCCGTTGACCGAGTTGTACGCACTCATGACCGCGTCCACGCCGGACTCCACGATCGTGCGGAAGTGGGGGAGGTAGGCCTCGTGGAGGACCTCCTCCGAAACGCGGACGTCCACCACGAACCGCGCCTCCTCCATCGAGTTGAGCGCGTAGTGCTTCACGCAGGCCATCACCCACGGCTGGACGCCCGCCGTGAGCGCGGCGCCCATCGTGCCGAGCAGCACCGGGTCCTCCCCGAACGACTCCTGCGTCCGCCCCCACCCTGGGAACGGCGGCAGGTTCACGCACACCCCGGCGAACAGGTTCGCCCCCTGGGCGCGCGCCTCCTGGCCGATGGCGTCCCCGACGCGTCGTTCGAGGTCCGGGTCCCATGTGGCCCCGCGGGCGATCGCCGCGGGGAAGGCGGTGGAGGCTCCCATCACCACGCCGCGCGGCCCGTCGGTGAAGCGGATGCCCGGGATGCCGAGCCGGTCCACGCGCCCTGCCTCCACCGGCACCGCGTTGTACTCCTTCGACATGGCGGGCAGGCCCTCGCGGACGGTGACGTCCCCGTCGAGGAGGCCGAGCATCTCCGAGACCTTGAGCTGGGCGATCAGGCCGGCGACGGCGTCGTCCAGTGGCGTACCGGCGCGGACGGCGGCGACGGCGTCGGCGAAGGGGGTNNGGGCGGATGCCGGTGCGGCGGTGCTTCCACCGTAGGCGGGCGTGGCGTGGGCGGGCAGGGAAACGGGGTGACGCGCGCGGGCGCGTCACCCCGTGGTGGTCGGGCGGCTCAGCTCGGGGCTGGGGCGTCCTTGTGCTCGACCACGCAGTCAGGTCCCGGGAAGCAGAGGCTCTCGTGGCCGTCGTCGAACTTGATGGTCCAGGGCGGTGCGCCGTCCTGGCCCCTCACCTCGATGACCTCGCCGTGCCGATCAGCCTCGCCGAGGTGCTTTCCCCGGATGATGACCTTGTCGCCAACACTGGCTTTCACTCCAATCACCTCCACCTCCAACGGTAGGCACCCGGCGGTCGGAATGCCACCGATTCGAGGGTGCGTGCGCGGACAGGCCACGGCGCGCTGCCGATGGCGGAGTCGACGACGTGGGACGTGCGGCGACGGCGGCCCGGCCTGGCGGGGGGGCGCAGGTGGGCGCGAGGCCGCGCCGTCGTCGGCGACGTGCGCCCTTGGTCCCGGACTGGCCGTCCGGAAGGCCGAAATACTGGGCCCAGGAGCGGATCGCTGACGAAGGAGTCACGATGGTCGCAGCTGGGGAGCCAGGGGTGTCGCCGGAGCAGGGGGTCGGCGGGGCCCCTGCTCCC
>DBPQ01000057.1 GCA_002304945.1 Actinomycetales bacterium UBA1416 | reverse complement strand
CCGGTGACGTCGGTGGTGCGGAAGTAGAACTGCGGCCGGTAGTTCGAGTAGAACGGGTTGTGGCGGCCACCCTCGTCCTTGGCGAGGATGTAGACCTGCGCCTCGAACTGCGTGTGCGGGGTGATCGAACCCGGCTTGCAGACGACCTGGCCGCGCTCCACCTCCTCGCGCTTGATGCCACGCAGCAGCAGGCCGACGTTCTCGCCCGCGTCGGCGGAGTCGAGCAGCTTGCGGAACATCTCGATGCCGGTGACAGTGGTCTTCATCGACTTCGGCTTGATGCCGACGATCTCGACCTCCTGGTTCACCTTGAGCTGACCGCGCTCGACGCGACCGGTGACCACGGTGCCGCGGCCGGTGATGGTGAACACGTCCTCGATGGGCATGAGGAAGGGCTTCTCGATGTCACGCACCGGGTCCGGCACGCTGTTGTCGACTGCCTCGAGGAGCTCCTCGATCGACTTGCTCCACTCGGCGTCACCCTCGAGGGCCTTCAGCGCGGAGACGCGCACGACGGGGCAGTTGTCGCCGTCGAAGCCCTGGGACGAGAGCAGCTCGCGGACCTCGTACTCGACGAGCTCGAGGATCTCCTCGTCGTCGACCATGTCGGACTTGTTGAGCGCCACCAGCAGGTAGGGGACGCCCACCTGGCGGGCGAGCAGCACGTGCTCACGGGTCTGGGCCATCGGGCCATCGGTCGCCGCGACCACGAGGATCGCGCCGTCCATCTGCGCGGCCCCGGTGATCATGTTCTTGATGTAGTCCGCGTGGCCGGGGGCGTCGACGTGCGCGTAGTGGCGCTTCTCCGTCTGGTACTCGACGTGCGCGATGTTGATGGTGATGCCGCGCTGACGCTCCTCGGGGGCCTTGTCGATCGCGTCGAAAGGCGTGAAGGGGTTCAGGTCGGGGAACTTGTCGTGCAGCACCTTGGTGATGGCGGCAGTCAGGGTGGTCTTGCCGTGGTCGACGTGACCGATCGTTCCGATGTTGACGTGCGGCTTGGTGCGCTCGAATTTGGCCTTGGCCACTTTGTGTCCTCCTGGGGACTCGGGTAGTTGTCTCTCAGCCGTGGGGCAGGCTCTCAGTGTACCTGCTGCCCGTGGCGAGTCG
Source organism: Actinomycetales bacterium UBA1416 (assembly GCA_002304945.1). Lineage (GTDB taxonomy): Bacteria > Actinomycetota > Actinomycetes > Actinomycetales > Actinomycetaceae > UBA1383. The sequence continues at coordinate 6,251 of DBPQ01000057.1, read as the reverse complement.
GTTCCTACGGGTCGGGTTGTGATTGCTGGGATTCGACCAGTGGGACTACTCGCCCCGGGTCTTCTTGATGACTTCCTCGGCGACGTTCCGGGGAGTCTCGGCGTAGCTGTCGAACTGCATCGAGTAGACAGCCCTGCCCTGCGTCTTGGAACGCAGGTCGCCGACGTAGCCGAACATCTCGCTGAGCGGCACGAGGGCGGTGATCACCTTCACGCCGGTGGCATCCTCCATCGACTGGATCATGCCACGGCGCGAGTTGAGGTCTCCGATGACATCCCCCATGTACTCCTCGGGGGTGCGCACCTCCACCTTCATGACCGGCTCGAGGAGCACCGGGTTGGCGCGCTTCACGCCCTCCTTCAGCACCATGGAGCCGGCGATCTTGAAGGCCATCTCGGACGAGTCGACCTCGTGGTAGCCGCCGTCGATGAGCGTGGCCTTGATCCCCACGAGCGGGTATCCGGCGAGCACGCCGACCTGCATGGCGTCCTGGATGCCGGCGTCCACGCTCGGGATGTACTCCCGGGGCACGCGCCCGCCGGTCACCGCGTTGGCGAACTCGTAGAGCTCGCCCTCCGGCGAATCCAGGGGTTCGAAGGTGACCTGCACCTTGGCGAACTGGCCGGAACCACCGGTCTGCTTCTTGTGGGTGTACTCGACCTTCTCGACCTTCTTGCGGATGGTCTCGCGGTAGGCGACCTGGGGCTTGCCCACGTTCGCCTCGACCTTGAACTCGCGCCGCATGCGGTCCACGAGGATGTCGAGGTGGAGTTCGCCCATGCCGCCGATCACCGTCTGGCCGGTCTCCGGATCGAGCCGGACCGAGAAGGTCGGGTCCTCCTCGGCGAGCTTCTGGATCGCCGTGGAGAGCTTCTCCTGGTCGTTCTTCGTCTTGGGCTCGATGGCGACGTGGATCACCGGCTCGGGGAAGGTCATCGACTCGAGAACCACCTGGTTCGCCGGGTCGGAGAGGGTGTCACCCGTCGTGACGTCCTTCAGCCCGATGAAGGCGTAGATGTGCCCGGCGTGCGCGACGTCGACAGGGTTCTCCTTGTTGGAGTGCATCTGGAACATCTTCCCGATGCGCTCCTTCCGGCCCTTCGTGGAGTTGACCACCTGGGCCCCCTGCGACACCTTGCCCGAGTAGACCCGGACGTAGGTGAGCTTGCCGAAGAAGGGGTGCACGGCCACCTTGAAGGCCAGTGCGGAGAACGGGTCGGTCTCGTTGGGCTCGCGCACCAGCACGTCGGCCTCGTGGCCGGGCACGTGGCCCTCCACCGGGGGAACGTCGAGCGGGGACGGCAGGTAGTCGAGCACGGCGTCGAGCACCGGCTGGACCCCCTTGTTCTTGAAGGCGGAACCGCACAGGACCGGGAAGGCATCGCCCGAGACGGTGAGGGCGCGGATGCCTGCCTTGATCTCCTCGATCGTGAGTTCCTCGCCCATCAGGTACTTGTCGAGGAGTTCCTCATCGGTCTCCGCGACTGCCTCGACAAGCTTGTTCCGGTACTCCATGACCGCCAGTTCGAGGTCCGCGGGCACCGGCTCGATCGCGTAGTCCGCACCCTTCTTCACCTCGCCCTTCCAGACGAGGGCGCGGTTGTAGACCAGGTCGACGACCCCCTCGAAGCTCGACTCCGCCCCGATGGGGAGCTGGAGGACGAGCGGGTTCGCCTTGAGGCGCTCCTTGATGGTGCGCACCGAGAAGTAGAAGTCCGCGCCGAGCTTGTCCATCTTGTTGATGAAGCAGATCCGCGGCACGCCGTACTTGTCGGCCTGACGCCACACGGTCTCGGACTGGGGCTCCACGCCCTCCTTGCCATCGAACACGGCGACGGCGCCGTCGAGCACGCGCAGGGACCGTTCCACCTCGACCGTGAAGTCCACGTGGCCCGGGGTGTCGATGATGTTGATCTGGTGGTTCTCCCAGAAGCAGGTGGTGGCGGCCGAGGTGATGGTGATGCCCCGCTCCTGCTCCTGCTCCATCCAGTCCATCGTGGAGGCGCCGTCGTGCGTCTCACCGATCTTGTAGTTGATGCCCGTGTAGAACAGGATGCGCTCCGACACCGTGGTCTTGCCGGCGTCGATGTGCGCCATGATCCCGATGTTGCGGACCCTGTTCAGGTCGGTCAGCACGTCAAGTGCCACGTGTGATCTCTTTTCGTGGGGTGGACGGGAGGGAGGCGACCCGGCGGGGCGCCGGGAACCGCGTCACCAGCGGTAGTGGGCGAACGCCTTGTTCGACTCGGCCATCTTGTGCGTGTCCTCGCGCCGCTTGACGGCGGCGCCGAGCCCGTTGGAGGCGTCGAGGATCTCGTTCATGAGGCGTTCGGTCATGGTCTTCTCCCGGCGCTGGCGGGCGTAGTCCACGAGCCAGCGCATCGCGAGGGTCTGGGCGCGGGTGGCGCGCACCTCGACCGGAACCTGGTAGGTCGCGCCGCCGACGCGGCGGGAGCGGACCTCGAGCGCCGGGCGCACGTTGTCCAGGGCGCGCTTCAGCACCGTGGCAGGGTCGGACTGCGTCTTCTCACGCACGCCCTCGAGCGCGCCGTACACGATGGACTGGGCGACGGACTTCTTGCCGTCGAGCAGCACGCGGTTGACGAGCTGGGTGACGACCGGCGATCCGTAGACCGGGTCGATCACGAGCGGGCGCTTCGGCGCCGGGCCCTTACGAGGCATTACTTCTTCTCCTTCTTGGCGCCGTACTGGCTGCGCGCCTGCTGGCGGCCACGCACACCCTGGGTGTCGAGGGCGCCGCGCACGATCTTGTAGCGCACGCCGGGGAGGTCGCGGACCCGACCACCACGCACGAGCACGATCGAGTGCTCCTGCAGGTTGTGGCCGACCCCGGGGATGTAGGCCGTGACCTCGATGCCGCTGGACAGGCGGACGCGGGCGACCTTCCGGAGGGCCGAGTTCGGCTTCTTCGGGGTGGTGGTGTACACGCGGGTGCACACACCGCGGCGCTGCGGGCTGCCTTTCAGGGCCGGCGTCTTGGTCTTCCCGGCCTTGGAGCTGCGGCCCTTCCGGACCAGCTGCTGAATCGTGGGCACTACTTCTCCGTCTCGAAGTTCTTGTTCTTGCTCGGTGTTTCCCTGCCACGCGGTGCGGGCCCGGGGATCGCTCCCCGCCACCCACCGCCGCCAGCCCCGTCCGCGTGACCCGCCGGGGCCACGGGACCACAGGGGTTCGAGCCGGACGGATTCTCCCCCTGCGCCGGTGACGGCGGATTCCGGGGGCACGTGCAAGGGGCCCGACCTCGCGGGCACCGCCGTCCAGACTACTCGCCGGGCGGGCGGGGCGTCAAAGTGCGGGAAGGGCTCCAACGGTGTCCTTCACCACTGGAGGGCCGGGCCTCACGGCCCGGCCGTCCTCAGGTCCAGCTCGAGGGATCGATGCCGAAGCCGCCGTCGCTGAAGTCGAGGTCGTCCAGCATCAACGGCTCCGAGGTCTGTCCCCCGAAGTCGATCTCCGAGTAGCCGAACCGCCCGAAAGCACTCGCCTTGGCCTCCTCGGTGGGATCGACCGTCACGTCGCGGTACCGGGGCAGGCCGGTCCCGGCCGGGATCAGCTTGCCCAGGATCACGTTCTCCTTCAGCCCGAACAGCGGGTCCGTGCGTCCGGACATCGCCGCCTCGGTCAGGACCTTGGTGGTCTCCTGGAAGGAGGCCGCCGACAGCCAGGACTCGGTCGCGAGCGACGCCTTCGTGATGCCCATGAGCTCCGGCCGCCCCGAGGCCGGCTGGCCACCCTCGGACACGACGCGCCGGTTCTCCGCCTCGAAGCGGGACCGCTCCAGCAGCTCGCCGGGGAGCAGGTTGGTGTCCCCCGAGTCGAGCACCGTGACGCGGCGCAGCATCTGGCGGACGATGACCTCGATGTGCTTGTCGTGAATGTCCACGCCCTGCGACCGGTAGGTCTCCTGGACCTGGTCGACCAGGTGCTTCTGGACGGCCCGCGGGCCGAGGATGCGCAGCACCTTCTTCGGGTCCACCGCACCGGCGACGAGCTGCGTCCCGACGGCGACGTGCTCGCCGTCGGACACGAGGAGCCGGGAGCGCTTCGAGACCTGGTGGGCCGAGTCCTCCGCGCCGTCGTCGTGGACGATGACGATGCGACGTGACCGGTCCGTGTCCTCGATCTTCACGCGGCCCGCGGCCTCGGCGATGGGGGCCTCGCCCTTCGGGGTCCGTGCCTCGAAGAGCTCCTGGACGCGCGGCAGACCCTGGGTGATGTCCTCCGCAGATGCCGCACCACCCGTGTGGAAGGTGCGCATCGTGAGCTGGGTGCCGGGCTCGCCGATGGACTGTGCGGAGATGATCCCCACCGCCTCGCCGATGTCCACGAGCTTGCCGGTCGCGAGCGAGCGGCCGTAGCACATGGCGCACGTGCCCACCTTGGAGGCGCAGGTGAGCACGGAGCGCACCTTGACCTCGGTGACCCCGGCGCCGATCAGGCGGTTGATGATCACATCACCGACGTCCTCGCCGGCCGAGGCAACGACGTTGCCGTCGGCGTCCGTCACGTCCGCCGCCAGCGTCCGGGCGTAGACCGAGGTCTCGACCGTGTCGGCCCGGCGCAGGGCGCCGTCCTTCCCCGCCGTCGCGATCGTCATCGTGAGGCCGGCGCGGGTGCCGCAGTCGGACTCGCGGATGATGACGTCCTGGGAGACGTCCACGAGCCGGCGGGTGAGGTACCCGGAGTCCGCGGTCCGCAGCGCGGTGTCCGCGAGGCCCTTCCGGGCGCCGTGCGTGGCGATGAAGTACTCGAGCACCGAGAGGCCCTCGAAGTAGTTCGACTTGATCGGGCGGGGGATGATCTCGCCCTTCGGGTCCGCCACCAGGCCACGCATACCGGCGATCTGGCGCACCTGCATCCAGTTGCCCCGTGCTCCCGAGGTGACCATGCGGTTCACGGTGTTGCCCTCGGGGAAGTTGTCCCGCATCGCCTGGGCGACGTTCTCGGTGGCATCCGTCCAGATGTCGATGAGCTCCTTGCGGCGCTCCTCGTCCGTGATCAGGCCCATGTCGTACTGGTCCTGGATCTTCTCGGCCTTGCCCTCGAACTCCTCGAGGATGCCGGCCTTCGCCGGCGGTGCGACGACGTCGCCCATCGCGATCGTGACGCCCGAACGCGTGGCCCAGTGGTAGCCGGCGGACTTGAGCGCGTCGAGCGACTCGGCCACCTCCACCTTCGGGTAGCGCTCCGCCAGGTCGTTGACGATGACCGAGAGTCCCTTCTTGTCGACCGTCTCGTTCACGTAGGGGTAGTCGACCGGCAGGGTGTCGTTGAACAGCGTCCGCCCGAGCGTGGTCTCGAGGATGACGGCCTCGCCCGGCTCCACGGCGATGCCGCTGCCGAGCGGGGGCACCAGGTCGGTGATGCGCACCTTGATGCGGGCGGCGAGGTCCAGCTCGCCGGCGTCGAAGGCCATGATGGCCTCGGCGACGGACGAGTAGTGGTTCCCCTCCCCCACGGCGCCCTCACGGGCACTCGTCAGGTGGTACAGGCCGATGATCATGTCCTGGGAGGGCATGGTCACGGGCCGGCCGTCGGAGGGCTTCAGGATGTTGTTCGACGACAGCATGAGGATGCGGGCCTCCGCCTGCGCCTCGGGGCTCAGGGGGAGGTGGACGGCCATCTGGTCACCGTCGAAGTCGGCGTTGAACGCGCCGCAGACGAGCGGGTGCAGCTGGATGGCCTTGCCCTCCACGAGCTGGGGCTCGAACGCCTGGATGCCGAGGCGGTGCAGCGTGGGGGCACGATTCAGGAGGACCGGGTGCTCCCGGATGACCTCGTCGAGAACGTCCCACACCTGCGAGCGGCCGCGCTCGACCATGCGCTTCGCGGCCTTGATGTTCTGCGCGTGGTTGAGGTCCACGAGCCGCTTCATGACGAAGGGCTTGAAGAGTTCGAGCGCCATCTGCTTGGGCAGGCCGCACTGGTGCAGCTTGAGCGTCGGGCCCACCACGATGACCGAACGGCCCGAGTAGTCCACGCGCTTGCCGAGGAGGTTCTGCCGGAACCGTCCCTGCTTGCCCTTCAGCATGTCGGAGATCGACTTCAGCGCACGGTTGCCCGGGCCGGTCACGGGCCGCCCGCGCCGGCCGTTGTCGAACAGCGCGTCGACCGCCTCCTGGAGCATGCGCTTCTCGTTGTTCACGATGATCTCGGGGGCGCCGAGGTCGAGCAGTCGCTTCAGCCGGTTGTTCCGGTTGATGACACGGCGGTACAGGTCGTTCAGGTCG
>DBPQ01000133.1 GCA_002304945.1 Actinomycetales bacterium UBA1416 | reverse complement strand
CCGCGCCCCTGCCGCCCGCCACGCCGCCGCCCGCCACGCCCCGGCCCGCCGCACCGCCGTCGTCGGCCCCGCATCCAACGGCCGGTACCCCGGACGCCTCGGTGACCGGTGCCCTGCCCGCGTGGCACCGCCGCCCGGGGAACGGGAACTGGATCCTGCTGGCCGTAGCCGTGATCGTGCTCGTGGCCGTGCTGGCGATCGTGTACTCGCTCGGGATGCGCCAGGGTCAGGAGATGGTGGACCCGGAGACGCCCGAGCCCACCGCACTCTCCCTCGAGCTCTCGCGGCACGCGTAGCGGGTCACAGGACACCACGGCGGGACCGAGGTCCCCTTCGCAGCTCCGGCCCGAGCCCTACGCTTCAAGCGTGCTTGAATCAATCGTGGCTGAAGCGGGACCGGAGGCGCCTCCGACCGAGTCCGCGATCGGCGTCCTCCAAGCCATCGCCGACCCTGTCCGCTGGGCCGTCCTGGACCGGCTCTCCGCCGGCTGCGAGTGCGTGTGCACCCTCCAGGAGGCCGTCGACGTCGCCCCCAACCTCCTCAGCTACCACCTCAAGGTGCTGCGCGCGGCCGGCCTGGTGACCGCCGCACGCCGCGGCCGCTGGGTCGACTACTCCCTCGCGCCAGACGCCCCCGCCCGGATGCGGGCGGCCCTCCCCGGCGCGACGGCTCTCGCACCGGCCCCCACCCCCACCAAACGCGACGCGGCAACGGCCGCGGCGGCACCGTCGTCGTGCGGGCGCTGACCATGACCACCACGACGACGTCACAGCGCCCCCTCGCTCTCCGGCTTGCCCTCGGGGCGCTCACCTGGGCGGGGCTGTACGCGCTCAACGAGATGCTGTGGGATGCGCTGTTCGTGAGCTGGCTGGGTCTCGACCTGACCGACCGGTGGGCGGGCGCGGCACACTTCTTCCTCTACGACGTCACCAAGATCCTCCTCCTGCTGGCGGGCATGATCTTCGCGATCGGGATGCTGCGGACCACACTGCGTCCGGAGCGGGTGCGCGCGTTCCTTGAGGACAAGCCGCTCGCGGTCGCGCTGCTGCTCGCCGCGCTGCTCGGCGCGGTGACCCCGTTCTGCTCGTGCTCTTCGATCCCGCTGTTCATCGGCTTCGTGGGCGCCGGCATCCCGCTCGCGGTCACGCTGACCTTCCTCATCGCCTCGCCGCTGGTGAACGAGGTGGCCGTGGTGCTGCTGGCGGACACGTTCGGGCTCGCGAACACGATCGCCTACGTGGCCGCCGGGCTCACCGCGGCCGTCACGATCGGGGCAATCCTCAGCCGTTTCAGGCTGGACCGGTGGGTGGAGCCGTTCGTGTTCCAGACCGCGGTCGGGCGCCTGCAGGCGAGCGGCGAGAAGCCCACGCTGCGCGACCGAGTGGACGCAGCCAAGGAGGAGACCGCCGACATCTTCGGCCGCGTCTGGAAGTGGGTGCTCCTCGGCGTGGGGATCGGGGCCGTGATCCACGGCTGGGTGCCCACCGAGTTCTTCGCGCGGTACGCCGGGCCGGGCAACCCGTTCGCCGTGATCGTGGCCACCCTGGCCGGCATCCCCCTCTACGCCAACGCCGCCGGCGTGATCCCCATCGCCGAGGCCCTGTGGACCAAGGGAATGGCACTGGGCACCGTGATGTCGTTCATGATGGCGACGGTTGCCCTCTCGCTCCCGGAGGCCATCCTGCTGAAGCAGGTCCTCAAGCCCCGTCTGCTCGCCATCTTCTTCGGGTCCGTGGCCGCGGCGATCGTCCTCATCGGCCTCACGTTCAACGCGTTCGCCTGAGGCCCCCGAACCACGTCTCCCAGCCCCTGACATCCGAACCACACGAAAGGCCCACCATGAACATCAAGATCCTCGGCTCCGGCTGCAAGAACTGCGTGGCCCTCGAGCGCAACACCCGCGAGGCCCTCGCGGCCATGGACCTCGCCGCCGAGGTCACGAAGGTCACCGACTACCCGACCATCGCCTCCTACGGGATCATGAAGACCCCCGGACTCGTGGTGGACGAGAAGGTCATCGTCTCCGGCCGCGTCCCCAAGCCCGCCGAGATCAGGGACCTCCTCACCGCCCTGGCGTAGCCCCGCTGGCCCCCCGCCGGCGCCTGCATGGCGGCGGCGCGGGCGGCGCGCACGGCCGCTCAGGCCCAGGGCTCCCCCGCCACCCGGACGTCCGCACCAGTCCGCGCGGACTCCTCGATCGCCAGCCCGACGGCGTGGTCCTGGCACGCGTCCGCGAGCGGGTACGGGCCGGGGGCCTCATCCCGCGCCCAGGCGCCGGCGTCGGCGAGGATCGCAGCCACGCCGAGGTCGTCCTCGGACAGCCGCGAGCCCACGAACGGGTTCCGCCACACCACGCGGCCATCGAAGGACACGTGCACCACGTCGTTGCCCTCGAGGTTCATGTCCACCCCGGTGCGACGGTAGGCGAGCGGCGAGGAAACGGGACCGTCGTCCGTCCACCGCGTGACGGCGTCGTCGACAACCTCACCCCGCGACCCCCGCACCACGATCCGGCGCCCGCGCAGCGGGTTGTGCCACTGGTTGTCCACGAAGTCGTAGAGGCCGTGGCGGCCGTCCCCGAAGTCGAGCATCGCGAGGGTGGTGCCGCGCGGCTCCTCCTGCGGGTCCGCCCGCCACCCGGCGCGGTCCATCGGGTCCAGCAGCGGCGCCGTGAAGGTCCGGGCGTTGACGACGACGTCGCCGCGCCCCACGTCCAGCAGGTGCCGTACCAACGACACCGCGTGGTACAGGTGCGTGGAGGACAGCTCCACCGAGGTGGGCGTCCCGATCGTGCCCGCGCGCACCACCGCGAGCCGCGCGGCGTGCCCGGGCATGCGGGTGTACTGCTCCGCCACGTGCACGAGATCGGTGTGCCCGACGTCGTTCCACAGCGCGCGCAGCCCGTCCAGGTCCGGGGCGGGCGGGGTCTCGGCGAGCACCTTCGCGCCCGCCGCGACGAGGTCCCGCACCACGCCGGGCATCGCGGGCCACGACACTGCGGGCGCCACGAACTCGGCGTCCAGCGCGAGGAGTTCCTCGAGGGTGGTGACGGCGCGGACTCCCCACGTCTCGCGCAGCCGCTCCGCCTCGGACTCGCGCCGGGCCAGCACGCCGGCCACCGCCAGCTGGTCGGGGACCGCCTGGGCGATGCGGAGGAAGAACTCCGCACGCCATGCACTGCCGATCACCGAGAACGCCACGGGGTTCGCCATCGAATCGCTCCTTGAATGTGGTTGCCCTCCGATCCTAGCGTGGCTATGCTGACTGTTCGTTCAGTCAGTGGGGCTGGGGAGGTGGAGCATGGCGGGACGGGAGTCCACAGGGACATCGGGCGCGGCCAGTGGTGGCGCGGCCAGTGGTGGCGCGGGCGCGGCCGGCACGGCGAGCGGCGCCGTCGGCGGCGGGGCCGAGCGCATCCTGCAGGCAGCGATCGCCCTGTTCGGAGAGAACGGCGTGAACGGCACCAGCCTGAAGG
>DBPQ01000046.1 GCA_002304945.1 Actinomycetales bacterium UBA1416 | reverse complement strand
ACCGGCGCGCCCGGTGCCGCACCCGGAGGGTTCCCCGGGCGTGGCGGCACCGGCCGCGGGCGCGGCAACACGCAGGGCGCGTTCGGCCGGGCCGACGGCCGGCCGGCTCGCGGCCGCAAGTCCAAGCGCGCGAAGCGCCAGGAGTTCGAGCAGCAGCAGGCGCCGATGATCGGTGGCGTCTCCATCCCGCGGGGCAACGGGGCGGAGGTCCGCATCCGTGCGGGCGCCTCGCTCGCCGATTTCGCGGAGAAGATCGACGTCAACCCGGCGNNCCTCGGTGAGATGGCCACCGCCACGCAGTCGCTCGACGAGGACACGTTCTCCGCCCTTGGGGCCGAGCTCGGCTACAACGTGGTCATCGTGTCCCCCGAGGACGAGGACAGGGCGCTCCTCGAGTCGTTCGACATCGATCTGGAGGCCGAGGCCGCCGAGGAGACGGACGAGGAGCTCCAGGCGCGCCCGCCGGTCGTCACCGTCATGGGCCACGTCNNGGTCGTCGTCGTCATGGGACACGTCGACCACGGCAAGACCAAGCTGCTGGACGCGATTCGGTCGACCGACGTCGTCGCCGGGGAGGCCGGCGGTATCACGCAGCACATCGGCGCCTACCAGGTGCGCTTCGAGCACGAGGGCGTCGACCGGCCGCTGACCTTCATCGACACCCCGGGCCACGAGGCGTTCACCGCCATGCGTGCCCGTGGTGCCGAGGTCACCGACATCGCGATCCTCGTGGTCGCGGCGGACGACGGCGTGATGCCCCAGACGGTGGAGGCGCTCAACCACGCCCAGGCCGCCGGGGTGCCGATCGTCGTCGCGGTCAACAAGATCGACCGCGAGGGCGCCAACCCGGCCAAGATCCGGCAGCAGCTCACCGAGTTCAACCTGGTGGCGGAGGAGTACGGCGGCGACACCATGTTTGTCGACGTGTCCGCCCTCAAGCGCATCGGCATCGACGAGTTGCTCGAGGCCGTCCTGCTGACCGCGGACGCCGCCCTCGACCTGCGGGCGAACCCCGACAAGGACGCGCGTGGCGTCGCCATCGAGGCGAACCTCGACAAGGGCCGCGGCCCTGTGGCCACCGTGCTCGTCCAGTCGGGCACCCTGGAGGTCGGGGACGCGATCGTGGCCGGCACGGCCCACGGCCGCGTGCGCGCCATGTTCGACGAGCACGGCGAGTCGTTGCCGCACGCCGAGCCGTCCCGTCCGGTGCAGGTCCTCGGCCTCACCTCGGTGCCACGTGCGGGTGACACGTTCCTCGTGGCGCCCGACGACCGCACGGCCCGGCAGATCGCCGCCAAGCGGGAGGCCGCCGAGCGGGCCGCGACCCTGGCGAAGCGCCGCAAGCGCATCTCGCTCGAGTCGTTCGACGAGGCCCTCAAGCAGGGCAAGGTCGAGACCCTCAACCTCATCATCAAGGGTGACGTCTCCGGTGCCGTCGAGGCACTCGAGGACGCGCTGCTGAAGATCGAGGTGGGCGACGAGGTCCAGCTCCGGATCATCCACCGCGGCGTTGGCGCGATCACCCAGAACGACGTCAACCTCGCCACCGTGGACAACGCGGTGATCATCGGGTTCAACGTCCGGCCTGCCGAGCGGGTGGCGGAACTCGCCGACCGCGAGGGCGTCGACCTGAAGTTCTACTCGGTCATCTACCAGGCGATCGACGAGGTCGAGGCCGCGCTCAAGGGCATGCTCAAGCCGATCTTCGAGGAGGTCCAGTTGGGCACCGCGGAGATCCGGCAGGTGTTCCGCTCCTCCAAGTTCGGCAACATCGCCGGTTCGATCGTCCGTTCCGGCACCATCCGGCGTGGCACGAAGGCCCGGCTGCTGCGCGACGGGGTGGTGGTCTCGGACAACCTGGAGATCCAGTCCCTGCGCCGGGAGAAGGACGACGTCACCGAGGTCCGCGAGGGCTACGAGTGCGGTATCGGCATGGGCAACCGTGAGATCCGCGAGGGCGACGTCATCGAGACGTTCGAGGTGCGCGAGAAGGCCCGCGACTGACGCCTGACGGACGTGGCGGCGGCCCGGTCCCCCCTGGGGCCGGGCCGCCGCCACGTCCCTGGGACCCTGTGCCCACGTCCCAGCGGCACCGGCCCCTAGTCTTGGTGCTGACTCCCCGACCCGCAACGAGGCCACCATGACCACCACCAGCGCTCCCGCCCAGCTCAAGCCGATCCAGCGCTACGGGCTCGCGATCGGAGCCCTCGTCTTCCTGCTGCCGTTCCTCCTGGACATCCCCGGCCTCGACGAGCCGGGCGAGCGGATGCTCTCGATCTTCCTGCTGGCCATCGTCTTCTGGATCACCGAGGCGATCCCGCTCATGGCCACGGCGGTTCTCGTCATCCTCCTGGAGATCCTCCTGATCTCCGACGCCGCGCTCCTGCCCGTGGGGGAGGAGGCCCTGAAGTACTCGAGCTACTTCGCCTCGCTCGCGAATCCCGTCATCATCCTGTTCCTCGGTGGCTTCCTGATCGCCGACGGCGCGGCCAAGTTCGGGCTCGACCACAACCTCGCGGCCGTGTTCATGAAGCCGTTCGCGGGCTCCGGCCGCCTCACGGTGCTCGGGCTCATGCTGATCACGGCCGCCCTCTCGATGTTCATGTCGAACACGGCGACGACGGCGGCCATGTTCGCCGTCGTCATCCCGATCATCGCCGCCATGCCGGACGCGAGGGCGAAGGCCGGCGTGGCCCTCGCGATCCCGGTGGCCGCCAACATCGGCGGCATGGGCACCCCGGTGGGCACCCCGCCGAACGCGATCGCCCTGGGCGCGCTGGCCGCCCGGGGCCTGTCCATCTCGTTCGTAGAGTGGATGGTCATCGCCGTGCCCCTCATGCTCGTCATCCTGTTCGGGGCGTGGGTGCTGATCTCCCGCTACTTCATGACCAACGACACCCGCGTGAACCTCACCATGAAGGCCGACTTCGACCGCTCGACCCCGGCCCGCATGTACTACGCGATCGCCGGGCTGACGATCCTCCTGTGGATGACGGAGCCGCTCCACGGCGTGTCGTCCAACATCGTCGGCTTCGTCCCCGTGGTCGCGCTGCTCGCGTTGCGCGTCATGGGCGGCCGGGACATCCAGAACCTCTCCTGGCCCGTCCTGTGGCTCGTCGCCGGCGGTATCGCGCTCGGCAACGGGGTGGGGGCGTCGGGCCTCGACGCCTGGCTGCTGGGATCCTTCGACTGGGCCGCGCTCTCGGCCGTGGGGGTCCTCGCCCTGCTCACCGCGATCGGGCTCGGCATGGCGAACGTCATCTCGCACTCCGCCGCGGCCAACCTCCTCGTCCCCCTTGCGATCGGCTTCTCCGACGTCGTCGGCGCCGAGCCGGCGATGATCGCGGTGGTGGTCGCGCTCGCCACGTCGCTCGGCATGTCCATGCCGATCTCGACCCCCCCGAACGCGATCGCCTACGCCACGGGACAGATCGAGCTCAAGCACATGGCGCTCGTCGGCCTGGTCGTCGGCATCGGCGGTGCACTGCTCCTCGCCTTCGCGATGCCGCCGATCTGGCAGTTCTTCGGACTGCTGTGATGGACCTGCTCGTCCTCGTCGTCGGCCACGGCGGCCCCGCCGCCGAAGTGGCCGCGAGCCTGCGGGCGGCGCTCGGTGACCGCGTCCCGGTCGCTGTCGCCGCTGACGTCCCCGCGGCCCTCGAGACCGTGGACGCGAGTGGGGCCTCCGTGCCCCTCGTCGTCCTGTGCGCCGGGGACGGCAACGTCGACGCCGCCATGCGGGACCTGTACGAGGACGACCAGCTGGCCGAGGCCCAGACGGTGGTGCTCACCACCCGGTCCGACCACCGGGACCTCTCCGACGCGATCGACCGTGGCTGGCTGCACACCCTCCTCGTGCAGCCCTCGCCCCCCGGACTGCTCGAGTGGATGGTGACCTCCCAGCTCGCCTCGTGGATGGCGGACCACGGCCTCGACCCCGTCCCCACCCTCGTCATGGCGGAGCAGGGCAGTGAGCCCAGCGAGCTCTTCCAGCTGCTGGAGGCGAGCAACGAGGACCTCACGGAGCGGATCGTGCGCGGCATCGACGGCGCCCTCACCCGCCGTCCCAGGCTCCTGCTGCCGCCGGGCGTCCGGCTCACCCGCCAGGGTGAGGACGTCGACGGCGTGTTCATCCTCATCTCCGGGAAGGTCGCCCTCACCCGTGCGACGCCGTCGGAGAACCTCCTCCTGCACCACGCGTCCACCGGACCCGTGGTCGGGCTCCTGTCCCTGGCACGCCAGCAGAAGGCGTTCTTCACCTCCACCACCACCACCGAGGTCGAGGCCATCCACCTGTCCACCGACCAGCTCAACCGTGCCCTGATCCTCGATCCCGGCGTGGCCGCGGGCCTCACCGCCGGGGCCATCCGCGGACTCACCCTCCGACTGCTGCGGTCCGAGGAGCTCCAGGTGGAACGCAACGAGCTGAACGCCCGGCTGAAGAAGGAGCAGCGCCGGCTCGCCAAGGCGCTGTCCGCCCTGGAGGCCGCCCGCCTCGAGCTCATCCAGCAGGCACGGTTCGCCACTCTCGGCGAGCTGGCCGCGGGAGTGGCCCACGAACTCAACAACCCGGTCGCCGCTCTCACGCGCGCAGCCGCCTCCCTCGCCGAGGAGGTGACCCGGCTCGTCGAGTCGCATCCCCAGGGCCGCCTGCTCGGGGAGGTCCTCGCCTCCACGCGCAACCGTCCGGGCCTCTCCACCGCCCAGGAGCGGCAGGTCCGCCGCGAGCTGGAGAAGCTGACCAGGGATCCCGAGCTCGCGTGGCGGCTCGTCTCCGCCGGAATCACCGACCCGTCGCTGGCGCGGTCCGTGGACGTCCGCCAGCTCGACATGGTGGAGTCGGCCGCGATGCTCGGCACCGCCGCCCGCAACATCGAGGTGGCCTCCGCACGGATCGCGGAGCTGGCCACCTCGCTCCGCTCCTACGCCCGCCCCGAGTCGGACGCGCTGGACGGGGTGGACCTCAACGCCGGGATCGAGGACACCCTGCGCCTCGTGGCCCACCGGTTGCACGGCATCGACGTCGTCCGGGACTACGGCGAGGTCCCCCCGCTGCGGGCCCACCCCTCCCGTCTCGGGCAGGTGTGGACCAACCTGATCGTCAACGCCGCCGACGCGCTCAGTGGCGAGGGCCGCCTCGAGATCTCGACCCGGGTCGAGGGGGAGTGGGTCGTCGTCGACATCATCGACAACGGTCCCGGAATCGATCCCGCCGTGCTGCCCCGCATCTTCGAGCCGCGCTTCACCACCAAGCACGGCACCATCCGCTACGGCCTCGGCCTCGGCCTGGGACTCGCGAAGCGGCTCGTCGAGGAGCACGGCGGCACCATCAGCGCCGACTCCCAGCCCGGCCAGACCATCATCACCGTCACCCTGCCGCTCGCCGGCCCACCGAAGGAGTAGAGAATGAAGCTCGCGATCCTCGTCGTCGAGGACGAACCCCCCGTCCGCACCGCGCTCGCCCGGGACCTCGCCCCGTTCGCCGGCGGGGCTCGTATCGAGCTGGCGGAGGACGTGGAGGACGCCTGGGCCGTCGTCGGCGAGGTGGCCGACGGCGGGGACACGCTCGCCCTCATCCTGTCCGACCACCGGCTGCCGGGGACGTCCGGCGTCGACTTCCTCGTCAGCACGATGACGGATCCACGCACCCGCGCGGCCAGGCGCGTGCTGGTGACCGGCCAGGCCGGACACGAGGACACGATCCGGGCCATCAACGAGGCCGAGCTGGACCACTACGTCGCGAAGCCCTGGGAGCCCGAGGAGTTCCGTGCGGTGGTGCGGGAGCAGCTCACCGACTTCGTGCTCACCAACGGCCTCGACCCCCTGCCGCACCTCGCGGTCCTCGACGCCGCGCGGGCGATGCACGCCCTGCGCGAACGGCCGGACGGGCGCTTCGCCTGAGCGCTCCCGTAAGGTGGAGTCATGGCTGACCCCGCACGCGCGCGCAAACTCGCCGACCGGATCCAGGAGATCGTTGCCCGGATGCTCGAGTCCCGGGTCAAGGACCCGCGGCTCGGCTTCGTGACCGTCACCGACGCCCGCGTCACGGGCGACCTGCAGCACGCGACCGTCTTCTACACGGTCTACGGCTCGGACGAGGACCGTGCGAGCACTGCGGCGGCTCTGGCGTCCGCGAAGGGCCTGATCCGGTCGGAGGTCGGGAAGCAGACCGGGCTGCGGCTGACTCCCACGCTCGAGTTCGTGCTGGACGCGGTCCCGGAGAATGCCGCGGCGATCGAGGAGCGGTTGCGGGAAGCGGCGGCGAAGGACGCCGCGGTCGCCGAGCTCGCGCAGAACGCACGCTACGCCGGGGACCCGGATCCGTACCGGAAGCCTGAGGATGAGTGACGGGATCCTCCTCGTCGACAAACCCCAGCGACTGACCTCGCACGACGTCGTGGCACGCCTGCGCCGGCACTGCCGGACCCGGCGGGTCGGCCACGCGGGCACGCTCGACCCGATGGCGACGGGCCTCCTCGTCGTGGGGGTGGGCCGAGCGACGCGACTGCTCACCCACCTCGTGGGCGCGGACAAGACCTACGCCGCGACCATCCGGCTCGGCCAGGCCACGCTCACCGACGACGCGGAGGGCGAGGTGACCGCGTCCGCCGGTGCCGCCCGGCCTCGACCTCGAGCCCGCCCTCGCCGGTCTGCGGGGTGCCATCCTCCAGGTCCCCTCCTCGGTGAGTGCCATCAAGGTGGGGGGCGAACGCGCCTACGCCCGGGTGCGGTCCGGGGAGGACGTGCGCCTCGAGGCGCGGCCCGTCACGGTCCACCGACTGGAGGTGACCGGTGCCGTGGCGCGGACGGCCGGGGACGGCACCGCCGTCGTCGACGTCGACGTGGTGGTGGAGTGCTCCTCGGGCACGTACGTGCGGGCAATCGCCCGGGATCTCGGGGAGTCCCTCGGCACCGGCGGCCACCTCACGGCGCTGCGGCGCACCGCCGTCGGGCCCTTCCACGTCGAGGAGGCGCGCACGCTGGCGGAGATCGCGGCGGAGTCCGCGGAGGCGCCTCCCGCCCTGACGTCCATGACCGACATCGCGACGCGGTGCTTCCCGTCGCTCCACCTCGACGACGCGGCGGCGGCCGGCGTCCGCGTGGGGCGGCCCGTGGCCGAGGCCCCGGCGGAGGGACTCCACGCGGCACTCGCACCCGACGGACACCTGCTCGCGCTCGTGGCCAACCGGGACGGCGCGGCCCGGCCGGTGCTCGTGGTGGACCCCGCCTAGAATCGGGAGGAGAAGCAGCGATGACGGGACGCGCCCGGGATGAGGGGGAGAGGTAGTGCAGGTCTGGCACGGACCCGACGAGGTCCCCCCGCTCAGCGGATCAGTGGCCACGCTCGGGATGTTCGCCGGCATGCACCGCGGCCACCGCGCCGTGGTCAGTCGCGTGCGCGCGCTCGCCCACCGCCACCACGTTCCCGCCGTGGCGGTCACGTTCACCCCGCACCCGCTGCTCGTGCACCACCCGGAGCGCTACCACGTGCAGCTCACCAGCCTCGGGCAGCGGCTCGCCGCCCTCGAGGAGATGGGGATGGACGCCACCCTCCTCGTGCGGTACACGCTGCCGTTCTCCAAGCTGTCGCCGGAGGAGTTCGTGAAGGAGTACTTCGTCGACCTGCTCCACGCCCGCGCCGTGGTGGTGGGGGAGGACGCCCGGTTCGGCGCCGGGAACTCCGGGGACGAGCGGACGCTCCGCGACCTCGGGGAGCGGTACGGCTTCGAGGCCGTCGTGTTGCGCGACCTCGTCGATCCGGAATCGGGGCGGCGGTGGTCCTCCACCTGGGTGCGGGAGGCGCTCTCGACCGGCGACGTCGAGACGGCCGCCACCGTGCTCGGCCGTCCCCACCTCGTGCGCGGCGAGGTCGTGCACGGCGCGAAGCGCGGCCGCCAGCTGGGCTACCCGACGGCGAACCTCGACACCGACGACATCGGCGTCGTCCCCGCCGACGGCGTCTACGCCGGGTGGCTGACCGACGGGGGGATCCGGTATCCCGCCGCCATCTCCGTGGGAACCAACCCGACCTTCGACGGGCACCGGCGGAGCGTCGAGGCCCACGTGCTCGGGCGGCACGACCTCGACCTGTACGACCACGTGGTCACCGTGGAGTTCACCCACTGGATCCGGCCGATGCTCACCTTCGACGGCATCGCGGGCCTGCTCGACCAGATGGCCGACGACGTCGCCCGCACCGCCGACCTCCTCGGCGTCGCCCGGCCCGCCCTTCCCCATCCGGCCGGTCCACCGGCGTGAGCGCGCTCACCCCGGTGCCGCGGCGCGGACCACTGGGGCCGACTGGTAAACTGGAGCAGCCGTCAGACCGGCCACGGCCCCGTCATCGCCCGGGTGAACAGGCCCCGGCGCTCCGTGCAACAACCCCCCGAAGGAGAACACGTGCCCCTCGCACCGGACGTGAAGCAGAAGATCATCGCCGAGTACGCCACCCACGAGGGTGACACCGGTTCCCCCGAGGTCCAGATCGCGCTGCTCACGCAGCGCATCAAGGACCTGACGGCCCACTTCCAGACGCACAAGCACGATCACCACTCCCGCCGCGGCCTCATGCTGCTGGTCGGCCAGCGCCGCCGGCTGCTCGGCTACCTCGCGGACGTGGACATCCAGCGGTACCGGTCGCTCATCGAGCGGCTCGGCCTGCGCCGCTAGGAACCCTGGGCCGGCCCCTCTCGGGGCCGGCCACCATCACAACTGAACACATCACGACCAAGAACCGTGCCCACGGTCCGGTCATCGGTGGTGGCTCCCGGAACGAGAAGCGGTCCGTGGGCTTCGATCGACGGCCGCCCGGCCGGCGCGGTCGAAGCAGAACGGAGGAACCCATGGAGGGTCCCGAGATCAGGTTCGCCGAGGCGATCATCGACAACGGCTCGTTCGGGCGGCGCACCGTCCGGTTCGAGACCGGCCGGCTCGCCCGGCAGGCCGCAGGTTCGGCCACCGTGTACCTCGACGAGGACACGATGCTGCTGTCCGCCACGACAGCGGGCAAGCACCCCAAGGAGCAGTTCGACTTCTTCCCCCTCACGGTGGACGTCGAGGAGCGCCACTACGCCGCGGGCCGGATCCCCGGCTCCTTCTTCCGGCGCGAGGGCCGCCCCACGACCGAGGCAATCCTCGCGTGCCGGCTCATCGACCGGCCGCTGCGGCCCGCGTTCGTCAAGGGCCTGCGAAACGAGGTCCAGATCGTCGAGACGATCCTCGCGATCCACCCCGACGACGCCTATGACGTGGTCGCCATCAACGCGGCGTCCATGTCCACCCAGCTGTCCGGCCTGCCCTTCTCCGGGCCGATCGGCGGCGTGCGCATCGCGCTCATCGACGGCCAGTGGGTCGCCTTCCCGCGGTACTCCGAGGTGGCCCGCGCCGTCTTCTCGATGGTCGTGGCCGGCCGCATGGTGGGCGACGACGTCGCCGTCATGATGGTCGAGGCCGAGGCCACCGACAGTGCCTGGGACCTCATCCAGGGTGGGGCGCAGGCTCCCACGGAGGAGGTCGTGGCGGGTGGCCTCGAGGCCGCCAAGCCCTTCATCGCCGCACTCTGCGCCGCCCAGGCCCAGCTCGCCGCCGACGCGGCGAAGCCCACCGCCGAGTTCCCGCGCTTCCCCGACTACCAGCCCGACGTGCTGGAGGCGGTCGAGGGCCGGATCCGCGACGACGTCGCCGAGGCCATCCGCATCGGCGACAAGCAGACCCGCGAGAGCCGCCTGGAGGAGATCCGCCACGGGCTGCTGGAGCAGCTCGCCGAGGAGTTCCCGGGCCGCGACAAGGAGATCTCCGCGGCGGTGCGCGCCGTGACCAAGACCATGGTCCGTACTCGCGTCCTCACCGAGGGCAAGCGGATCGACGGCCGTGGGCTGAAGGACATCCGGACGCTCTCCGCCGAGGTGGAGGTCCTGCCCCGGGTGCACGGCTCGGCGCTCTTCGAGCGCGGCGAGACCCAGATCATGGGGGTCACGACCCTCAACATGCTGCGCATGGAGCAGCAGATCGACTCGCTCTCCCCGGTGACGCGCAAGCGCTACATGCACAACTACAACTTCCCGCCCTACTCGACCGGTGAGACCGGCCGCGTGGGCAGCCCCAAGCGCCGCGAGATCGGCCACGGGGCCCTCGTGGAGCGCGCCCTCATGCCGGTGCTCCCCACCCGCGAGGAGTTCCCCTACGCGATCCGTCAGGTCTCCGAGGCACTCGGCTCCAACGGGTCCACCTCGATGGGCTCCGTGTGCGCCTCGACCCTGTCCCTCCTGAACGCGGGCGTGCCGCTGCGCGCCTCGGTGGCGGGCATCGCCATGGGCCTCATGAGCGACACCGTGGACGGTGAGACCCGCTACGCGGCGCTCACCGACATCCTGGGGGCCGAGGACGCCTACGGCGACATGGACTTCAAGGTGGCCGGGACGCGCGACTTCGTCACCGCCATCCAGCTGGACACCAAGCTGGACGGCATCCCTGCCTCCGTCCTCGCCGCGGCCCTGACCCAGGCCAAGGAGGCCCGCCTCTTCATCCTGGACGTCATGAACGAGGCCATCGACACCCCGGACGAGATGGCGCCGACCGCCCCGCGCGTGATCACGGTGCAGGTCCCGGTCGACAAGATCGGCGAGGTCATCGGCCCGAAGGGCAAGATGATCAACCAGATCCAGGAGGAGACCGGCGCCGACATCACGATCGAGGACGACGGCACCGTGTACATCGGCGCCGTCGACGGCCCGTCCGCCGAGGCCGCCCGCGCCATGGTGAACGCCATCGCCAACCCGCAGATGCCCGAGGTGGGGGAGCGGTTCATCGGCACCGTCGTCAAGACCACCACCTTCGGTGCGTTCGTCTCGCTCAGCCCCGGCAAGGACGGCCTGCTGCACATCTCGCAGGTCCGCAAGATCGTGGGCGGCAAGCGCGTGGAGAACGTCGAGGACGTCCTCCCCGTCGGCTCCAAGGTGGAGGTCGAGCTCGCCGAGATCGACTCCCGCGGGAAGCTCTCGCTGCACGTCGTCATCGACGGCGAGGCGGGTCCGGCCGAGGCCGGGGACCGCGGCGGGGACCGGGGCGACCGCGGTGACCGTGGTGGGGACCGTGAGCGTCGCGACGGCGACCGTGGCGACCGTCGTGAGCGTCGCCCGCGCCAGCGCACCCGCCGTCGCGGCGACGAGGCGGACACGTCGGCCGTCGAGTCGCTCGGCTCCGACGCCTACGGCGACGGCCAGCCCGAGTAGTCGGGATCGAGCGTGGGGGCCCGGGTCTTTGGACCCGGGCCCCCCTTCTATGCGCTGGCCGGTCGCCGTGACGATGCAGAACTGTTATGCGGGGATTCCGCGGGCCCGGAGTGGTTTGTGCCACGCTAGGACCACCCCCACAACCATGGAAGCAAAGGAGCAGTCATGCGAATCCCGAGAAGGATGGGAGTGGTCGCTGCGCTCGCGGCGACGTCGACTGCGCGGCCTTCGAGCAGTATGGCGACCTGTCGGGCACGGAGGTGTCGGTGTACACCTCCATCGTCTCCCCCGAGGACCAGCCCCAGATCGACTCCTACATCCCGTTCGAGGAGTGCACCGGAGCAACCGTCAACTACGAGGGCTCGCGCCAGTTCGAGGCCCAGCTCCTGGTCCGCATCGAGGCAGGGAACGCGCCGGACGTCGCCTACGTCCCGCAGCCGGGCCTGATCGAGAAGATCGCCACCGACTTCCCGGACGCGATGGTCCCGGTCGGCGAGGCCGCTGAGTCCAACATCGACCAGTACTACAACGAGGCGTGGAAGCTGTACGGCAGCGTCGACGGAACCCTCTACGGTGCCCCGCTCGGCGCCAACGCGAAGTCCTTCGTGTGGTACTCGCCGATGGCCTTCGCGGACAACGGCTACGAGATCCCCACGACATGGGACGAACTCCTCGCCCTGTCCGACCAGATCGCCGCTGACCACCCGGACTCCAAGCCGTGGTGTGCCGGCATCGAGTCCGGCGACGCCACCGGCTGGCCGGCAACCGACTGGATCGAGGACCTCGTCCTCCGCGTGGCGGGCCCCGATGTCTACGACCAGTGGGTGACCCACGAGATCCCGTTCAACGACCCGCAGATCCTCGAGGCCATGAACCTCGCCGACGAGATCCTCCGCAATGAGGAGTACGTCAACGGTGGCCTCGGCGGCGTGACCTCGATCGCCACCACCTCGTTCGGTGACGCGGGCCTGCCGATCCTCGACGGCGCCTGCTTCCTGCACCGCCAGGCCTCCTTCTACCAGGCCAACTGGCCGGAGGGCCTTGACATCTCGGAGAACGGCGAGGTCTTCGCCTTCTACCTTCCCGGCCTGACCGCCGAGGAGAAGCCGCTGCTCGGTGGCGGCGAGTTCACCGTCGCGTTCTCCGACCGGCCCGAGGTCGCCGCCTTCCAGGCCTACCTCACCAGCCCGGAGTGGGCGAACGAGAAGGCCAAGGTTTCCGGACCCGGTTGGGTGACGGCGAACTCCGAACTCGACCCCGCGAACCTGGAGTCCCCGATCGACCAGTTGGCCTACGAGCTGCTGACCGACCCGAACACGATCTTCCGTTTCGACGGCTCCGACCTCATGCCAGGCGCAGTCGGCGCCGGCACGTTCTGGAGCAACATGACGCAGTGGATCGCCGAGGGCAAGGACTCGCAGGCCGTTCTGGACGACATCGAGGCCAGCTGGCCGTGATCCGTTGATCGAGTGCGCCGGACGGATGGATGGGAGCGTCTTTCCTCCCATCCATCCGTTCGGCACGTACTCGTCCGACTGAAAGGACTCTCATGGATTTCCTTCTAGGCGCCGATAGCAGCGCCCAGAAGCTCGCGGTCATGGTCGTGGCGATCCTCCTGTTCGTCGTCGTCATGACGGCTCTCCTGCTCGTCTCCGAACTTCCGAAGATGCCTCGTTGGCTCGTCATCATCGCCTTCCTCGGCCCGACCGTCCTGCTCATCCTCTTCGGACTGGTCTACCCGGCCATCTCCACGATCCTCGGATCGTTCAAGAGCGGGAACCAGCAGGAGTGGGTGGGGATCGAGAACTACACGGCGGTCTTCACCAATCCCGAACTGAGAACGGTGTTGCTGAACACCGCGCTGTGGGTCATCCTCGTCCCGCTGCTCTCGACCGTCTTCGGCCTCATCTACGCCGTGATCGTGGACCGCTCGCCGTTCGAGAAGCAGGCGAAGGCCCTGGTGTTCCTCCCGATGGCCATCTCGATGGTCGGTGCGGGAATCATCTGGAAGTTCGTCTACGACTACAAGCCCACCGAACGGCCACAGACCGGCCTCATGAACCAGATCCTCGTCTGGCTCGGCTTCGAGACCCAGCAGTTCCTGTTGAACTGGCCGTCGAACACCCTGTTCCTCATCGCAGTCATGGTGTGGATCCAGTCCGGCTTCGCGATGACCATCCTCTCCGCCGCCATCAAGGCCATCCCCGATGACATCATCGAGGCTGCCAAGCTCGATGGTGCGAGCCAGATGCGGATGTTCGCCTCGGTGACGGTGCCCTCCATCCGGCCCGCCCTCGTCGTCGTCCTGACGACGATCTCGATGACCACGCTGAAGGTCTTCGACATCGTCTACTCGATGACCGGCGGCAACTTCAGGACCTCGATCGTCGCGAACGAGTTCTACATCCAGAGCTTCCGGACGGGCCAGCGCGGCATCGGTGCCACGCTCGCCGTCCTGCTCTTCGTCATTATCGTCCCCCTGGTGGTCTACAACATCCGCCAGATGAAGCTCTCGGAGGAGCAGCGATGACCACCACGAATCCGAATCCTCCTGTTCCGGCGGCCAAGCCCGATGCGAAGCCCAAGAAGATCACCAAGGCTGAGCAGAGGGCGATCGATGCCAAGAACCGGCTGAGTTCCCCGTGGGCCACGGCGGTGGCGATCATCATCGCGGTTCTCTGGACCGTTCCCACCTTCGGGCTCTTCGTCACGTCCTTCCGCCCCGCTGCGGAGATCCGCACGAGCGGGTGGTGGACGTTCTTCGCGAATCCGGCGATCACCACCGAGAACTACGTCGACGTCTTCACCCGGGGCACCAACAGCTTCGGCAGCGCCTTCGTCAACACGGTGGTCATCACGCTCCCGG
The DNA here is from genome assembly GCA_002304945.1 of Actinomycetales bacterium UBA1416. Taxonomy (GTDB): domain Bacteria; phylum Actinomycetota; class Actinomycetes; order Actinomycetales; family Actinomycetaceae; genus UBA1383. The sequence goes on along the minus strand of DBPQ01000046.1, from coordinate 4,530 downwards.
CCGTGATGATTCCCATCACGCTGGCGCTGCTCGCGGCCTACGCGTTCGCGTGGATGGAGTTCCCCGGCCGGAACGCCCTGTTCGTGGCGGTCTTCGCACTCCAGATCGTCCCGATCCAGATCACCCTCATCCCCCTGCTCACGCAGTACAACAACTGGGGCATCACGGGGTCCTTCTGGCCCGTGTGGTTGTCGCACACGATCTTCGCGCTCCCACTGGCGATCTTCATGCTGCACAACTTCATGATGGACATTCCCCGGTCGCTCATCGAGGCAGCCAGGGTGGACGGTGCCGGGCACGTGAAGATCTTCTTCCAGGTGCTCTTCCCGCTCCTCGTCCCGGCCATCGCCGCGTTCGGGATCTACCAGTTCCTGTGGGTCTGGAACGACCTGCTCGTCGGTCTGGTTTTCGGTTCCAGCCCTGACGTCTCACCGCTCACCGTCCGCCTCGCTGACCTCACAGGTACGCGTGGTTCCGACTGGCACATCCTCTCCGCCGGCGCGTTCATCGCCATGGTGGTGCCGGTGGCAGTCTTCCTCGGCCTCCAGCGCTACTTCGTGCGCGGGATGCTGGGAGGTGCGGTCAAGGGCTGAGATCCAGCCTGCCAGGGGCCCCGTGGACCACGGTCCGCGGGGCCTCTCGCGACTTCGAACGAAAGGTGGACCTTCGCAGCGGGCTGTTCTCCCGCCGATCCGGCTGGCGGGGAGAGGGGGGCGTTCCGGTCTCACTCGTCGAGGAGCGATTCGCGAGCATGGACGACGTCCGGCTCCTGGTGTCCCGCACGCGACTGACCGCCCACGCCCCCTGCGCCCTCACGATCGTCACCGGCATCGACGGCAACGTGTGGAGTCTCAGCGGCGAGCACTTCGCGACCCGGGAGGCGTACGAGCAGGACGGACTGGTGGGCATCGACCTCACCACCGTCGAACTCGGCACGCGGATCTCGGTTCTCGAGGGTTGCCGCGTGAGCGGGGCGGAACCGCGGTCCGCCCACGTGCGCACGGGAGGCAACCGGATCCTCCGGGAGTTCGGGTTCAGCCTGGTGGCGGGTGACGAGGTGGTCGTGGAGAAGGCCGTCTCCATCCACCACGACAACGACGTGGCACAGCCACGCGAGGAATCGGCCGCCGCGGCGGCCGCGGCGCTGGCCGACGGCTACGAACACCTGTTCGCCCGCCACTCCCGCCGGTGGGAGGACGTCTGGGCGGCCAGCGACATCGAGGTCATCGGTGACCTCGAGTCCCAGGTCCTCACCCGCTTCAGCCTGTTCCACAACATCATCCACACCCCCTCCCATGCGCGGCTCCCCATCGGTGCCCGGGGACTGTCCAGCCAGGTGTACCAGGGAGCCGCGTTCTGGGACCAGGAGATCTTCAACCTCCCGATGCTCACCTACACCCGGCCCGACCTGGCACGGAACGTGCTCATGTACCGGCACGACACCCTGCCCGGTGCCTGCCGCAAGGCCGCCCGCCTCGGATACCGGGGTGCGTACTACGCGTGGGCGAGCGGCAAGACCGGGGACGAGCTCTTCCCGGACATCTTCTTCACGGACGTCCTCACCGGCCGCGCCATGCGGAACCACTTCAACTGCTGGCAGATCCACGTCTCGCCCGACATCGTGTACGCGCTGTGGCGCTACTACGAGGCGACCGGGGACTGGTCCTTCATCGTGGAGGGTGGGGCGGAGATCGCCTTCGAGGTGGCGGACTTCCTCGTCTCACGGGCCCACTTCAAGAAGGACAAGAACCGCTTCGAGCTCATCCGGCTCCTCGGACCGGACGAGTACCACGAGAACGTGGACAACAACGCCTACACGATGTACCTGGCCCAGTACGCCCTCGAGAAGGCCGTGGAGATTCACGACGCGATGTCCGAGCGGGCGCCGGCGGAGCTCTCCGCCCTGCTGGGCCGGCTCGGGTTCGACGAGGACGATGTCGCGGACTGGCGGGAGCACGCCGATCTGATGTACCTGCCGAAGCCGGATCCCGGGACGAAGCTGATCGAGCAGTTCGACGGCTACTTCAGCCTGGAGGACGTGACACCGGACGTCGTCCGGCAGAGGTTGATCGATCCCGACGAGTACTGGGGCTGGCCGAACGGCGTGGCCGTCCGGACCCAGGTCCTCAAGCAGGCGGACGTGCTCCAACTCTTCGCCCTGATCGACATCTTCCCGCCCGAGGTGATGCGGGCCAACTACCTCTACTACGAGCCGCGCACCGAGCACGGGTCATCGCTGAGCCCGTCCGCCCATGCCCTCATCGCGTCGAAGGCCGAGCTGCCCGAGGAGGCGTTCCGCTACTTCGAGGAGGCCTCGAGCATCGACCTGTACAACCAGAGCAAGAAGGTGATGAGCGGGGGATCGTTCCTCGGTGGGATCCACACGGCGGCCTGCGGCGCCGTCTGGTTCGTCGTCGTTCAGGGCTTCGCAGGCTTCGAGGTGCACGGCGACGTGCTCCGGTTCCGGCCGGCCCTGCCCGAGCGGTGGGAGGGACTCCGGTTCCCCCTGGTGTTCCAGTCGAACCACCTCGCCGTCGAACTCCGCCGTGACGCGATCACGGTGACGGCCGCGCCCGACAACCCGGGAACGGTCACCATCAGCGTCGGTGACGACGAGCGGCAGGTGGGGCCGGGGGAGTCGGTCAGCCTCGGGTAGGTACGATGGGCGGGATGCCTACTCCCACGTGGTCGGTCGTGCCGCTGCTCCCGGGCACGAGCGCGGACTCCGCCGCCAGCCTCAACCTCTCCCAGGACGGTGCCCTGATCCGGCGGAGCGTCCTGCCCGGGGGAATCCGCGTGCTGACCGAGGACATCCCGTCCACACGGTCCGTCGCCCTCGGCGCCTGGGTCGCCGTCGGGTCGCGTGACGAGGCGGAGGAGCATGCCGGTTCCAGCCACTTCCTCGAGCATCTCCTGTTCAAGGGGACGGCCCGCCGGAGCGCCTACGACATCGCCGCCGCGTTCGACGCCGTGGGCGGGGAGGCCAACGCCGCCACGGCGAAGAACTACACCTGCTACTACGCGCGCGTCCTCGACGCCGACCTCCCCATGGCGGTCGAGGTGATCATGGACATGGTGACCTCCTCCCTCCTCGACCCCGAGGAGTTCGAGACGGAGCGGGGCGTCATCCTCGAGGAGCTCGCCATGGCCCTCGACGACCCCGCCGACCTCGTGCACGAGCGGTTCACCGAGACGGTGCTCGCCGGGCACCCGCTCGCGCGCCCCATCGGGGGGACACCGGAGACCATCGCGGCACTCTCCCGCGAGGCCGTGCTCGCGCACTACCGCGCCTCCTACGTGCCGGAGGAACTCGTGATCACCGCCGCCGGGAACGTCGACCACGACGCCGTCTGCGCGGCGGTCCTCGCCGGCGCCCGGGCCGCGGGCTGGTCGCTCCCGGACGACGCCGCGCCCGCCGCCCGCCGGGAGGCCACCTCAGCCGTCTACGCCCCGTCCCGTACGGTCAGCGTGCGGCGACCCACCGAGCAGGCCCACGTGATCCTCGGCGGCCGTGGGCTCGCCACGAGCGACCCGCGCCGCTTCGCCCTCGGCGTCGCCTCGACCATCCTCGGCGGCGGCATGAGCTCCCGCCTCTTCCAGGAGATCCGCGAACGGCGGGGGCTCGCGTACTCCACCTACTCCTTCACGTCGGGTTACGCCGAGGGGGGCGTGCTCGGGGTCTACGCCGCGTGCGCCCCCGCCAAGGTGGGAGCCGTGCTCGACGTGATGCGCGCGGAGCTGGCCCGCCTGGTCGAAGAACCCGTGGCGGACGACGAGCTCGCCCGCGCCATCGGGCAGGTCGGGGGCACCTTCGTGCTGGCCTCGGAGGACACCGGATCGCGCATGTCGCGTCTGGGCCTTGCCGAGATCGTCACCGGCCGCCTGATCAGCACCGAGGAGACCCTCCAGCGCTACCGGTCCGTGACCGCGGGGGACATCCAGCAGGTGGCGGCGGACCTGCTCGCGGAGCCGCCGAGCGTCGTCCTGGTCGGCCCCGACCAGTCCGTTCTCGACTAGCCTTGGGGTCCATGACGACGAGGGTGGCCGTGCTCGGCGCGGCGGGACGCATGGGGCGCACGGTCGTGGCGGCCGTGGAGGCAGCGCCGGACCTCGAGCTGGTCGCCGCACTGGACGTCGACGACGACGTTGCCGCCCTCGCGGGGCACGCCGACGTGGCGGTCGACTTCACGCTCCCCGAGGCCACCGAGGCCAACGTGCACGCCCTCATCGACGCCGGGGTGCACGCCGTCGTCGGGACCACGGGCTGGACGGGGGAGTCGCTGGCGCGGGTGGAGGCGCACCTGGAGCGAGCGGGCGGCACGACGGGCGTGTTCATCGCCCCCAACTTCGCGCTCTCGGCGGTGCTCGCCATGGCCTTCGCCGCGAAGGCGGCGCCGTTCTTCGAGTCCGCCGAGGTGGTCGAGCTGCACCACCCGGAGAAGGCCGACGCCCCGTCCGGCACGGCGCTCCACACCGCGCGCGGCATCGCGGCCGCCCGGGCCGCGGCCGGCCTCGGCCCCGTGCCGGACG
>DBPQ01000029.1 GCA_002304945.1 Actinomycetales bacterium UBA1416 | reverse complement strand
ACAGCGCCGTCGAGACCGCCGCCGTCGCCGACGCCGCCGCCACGCTGGCGCCGCTGCCACCGGCGGAGCTCCGGCCGGGCGACGTCGTCGGGGGAGAGACGGACTGGGCGGTGCAGCACCCGTACGAACCCGGGCGCGCGGAGACCCGGCTCCACCGCGTCCCCGAACTGCGCGCCATGACCGCGGACGGCGACTGGATCGCCCTCGGCGCCGCCGTCACCATCGCGGAGGTCAAGGACAGCGACCTCATCGCGGCGGCATGGCCCGCACTGCCGGAGTTCCTCACGCTGTTCGCCTCGCCCGGCANNGCATCCGGGCCAGCGCCACGCTCGGGGGGAACCTGGCGAACGCGTCGCCCGCCGCGGACGTCAGCGTGGTGCTGCTCGCGCTCGGGGCGGAGGTGGAGATCGCCGGGCCGGCCGCCTCGCGCCGGCTGCCGCTCGAGGACTTCTTCCTCTCCTACAAGCGCACCGCCCTCGACCCCGGGGACGTCATCACCACGGTGCGGATCCCCCGGAACGTGGACGGAACGCGCCGGCTCCACGCGATCAAGGTGTCCAAGCGCCCGCACGACGATATCACGTCGGTGACCAGCGCCGTCGTCGCGCAGGTGGACGACGACGCCGCCCCGCCCCGGCTCGGCGACGTCCGGCTGGCGGCGGGTGGGGTGGCGCCGGTGCCGCTGCTGTTGCGCGAGACCGCCTCCGCGCTGGAGGGCGCACCCGTGGACGCCGAGACCGTCCGCGCGGCCGCCGCCACCGCCCGCGCCGAGGCCACCCCCATCGACGACCTCCGCGGCTCCGCCGCCTACAAGCGGGCCCTGCTCGGCAACCAGGTGATCGCGCACATGGACGCCCTCATCCCCGGCACCGTCGACTGGCAGGAGGCCCTCGCATGAGCGCGAACCAGCACCTCGACCTCCTCGTGACCGGAGCTGCCCGCTTCACCTCCGACCTCCCGTGGCCGCCCGGCTGCCTGCACGCCCACCCCGCGGTCTCGCCGCACGCGCACGCCCGGTTCACGGCGGTGGACGCCACGGCGGCGCTCGCAATCCCGGGCGTGGTGGCCGTCCTCACCGCCGCGGACATCCCCGGCGAGAACGAGATCGGAAACGCCCTGCCCGGCGAGCCGATGCTGGCGGACGGGGAGGTGCACTGCGTCGGGGAACCGTACGCCCTCGTGCTGGCGGAGTCCCCCGAGGCCGCGTGGCGCGGCGCGCATGCGGTGACCGCTGACTTCGAGGAACGGCCCGCCATCCTCGACCCCCGCGAGGCCTTCGCCGCCGGGAGCCTCATCGTGCCGCCCCGCACCTGGGCCTCCGGGGACGTGGATGCCGCGTGGGAGCGGTGTGCCACGGTGGTGACCGGGAGCGCCGCGATCGGCGCCCAGGAGCACGTGGCGATGGAGACCCAGGCCGCCCTGGCCGTCCCCACCGACGCCGGCGGCGTGATGGTCCACTCCGGCACCCAGTCGCCGTCGACGGTCCAGAAGGCGGTCGCCGGAGTGCTCGGCCTGCCGATGACCGCCGTCGAGATCGACGTGGTCCGCCTGGGCGGGGCATTCGGCGGCAAGGAGGACCAGGCCACGCTCTGGGCGTGCCTCGCCGCGGTGGCCGCGCTGCGGACCGGCCGCCCGGTGCGCGCCTGCCCGGACCGCCGCGAGGACTTCCGCATCACCGGCAAGCGTCACCCCTACCAGGCGGACTTCCGCCTCGGCCTCGACGACGCCGGCCGCTTCGTCGCGTACGAGGCGCAGTTCTACCAGGATGCGGGCTGCGCGCCGGACCTGTCGGTGGCGATCCTGGAGCGGTCCCTGTTCCACGCCACGAACGCCTACGCCGTGCCGAACGTGCGGGTGATGGCGGCGAGTTGCCGCACCAACCTGCCCTCCAACACCGCCTTCCGCGGGTTCGGCGGGCCGCAGGGGATCTTCGTGTTCGAGTCCGCGGTGCGCGCGGCCGCCCGGGAGCTGGGCGTGACGCCCGAGGAGTTGCAGCGGCGGAACCTGCTGGCTGAGGGGGACGTGTTCCACTACGGCATGCGGGCCGAGCACGTACGCGCCACCCAGAGCTGGGAGGCGCTGGAGCGGGTGCGGCCGATCGGGGCGGCGCGGGCTACGGCGGCGGAGTGGAACGCCGCGAACCCGCGGGTGCGGCGCGGCGTGGCGGTGCAGCCGGTGTGCTTCGGGATCGCCTTCACCGCCACCCTGCTGAACCAGGCCGAGGCCCTGGTGCACGTCTACGTGGACGGGACCGTGGTGGTCACCACCGGCGCGATCGAGATGGGCCAGGGCGTGCAGGGCAAGATCCGCCGCGTGACGGCCCGGACGCTGGGGATTCCGGAGTCGCTGGTGCACCTCGCGTCCACCAACACGCTGCGGGTGGCGAACGTCTCCGCGACCGCCGCCTCCACCGGCTCCGATCTCAACGGGGCCGCGGCGCGGGAGGCGTGCCTGTCCATCGTGGCGGAACTGCGCCCGGTGGCGGCGGGCCTGCTGGGCTGCGCGCCCGAGGACGTCGAGTTCGCCGACGGCGTCGCCCGCGTCCGCGCCGACGCCGCGGCTGAC
>DBPQ01000094.1 GCA_002304945.1 Actinomycetales bacterium UBA1416 | reverse complement strand
AGGCGAGGCGGGCGCCCGTGCGCGCGGCGAGCGCGACGGCGGCGGTGAGCGTACCCTGCGTGGCGGCCGCCCGCTCGCCCACGAGGATGAGGGCGCCGGGCTGCTGCAGCTCCTCGGCGACGTCGGCGAACTCGCCGTCCGCGGCGATCGCCTCGAGCACCTCGGGCTGGGTGCCCGGGGCGGCGGTCNNCCGGGCCGCCAGCTTGGCGGACCCGCGGGTCTCGAACGGTGCCACGGTGACAACCTTCACGCGGTCCGCCACCACTCCCTTGCGGAGCCGGAGGAAGACGTTGCCGACCTCCTCCTCGGGCTCGAGGTCCACGAGCAGCACCCGGGGTGCCCGCTCGAGGTCGCCGAAGGTGACGCCGAGGCCGGACCCCGCGACGTGGGCGGCGAGGAAGGCCGCCTCCTCGTCGGAGTGGGCGCGCGCCCGGTGGTCGACGTCGTTGCTGCCGAGCACCACGCGGGTGAAGGCGGACCAGGCGTAGGCGTCCTCGAGGGTGAGGCGGCCACCGGGGAGCGCGGCGACGCCGCCACCGGCCCGGGCCCGCTCGAGACCACGGGCGGCGATGTCGAGGGCCTCGGACCAGGACGTGGGCACCAGCTCACCGGTCTCCTCGTCCCGCACCAGCGGCATGGTGAGGCGGTCGGGGGCGTCCTGCCAGGTGAAGGCGAAGCGGTCCTTGTCCGTGATCCACTCCTCGTTGACCTCCGGGTCGTTGCCCGAGAGGCGGCGCATGACGGCGCCGCGGCGCATGTCCACCCGGATCGCCGCGCCGGAGGAGTCGTGCTCCGCAACGGACGGCGTCGCCACGAGGTCGAACGGGCGGGCACGGAAGCGGTAGGTGGCCGAGGTGAGGGCACCGACCGGGCAGATCTGGATCGTGTTGCCGGAGAAGTAGGACGCGAACGGCCGGCCGGAGGTGTCGAGCTCGGCCCGGCCGATGGGGCCGGTCGCCATCGCCCCGGCGATTCCGGGTAGTCCCTGCGGGCCGGTGACGTCGGTCGCGAGCACGAGCGGCTCCTCCGGAGCGGTGTCGGAGAAGTCGAGGACGTGCTCGTCGAAGCGTCCGACCTGGGAGCCGTGCAGCCCGTGCAGCTCGTAGGCCGGCGAGCCGGCGCCCCGCCCCTGGAGGGCGATGAACGCGTCGCCCGCGATCTCGGAGGAGAAGCGGGTGCAACGCTGGCACAGGATGCAGCGGTCCCGGTCGAGCAGGATCTGCGTGGAGATCCGGATGGGCTTCGGGAAGGCCCGCTTGACGTCCATGAACCGGGTGGCGGCCCGGCCGTGGGCGAGCGCCTGGTTCTGGAGGGGGCACTCACCGCCCTTGTCGCAGACCGGGCAGTCGAGCGGGTGGTTGATCAGGAGGAACTCCATGATCCCGTGCTGGGCCTTGTCCGCCACCTCGGAGGTGTGCTGCGTGTTCACGACCATGCCCGGGGTGACCTCCATGGTGCAGGAGGCCTGGGGCTTCGGCATCTTGCGGACGTTGCCCTCACGGTCCGGCATCGCGACGTCCACCAGGCACTGCCGGCACGCGCCGGCGGGCTTCAGAAGGGGGTGGTCGCAGAAGCGCGGGATCTCGATGCCGGCCTGCTCGGCAGCACGGATGATCAGCGTTCCCTTGGGGACCTGGACCTCGACGCCGTCGATGGTGACGGTGAGCAGCTCGGCCTCGGGGCGCGGGACGGTGGCTGTCATCGGATCCCTACCTCACTGAATCTCGCGGATGCGGCATACGGGAAGAGTTCGCTCGCGGGCGTGGTGTACCCCGCCTCGAACTCGTCCCGGAAGTACTTGATGGCGCTCTGGATGGGGGTGGCCGCGGCGTCGCCGAGGGCGCAGAAGGAGCGTCCGAGGATGTTGCCGGCCACGTCGAGCAGCAGGTCGACGTCCCCGGGCAGGCCCTTGCCGGCCTCGAGGCGGTGCATGACCTGCCGCATCCAGAAGGTGCCCTCGCGGCAGGGGGTGCACTTGCCGCAGGACTCGTGCTGGTAGAAGTCGGTCCAGCCGCGCACCACGCGGACCACGGAGGTGGTCTCGTCGAACACCTGGAGCGCACGGGTGCCGAGCATGGAGCCCGCGGCGGCCACGGAGTCGAAGTCCAGGGGGACGTCGAGGTGCTCCTCGGTGAAGATCGGGGTGGACGAACCGCCCGGCGTCCAGAACTTCAGCCTCCGGCCGTCCCGCATGCCTCCGGCGAGGTCGATCAGGGTGCGCATGGTGATGCCCAGCGGGGCCTCGAACTGGCCGGGGTTGGCCACGTGCCCGGAGACGGAGAAGATGCCGTGCCCGGTGGACTTCTCGGTCCCCATCGCCTTGAACCAGTCCACGCCCCTGCCGATGATCCCGGGGACGGACGCGACGGACTCGACGTTGTTGACCACGGTCGGCCGGGCGTACAGGCCGGCGACGGCGGGGAACGGCGGCTTCAGACGGGGCTGGCCACGCCGCCCCTCGAGGGAGTCGAGGAGCGCGGTCTCCTCGCCGCAGATGTAGGCACCGGCACCGGCGTGCACGGTGATGTCCAGGTCGTAGTCCCCGTCGGGCCCGAGGCCGGTCCCGAGGAGACCCGCCTCCCGGGCCTCACGCACCGCGGCCAGGAGCCGCCGGTAGACGTGCACCACCTCGCCGCGCAGGTAGATGAAGGCGTGGTTGCAGCGGATCGCGTAGGCGGTGATGGCCATGCCCTCGATGAGCACGTGGGGGTTGGCCATCATGAGCGGAATGTCCTTGCAGGTCCCGGGTTCGGACTCGTCCGCGTTCACCACGAGGTAGGTGGGGCCGCCGTCGGGCTTCGGGAGGAAGGACCACTTGAGGCCGGTCGGGAAGCCCGCGCCGCCGCGGCCCCGGATGCCGGAGTCCTTCACCAGGGAGACGATGTCGGCCGGGTCCATGCCCTGGGCCTTCTCCCACGCGCGGTAGCCGCCGTGCTCGCGGTAGACGTCGAGGGTCCAGGACCGGTCGACCCCCCACAGTTCGGTGAGGACCGGGGAGAGGGTGCCGGGTTCGGTGACGCTCACTTCTCCTCCTTCGCGGGTTCGTCGGCGTCGGGCTCGTCGACGCCCGGCTTCTCGACCTTCTCGGGGCTGACGTCGGCCTCGGTCGCGGGCTTGTGGGCCGCGGAGGAGTGCTCCTCGCCGACGCGGCCGGTGCCGGCGGCCGGGGTGGCGCCGGAGTCGGTGGGTTCGTCGACCCTGGGGGCGCGCCACCCGTTCTCCTCGGCGATCCGCTTGCCGAGCAGGGAGGGCTCGCCCGCGGAGGGGCCCTCGTCGGCGTGGCCGTCCTCGAATCCGGCGAGCACTCGCGAGACCTCCTTGAAGGTGTGGACCCTGTCCGCCCCGCGGGTCGGGTGGATGTCGACGCCGGCACGGAGGTCCTCGACGATCGCGAGGGCGGAGGCCGGGGTCTGGTGGTCGAAGAACTCCCAGTTCACCATGACGACGGGGGCGTGGTCGCAGGCGGCGTTGCACTCGAGCGCCTCGAGGGTGATGAGGCCGTCCTCGGTGGTCTCGTCGTGTCCCACCCCCAGGTGCCCGGAGAGGGCCTCCCAGATCAGCTCGCCGCCCATCACACCGCACAGCGGGTTCACGCACACCCCGACGTTGTACTGCCCGTTCGGGTGGCGGCGGTACTGCGAGTAGAACGTGGCGACGGCGGAGACCTCCGCCCGGCTGAGGTCCAGGACCTCGGAGCACAGCGCGATGCCCCGTGGGGAGACGAAGCCGTCCTCCGACTGCACGAGGTGCAGCATCGGCCCGAGCGCAGAGCGCGGGAAGTCGGGGTACCGGGCGACGATCGCCTCGGCGTCGCGGCGGATGCGCGCGTAGTCCTCGTCCGACCAGGTCTCGCTCATCGGTCCACACCTCCCAGGACGGGGTCGACCGACGCCAGCGTGACAACGACGTCCGCGAGCTGGCCCCCCTCCGTCATCATCGACAGCGACTGCAGGTTCGCGAAGGACGGGTCACGGAAGTGGGCGCGGTAGGGCCGCGTCCCGCCGTCGGAGACGAGGTGGACCCCCATCACCCCCTTGGCGTGCTCGATCAGCTGGTACACCTGCCCGGGCGGCACCCGGAAGCCCTCGGTCACGAGCTTGAAGTGGTGGATCAGGGACTCCATCGAGTGCCCCATGATCTCCCGGATGTGGTCGAGCGAGTTTCCCTGGCCGTCGGCACCGATGGAGAGCTGTGCCGGCCAGGCGATCTTCTTGTCCGCCACCATGACGGGCTCGCCCTCGGAGGCCTCGAGCCGGTCCAGTGCCTGGGCCACGATCTTCAGCGACTCGAAGCTCTCGTCGAACCGGATCATGGCCCGGTTGTACGGGTCGGAGTAGTCGCGCGTGATCACGTCGAACTCGTACGTCTCGTACCCGCAGTAGGGACTGAGCCGCCGGAGGTCGAGCGGGAAGCCCGTCGCGCGGAGGCAGGGCCCCGTGAGGCTGAGGGCCATGGCCCCGGCCAGCGAGATGTACCCGTGCTCCTTCTGGCGGAGCTTGAAGATCGGGTTCTCCTTGGTGAGGTCCATGAGCTCGTTGAGGTCCCGGTTGATGTTCGGGAGCAGCTCGCGGATGTACTCGATCGTGCCCGGGGGGAGGTCCTGGGCGACGCCGCCGGGGCGGATGTAGCCGTGATTCATGCGCAGCCCGGTGATCCGCTCGAAGATGCGGAGGATCTCCTCGCGGCCACGGAAGCCGATCGTCATCATCGTGGTGGCGCCGAGCTCGTTGCCGCCGGTCCCGATGGCCACCAGGTGGGAGGCAACCCGGTTGAGCTCCATCAGGAGCACCCGGATCTCGCTCGCGCGCGCCGGGACGTCATCGGTGATGCCGAGCAGCTTCTCCACCCCGAGGCAGTAGGCCACCTCGTTGTGGATCGGGGCCACGTAGTCCATGCGTGTGCAGAAGGTGACGCCCTGGGTCCAGGTGCGGTACTCCATGTTCTTCTCGATACCGGTGTGGAGGTAGCCGGTGGAGACCCGGAGCTCCTTCACCGTCTCGCCCTCGATGTCGAGGATGAGGCGCAGCACCCCGTGCGTGGAGGGGTGCACCGGCCCCATGTTGACGACGATGCGCTCCTCGCTGACGCGCTCGGCCTCGGCCACGATGTCGGCCCAGTCGCCCCCGGAGGCCGTGTACTCGCGCAGCCCCGGCTCGTCGAGGGCGGGTCCTGTGGCGTGGAAGGTGCTCATCAGTCGAAGTTCCTCCGGGTGTCGGCGGGCGGGACGGTGGCGCCCTTGTACTCCACCGGGATGCCACCGAGCGGATAGTCCTTGCGCTGCGGGTGGCCGACCCAGTCGTCCGGCATGGCGGTGCGGGTGAGCGCGGGATGCCCGTCGAAGACGATCCCGAACAGGTCCCAGGTCTCGCGCTCCTGCCAGTCGTTGCCGGGGTAGACGTCCACGAGCGAGGGGAGGTGCGGGTCGGCGTCCGGTACCGAGACCTCGATCCGCAGGACGCGCCCGCCGTGCGTGATCGACATGAGGTGCAGGACGGCGTGCAGTTCGCGGCCCTCGTCGGCCGGGTAGTGCACGCCGGAGGTGCCGAGGCACAGCTCGAAGCGGAGGTCCTGGTCGTCCCGGAGGCTGCGGGCCACGGCCACGAGGTGCTGGCGCGCCACGTGGATCGTGAACTCGTCGCGGTCCGCCACGGCCTTCTCGATCACCTGGTCGGGGTCGAGACCCTGCTCGGCGAGCACCTCGCGCAGGATCTCGTGGACCTCGTCGAACCAGGACCCGAACGGCGGGGTGGTGGTGCCGGGCATCACGACCGTGCGCTGGAGGCCGCCGAAGCCGGTGGTGTCTCCGTAGCCGACGCGGCCGAACATCCCGGTGCGCTCGCCGATGACGTCGAGGCGACGGGCGTCCTCGGGCACGGCCGGGGTGGTGGCGATCTCGTCCCGGGGAGGAGTGGTCATGCGAGCAGCCCCTTCATCTGGTGGGTGGGCGTGGCGGCGAGCGCGGCCTCCTCGGCCTTGCGGGCGGCCTCCTCCCGGTTCACGCCGAGCGGGCTGTGCCGGATCTGGTCGTGCAGGGCGAGGATCGCGTTCAGGAGCATCTCCGGGCGCGGCGGGCAGCCCGGCAGGTAGATGTCGACGGGCACGATGTGGTCGCACCCCTGGACGATCGCGTAGTTGTTGAACATGCCGCCCGACGAGGCGCACACCCCCATCGAGATGACCCACTTGGGCTCCGGCATCGAGTCGTACGTCGTGCGCACGATCGGCGCCATCCGGTGGCTCACCCGGCCCGAGACGATCATCAGGTCGGCGTGGCGGGGCGAGGCGCGGAACACCTCCATGCCGAACCGGGAGATGTCGAACCGCGGCGTGCCGGTGGCCATCATCTCGATCGCGCAGCAGGCGAGGCCCATGGTGACGGGCCACAGCGAGGTCCGGCGGGCCAGCCCGACGACGTTCTCGATCGTCGTGAGCGCGAATCCAGCGGGAACCTTTTCCTCAATACCCATGTCGTTCCTCAGTCCCAGTCGAGTCCGCCCCGGCGCCACTCGTACACGAACGGCACCGTGATCAGGAAGATGAAGCTCAGCATCGCGATGAGCCCGAAGGCCTGCAGCTCCGAGAAGGCCACCGCCCAGGGGTACATGAACACCACCTCGATGTCGAAGATGATGAAGGTCATCGCGACCAGGTAGTACCGCACCTGGAAGCGGGCCTGGTGGCCGGCGCGGGGGGTCGGCTCGATGCCGCACTCGTAGTTGGCCACCTTGACGCGGTTGAACCGCTTCGGGCCGATGATCGCGCTGGCGCCGATGCCTCCGACCGTGAGTGCGGCCGCGACTGCCATCATCACCAGGATCGGCACGAATGGGTTGGTCATGGAGCCTCCTTGTTCGTCATGACGCAGGCACGAGCCGGGTGAGGGCCGCGATGATCTGGTCCATCGTCTCACCACCACGGCGCTCGAAGCCGTCACTCAGCAGTTTATGGACGAATTTCATGAGGAGGGGCCGTGGCAGCCCGTACTTCGTGCACACCCGCATGACCGCGGGGTGCTCGATGAGCTTCACGAAGCCTCGCCCGAGCGTCCAGTAGCCCCCCAGTTCCGCCTCCATGGCCGCCGGGTAGGCCCGCAAGGCCTTCTCGTGGCCGTACCCGGAGGTGCGGGCGAGGGACTGCGAGACCACGTCCGCGGCGATGCGCCCGGCCATCAGGGCGTACCCGATGCCCTCCCCGTTGAAGGGCGAGACCATGCCACCGGCGTCCCCCACCAGCAGCAGGCCCTTCGAGTACAGCGGCTTCCGGTTGAAGGCCATCGGGAGCGCGGCGGACCGCAGCTCACCCACCTGGTTCTCCTCGGTGAACTCCCAGCTCGCGGGGGCGTTGCGCATCCAGGTGCGGAAGAGGTCCTTGTAGTCCAGCCGCGTCGCGCGGGCGGTCGAGCTGACCGACCCGAGTCCCACGTTGACCGTGCCGTCACCGAGGGCGAAGATCCAGCCGTAGCCGGGCAGCAGGTTGGAGCGTTCGCGCGGCCCGTCCCAGAGCTCGAGCTGGGACTCCATCCACTCGTCGTCGTGCCGCGGGGAACGGAAGTAGGTACGCACCGCCACCCCCATGGGGCGGTTCTCGGCCTTCTCGATCCCCATGGCGGTCGCGATCCGGGCGGAGACGCCACCCGCGTCGACGACGACGGGGGCCCGCAGCTCGATCTGCTCGCCGCGCGTGCCGTCCGGGTTGGTGGTGCGGGCCCGCACCCCCAGGATCCGGCCGGACCGCTCGTCCACGATCGGTCCCGTGACGGTCGTGCCCTCCCGGAGCTCGGCCCCGGAACGCTGGGCGTGGCGCGCGAGCGCCTCGTCGAGCCCGGTCCGCGCCTTCGCCATGCCGTAGTTGGGGAAGGAGGCCGTCTCGGGCCAGGGCAGGTGGATCTCGTGCCCACCCCCGATCACGCGCAACCCCTTGTTGCGCATCCAGCCGTCCGCCGGGTCCATGGGCACGCCCATGGAGATGAGCTCGCGAACCGCGCCGGGCGTGAGCCCGTCCCCGCAGACCTTGTCGCGCGGGAAGACGGCCTTCTCGAGGACGATCACGTGGTGACCGTGCTGGGCGAGGTGGTGGGCGGTGGCCGAGCCGCCGGGCCCGGCGCCCACCACTATCGCGTCGGCGTCGCCCTCACCAGTGAAGCCCACGTCGGCCGCTCCTCGTCCCGGTCGTGCCTGTCCTGCGTGGCCGCGTCCAGCGCCGCGCGCCTCCACTCTAATGCACGCCGGCTGAGGCTCCGACAGAGGGGGCGAAGGCCCGGTGAAGTGCGACGATGCCGCCGGAGAGGTTGTGGTAGGAGACCCGGGACCAGCCGCCGCGCTGGAGCATCCGGCCCAGCGTCCGCTGGTCCGGCCAGTCGGAGATCGACTCCGCGAGATAGGAGTAGGCCGGGGTGTTTGAGGAGACGAGCCGGGCCGCCCGCGGCAGCACCGTGCCGAGGTAGAAGTCGTACAGTTCGCGGAACGGGGCCCAGGTGGGCGTGGAGAACTCGCAGACGACGAGCCTGCCGCCGGGCTTCGTCACGCGCAGCATCTCGGCGAGCGCGCGGTCCACCTCCACCACGTTGCGCAGCCCGAAGGAGATGGTGACGGCGTCGAAGGACGCGTCCGCGAACGGCAGTGCGGTGGCGTCCCCAGCGACGAACGGGAGGTCCGGGCGCCGCTCCTTCCCGACCGCCACCATCCCCGTGGAGAAGTCGCACGGCACGACGTCGATCCCCGCGTCCGCCCACTCCTCCGTGGAGGTTCCCGTGCCGGCCGCGAGGTCCAGCACCCGCTGGCCCGGACGGGCGGCGACGGCGGCGCGGACGTGCCGCCGCCAGAGGCGCACCTGGCCGAGCGACAGGACGTCGTTCGTCACGTCGTAGCGCCTGGCGACGGCATCGAACATGCCGGCGACGTCGGAGGGGTCCTTGGCGAGGGAGGCGCGGGTCATGGGCCCATTGTCCCCCACCCGCCGGTCCGCGTCAGTCCGCGGCCCCCAGCGTGGCCGTCACCGTCTCCGCGGTGCCGCGGCGGACCACCTCCAGGTCCACGGACTCGCCGGGGCTGTACTGGCGGACGTACCCCGTGAGGGACTCGGAACCCGAGACCGGCTCGCCGTCGATCGCGACGACGACGTCACCGGACTCGAGGCCCGCCTCCGCCGCCGCGCTGCCGGCGACGACGCGCTGCACCTCGGCACCGGTTCGCCGGGTGCCGTCCACCTCGACCACGGCGTCCGACATGGAGACGCCGAGGAAGGCGTGCGAGGCGGCACCGTCCGCGATGATCTCGCCGGCCACGCGCTCGGCGAGGTCCACCGGGATCGCGAAGCCGAGGCCGATGGAGCCGGAGGAGCCCTGCGAGAGCGTCGCGATCGAGGACGCGATCCCGATGACGCGTCCGTTCAGGTCGAAGACGGGGCCGCCCGAGTTGCCCGGGTTGATGGCGGCGTCCACCTGGATGGCGTTCG
Source organism: Actinomycetales bacterium UBA1416 (assembly GCA_002304945.1). Classification (GTDB taxonomy): domain Bacteria; phylum Actinomycetota; class Actinomycetes; order Actinomycetales; family Actinomycetaceae; genus UBA1383. The sequence continues at coordinate 1,736 of DBPQ01000094.1, read as the reverse complement.
TGACCACCACCGTTCCGCCCGGACCCGAGGAGTCCGTGGTGGTCACCGGACGGTCGAGCGCGGAGATGATGCCGGTCGTCACGGTGGAGGACAGCCCGAGCGGATTGCCGACCGCCATGACCTCCTGGCCGACCACGAGCTCCTCCGAGCTGCCGAGGCTCGCCGGCCGGAGGTCGGCGGGGGCCCCGACCATCCGCACCACGGCCAGGTCGGTGGACTCGTCCGTGCCCACCACCTCGGCCGGGAGGATGCGCCCATCGGCGAGCGTCACCTGGATCTCCGCCGCGCCCGCGATGACGTGGTGGTTGGTCAGCACGTTCCCCTCGGCGTCGAGGACCACCCCGGAACCGAGACCGGACCCTGCCCGCGAGGCCGTCGAGATCGCGACCACCGAGTCGCGGACCGCGTCCGCCACGCTCGCGTAGTCCCCGGACTCCACGACCGGGGCGGCTGCCACGGCGGACGACGACGCCACCGCGGTCTGACCGTCCTCCGTGGTGATCGCCCACGTGGCACCGGCGGCGAGGGCCGCCGAGGCGAGGGACGCCACGCCGACCCTCCCCCAGTCGCGCCAGTCGGTGCGCCGGCGCTCCGGTGGCGTGGGGCCGCCCCACCGGGGGTGCTGCTCCCAGGGCTGCTGGTTCCAGGCCTGCTGGCCCTGCGGGTACTGCCGTTCGGTCTCCCACGCGGGGGCGGGAGCGTTCCTGGTGTCCTGTGTCATGCGTTCCTCCTGGTTCGTGTCTGACCAGGAGTCAACCAGCCCCTTCTTGGCGGGCCCTTCAGGAAGGCTGGGAGTTCACTGGGAGAGCGGGACGTGCAGGACGGACCGTCCCCGGATCGGCTCGGCGAGCGCCGCGGGCAGGTCCGCCACCTCCGCACGCGCGTACCCCGCCCCGAAGGCCCGGGCGATGCCAGCGGGGTCGAGGCGCTGGGGCGTCGTGAAGTAGCGCGCCAGGAAGTCGGTGTCCGTCTCGGCCCCGTACTCGAGGGCGGAGAAGATGCCGCCGCCGTGGTCGTCGAGCACGACCACCTGGAGGTCGATTCCACGCTCCAGGTTCCCGACGGCGAGGCCGCCGGCGTCGTGGAGGAACGCGAGGTCCCCGAGCACCACCCGGACCGGCTCACCGAGCCCGGCCGCGAGGCCGGCCGCGGTGGAGATCGTCCCGTCGATGCCCGCGAGGCCCCTGTTGGCCACTGCCCGGACCGCCCGCGGCGGGGCGGCACGGTCGAGGGCCCGGATCGTCATCGACGAGCCGACCACGAGCGCCTCGTCCCGGTTCCAGACGGCTCGGGCGGCCCGCTCGATCGGGCTGCCGCGCCAGGAGTCCTCCGCGGCGCCGTCGGCCGCCCGCCACCGCTCGAGCCACTCGTGGTCCACCGCGGACGGCGCGGGCGGCACGACCCCCGGGACCACCGCCTCGGCCACCCCGGCGACGTCGGTCCAGCGCGGCCCGCCGACCACCACCACTCCCGGCCGCGCGAGCAGGGCGGAGACGGGACGGGAGAGGGTGGGGTGGCCGTACACCACGACGCGTTCGACGCCGTCGGCGAGCCCGGCCGCCAGCAGCGCCTGGTAGTGGATGATCGCCGCACCGGTGCGGGCCCCGGAGGTGGGCTCGGCGAGGAGAGGCCAGTGCGCGGCGCGGGCGACCTCGGCCGCCACCGGGCCAGCGCCGTCGCCCGCGACGACGAGGGTGCGGCGGCCGGGGGGCAGGGCCACCGGGTCGCCGGGGGTC
>DBPQ01000121.1 GCA_002304945.1 Actinomycetales bacterium UBA1416 | reverse complement strand
GCGGCGGCAACAAGAGCGTACGCAGGACGATCCAGCGGGTCGTCGGGGTGGATGCCCGAGGCACAAGAGCGTACGCAGGATCGCCGTGCGGGCGCAGAACGATTCTGCGGATGGTGTACCACCCGCAGAATCGCGGGGCGTACGCACTTGTGGAAGGGGTGCGGTGCTGGAGGGTGCGGTGCTGGAGGGTGCGGTGCTGGAGGGTGCGGTGCTGGAGGGTGCGGAGCCGGAATTCCTCGGGCAGCGTGCCTGGCGGAGGGGTGTGCCAGCGCCTGCTCAGGTGGTGACGGCGATGAACACGGCGATCAGGTGGCACACGAAGCCGACCACCGTGCCGACGTGGAAGATCTCGTGGAACCCGAACCAGCGGGGGGAGGGGTTGGGCCGCTTGAACCCGTACACCACCGCACCGAGGGTGTAGGCGATGCCCCCCGCGGCGATGAGCCACACGAGGGCCGGGCCGGCCGCGGCGGAGAAGTCGGGGAGGAACCAGACCGCCACCCAGCCGAGCGCCACGTACAGGGGCACGTAGAGCCAGCGGGGCGCCGAGAGCCAGAACACCCGCATCAGGATGCCGGCCACGGCCCCGCCCCACACGACGGCGAGGAGGAGTTGCGCCGTCGGGCGGTCCAGCAGCGTCCACGCCAGGGGCGTGTAGGTTCCAGCGATCAGCAGGAAGATGTTCGCGTGGTCGAGGCGCCGCAGGGTCACGCCGACCCGGGGTGACCACGTGCCGCGGTGGTAGACGGCCGACGTCCCGAAGAGCACGAGGCTCGAGGCCACGAAGACGGCGCTCGCCCAGCGGTCGGCGGCCGGGGTGAGGACGATGAGGACGATGCCGGCGGCGAGGGCGAGCGGCGCGGTACCGGCGTGGATCCACCCCCGCAGTTTCGGCTTGACGGTGGCGACGACGCGATCCCGGGCGTCCTCGAGACGTTCGATGGCGTGGTCGACGGCGTCGTGGGCGTTCTCCAGCGCGTCGTGCGCGCGCTGACGCCCGTCGCCGCGATGTGCGTGGTGCGTCATGGGAATCTCCAAACCTACGGTTGCGTAACCTACGCCATCGTAACTCACCGGGTCCCGGCGAGCCATGCCCGAGAGCCTGATCGGGGAGTGGCGTTCGCGATAGCGTTGCACAGGTTCTTCCATCGGTGGAGGGGGTCACGGTGCGTCCCACCAACCTGCTGTACACGCTCTACGAACGCAACCTCGCCCGCAACCTCGATCCGGTGCGGGTGCCGGGGCACGTCGCCGTGATGCTGGACGGCAACCGCCGCTGGGCGCGCTCGGTGGGCGCGCCGGTCGCGCAGGGGCACCGGGCGGGCGCGGACAACATCTCCGCGTTCCTCCAGTGGTCCGCCGAGGCGGGCGTGGCCCGCGTGACGCTGTGGATGCTCTCCACCGACAACCTCGAACGCGACCCGGACGAGATCGCCGACCTCATGGGGATCATCCTCGCCGTGGTGGACCAGCTCGCCGACGACGGCCGGTGGCGCCTCCACGTCGTCGGCGCCCTCGACCTCCTCCCGCGCGAGGTCTCGGACCGACTCTCCGCCGCCGAGGCCCGCAACGCCCTCATCGTCACCGAGGGCCTCGACGTCAACGTGGCGATCGGGTACGGCGGCCGCCATGAGATCACCGACGCGGTGCGTTCCCTCCTGCGTGAGATGTCCCGCAAGGGCATCACGATGGAGGAGGCGGCGAACGTGCTGTCCGTCGACGACATCGCCGACCACCTCTACACCGCCGGCCAGCCCGATCCCGATCTCATCATCCGCACCTCCGGGGAGCAGCGGATGAGCGGCTTCCTCCTCTGGCAGTCCGTGCACTCCGAGGTGTACTTCTGCGAGACCTACTGGCCGGACTTCCGGCGGGTGGACTTCCTGCGCGCGCTGCGTGACTACGGGCAGCGGGAACGCCGCCTCGGCCGGTAGGCGCCGGCTGGCGTGCGCCCGCGCGCGTGTTCCCGGCGGTCAGGTGGCGTGGGCCGCCAGCCAGTCGATCGCCTCGAGGTACCCCGGCCAGCCTCTCCCCACCACCGAGTGCGCCACCACGCCCACGAGCACGTTGACCTTCCGGAACTCCTCACGCGCGCCCACGTCCGAGATGTGCACCTCCACCACGGGCACGTCGCAGGCTGCGAGGGCGTCCCGGATGGCGTACGAGTAGTGGGTCCAGGCTCCGGGGTTGATGACGATCGCGTCGTAGTCCCGCTGCTCGACCCTGTCGATGAGCGCGCCCTCGTGGTTGGTCTGGAACGCGGTGAGCGTGTGCCCGTGCGAGGCGGCGCCCTCCGCACACGCTGCCTCGATCTCCGCGAGCGTGGTGGTGCCGTACACCTCCGGCTGGCGGGTACCGAGCCGTCCCAGGTTGGGTCCGTTGAGGAGGAGGATCCGCATCACGGCTCCCGGATGTGGGCCAGGGCGGCGTCCACCTCTGCCTCGGTGACGTCGTCCACCTGCGTCACCCGACCGATCGCCTCGGGCAGGATCCAGCGGAGCCGGCCCGCCCGCACCTTCTTGTCCCCGGTCAGGGCGTGCTTCACGACGGCCGGGTCGAACGACCGGTGCGTGGCGAAGCCGAGGGAGGCGACGACGTCGTCGATCTCGGCGGCCAGGGCGGGCTCGGCGAGCCCGCGGGCCACGGCCATGTGTGCCACCGCCCGCGTCCCGAGCACCACGGCCTGGCCGTGGGGGAGGGCGTAGCGGGACTCGATCTCCAGCGCGTGGCCGATGGTGTGGCCGAGGTTGAGGGTGCGGCGTTCGCCGGCCTCGAACGGGTCACGGTCGACGACGCCGAGCTTCAGCACCGCGGACCGTTCCACCATGGCGTGGCGGGCGGCCAGGTCGGCCTCCGCGCCGTCGGCGAGGGCGGCGTTCCCGCGCTCGCGGATGAGTTCCCACAGCCAGGGGTCCCCGATGATGCCCGACTTCAGGCACTCGCCCATGCCGTCCAGCTTGCGGTCGCGGCTGAGCGTGGCGAGCACGGCGATGTCCCCGACCACGGCGACCGGCGGCCAGAACGCGCCGGCACTGTTCTTGGCGGCGGACAGGTCCACGGCCACCTTCCCGCCGATCGCGGCGTCCGACATCGCGAGCCACGTGGTGGGCACCTGGATGAGGGGGGCGCCGCGCATGTACAGCGCCGCGGCTGTGCCCACGAGGTCACCGGTGGTGCCGCCCCCGATCGCCACCCAGGCATCACCGCGCTCGGCGCGGCTCTCCGCGGCGAACTCGAGCATTGCCTCGGCGGCCGTGAGGCGCTTGTTGGACTCGCCGGCGTCGATGAGGAGGCGCCGGCCCGCGGGGAACGCCTCGACGAGGTGTGGTTGGGCGGCCATGACGTTCTCGTCCACCACCACCACGGGCACGCCGGTGGAGTGGGTGGCCACGAGGTCCGCCAGGGCAGCGGGATCGAGGTGGTCGCCGAGGAGGATCCGGGCCTCGCGCGGCCCCATGGGGTGGTCGCGGCGCACGGCGGCGTCGAGGAGCACCCGGGTGTGCGGCGTGCTGCGGTGCTCGGCGAGCCAGCTCGTGATCAGCTGGGCTGCCGCCTCCGGCTCCATCTCACCGGTCACGGTCAGGTCCGCGGTGCGGTAGAACGGCTCCCGTTCCGCGCGGCGCCGGGCGAGCGCCGCCGCGTCGCGCGTCAGCGGCCGGTGGACGTCGTGGCCGGCGAGGCGGTCCAGCAGGACGTCGTCCGGGGCGTCCAGCCACACCACCGGCCCGGCGTGCCAGAGCAGCCAGCGGGAGACCGGATCGATCACCGTGCCACCGCCGGTGGCGATCACCGTGTCCGCGCGCGCGGCCGCGGCGCGGGCGATGACAGCCTCCGCCGCCCGGAACTCCGCCTCCCCGCGGGTCTCGATGAAGGCCGCGGGAGGGGTGCCGTGGCGGCGCTCGAACTCCTCGTCGAGGTCGAGGAACGCCCGGCCGGTGGCGGCGGCGACGAGCCGGCCGACCGACGACTTCCCCGAACCCGGCAGCCCGATCAGGATCACGTCAGACATCACTCGCCCCCAGGTCCTCCAGCAGCGCGGCCAGCATGGGCTCGGCCACGTCCGGACCCACCGTGATGCCGTCCTGCGCCAGCCACAGGGCGAGCGAACGCCACGCCTGGCCCACGAGCATGCCGGCGCCGCCGCGTGCCGGGGCCCCGATCTCGCGGGCGGCGCGCACCAGGGCGGAGGGGGAGGGCCGGTACACGAGGTCGAAGACGGCCAGGCCCTCGTGCAGGTACTCGGGCTCCACCGGGCTCTCGTCCGAGGCGGTGCCCACGGGGGTGGTGTTGACGAGCAGATCCGCCTGCTCGAGGTAGCGTCCGACGTCCCGCAGCGTCCCGTCGCGGCGCTGGGCGACCGTGACGGCCGCGTCCATGTGGAACAGGGCGATCTGGACCGCCGAGGAGGTCGCTCCCGCCCCGAGCACCACCGCGTGGCGCACGCCGTCCGGGCAGAGGATCCGCAGCTGCTCCTCGATGGCCGGGAGATCCGTGTTGTGCCCGAGGAGCCGCTCCCCGTCCCGGACGATCGTGTTCGCGGCGTCCAGGAGCCGGGCGTCCTCGCTCAGGGCGTCGCACCCGGCCGCCGCCAGCGCCTTCAGCGGGATGGTGACGTTCGCGCCCTCGCCGTCGCGCCGGAAGCGCTGCAGTGCCCGGGGGAAGTCCGCCGGGGAGACGTCGGTGACCACGTAGTCGTACCGGTCCGCCACGCCGAGGTGGGTGAGGGCCGCGTGGTGGATGAGCGGCGAGGCGGTGTACCCGATGCCGTGGCCGAACAGTTCGAAGGTCCTCATGTGAGCGCTCCGAGATCGTCGAGGAAGCCGGGATAGGAGACGTCGGCGCACGCCAGGTCGTCCACGTCGCAGTCCGTGGTGCCCACGCCGGCCAGGTTCGCGACCGTGAACGCCATGGCGATGCGGTGGTCCGCGGCCGTGGCGACGACGGCGCGGGTCGCCGAGGGGGTGGCGCGCACCGGGGCGCCGGTGATCCGCCAGCCGTCGGGGAGTTCCTCGGCGTCCACGCCGAGGGCCCGCAGCCCGGCCACGGTCAGCGCGATGCGGTCGGACTCCTTGACGCGCAGTTCGGCGGCGTCGCGGACCGTGGAGGTGCCGGACGCGGCGGCCATCGCGACCGCCAGGACGGGAAGTTCGTCGATGACGTCGGCGACGTCGTCCGCGGTGAGGTCCACGGCCGTCAGCCGGGGCCCGGACCGCACCCGGAGCGTACCGGCGGGCTCCGGTCCGACTGTTCCGGCGGGGGTGACGTCGATGCGGGCGCCCATGCGCTCCAGGATGCGGATGATGCCGGTCCGGGTGGGGTTGAGGCCCACGTCCGCCAGCGTGATGTCCGCGTCCGGGTGGATCGCCCCGGTCACCAGCCAGAACGCCGCGGCGGACGGGTCCGCCGGCACGGTGATGTCCCGGCACTCCCACCCGGTGGGTCCGGTGAGGGTGGTCGCGTGGTCCTCCCGGGTCACGGGGGCGCCGAGGAACGTCAGCAGCCGTTCGGTGTGGTCGCGGGTGGGCCCCGGGGTGGTGATCGTGGTGTTGCCGTCCGCCGTGACGGCGGCGAGCGCGATGGCGCCGAGCACCTGGGCGGAGGCCACGGGGAGGGAGTGCGCCGTGGCGGTGAGGTGGGCGCCGCCGTCGACGACGACGGGGGCGTGGCCGTCCGACGTCGTCACCTTTGCGCCCATCGCCCGCAGCGGGACGGCGACGCGCTCCATGGGGCGTGTCGAGAGGGAGGCGTCGCCGGTGAGGGTGGTGCGGCCGGCCCGTGTGGTGGCGGCCCCGGTGAGGAGTCGCATGAGGGTGCCGGAGTTGCCGCAGTCGAGCGTGACCGGGTCGCTGCCTGGGAGGGCGGCGCTGTCGCTCCGGCCGCCGCCGGCGATGGTGAGGACGAGCGCGCCGTCGTCGCCGGTGGACTGCGTCGTGAGGGCTCCAAGGGCGGCGATGGCGGCGATGGTGGAGCGGACGTCCGCGCCCGGCCGGTGCATGGCCACCGTGGCGGTGCCGTGGCCCATCGCGGTGAAGAGGAGGGCACGGTGTGCGATCGACTTGTCCGCGGGCAGGTGGAGGGTCCCTCTCAACCGGGGTGCCGGCATGTCACTCCTCGACGCAGATCTCCTTGCGGGCCATGGAACGGACCGTCAGAACCGCAAGCGTACCGATGATCGCCAGCAGCCCGGCGTACACGACCAGCGCCCAGCTCAGGAGGGCCGCCGCCGTCTCACGATGTGACGCGGCTCACCGCGCGCCGGGCGCGCCTCACCCGGGTGCGGGGGTCGGGTGCCTAGTGTGGGGAGTGACCAACAACGCCGAGGGCGCTTGGGGGCGCCGCGAGGAGGACCACGTGACTTCGATGCTGGAGACACAGAGTCTGGAGGCGCCCGGCCGCACGGGCCTGCGCACCTATGTGCTGGACACCTCCGTCCTGCTGTCGGACCCGAATGCCATCCTGCGCTTCGCCGAGCACCACGTGGTGCTCCCCGTGGTGGTGGTGACGGAGCTCGAGGCGAAACGCCACCACAGCGAACTCGGGTACTTCGCACGCTCCGCGCTGCGGATGCTCGACGACCTGCGCATGATGCACGGCCGCCTTGACCGCCCACTGCCGGTGGGCGTGGACGGCGGCACGGTGCGGGTGGAGCTCAACCACACCAACGAGGCCACCCTCCCGAACGGGATGCGGCTGGGGGACAACGACACCCGGATCCTCGCCGTCGCGGCCAACCTCTCGGCCGAGGGCCTCGACGTCACCGTGGTCTCCAAGGACCTCCCGATGCGGGTGAAGGCCGCCGCCCTCGGCATCAAGGCCGAGGAGTACCGGGCCCAGCAGGTGGTCGAGTCTGGCTGGACCGGTATGACGACGGCGGAGCTCACCGACTCCGAGATGGCGCTCCTGTGGCAGGAGGGCGGCCTGGTCGTCGGCGACCTCGCGACCCCCGGCGTGCTCGCCTCCCAGCCCGTCCACACCGGCGTGATCCTGCACTCGCCCCGCGGCTCCGCCCTCGGCAAGGTGACGCGCGACGGCAGGATCGCCGTGGTCCGCGGCGATCGCGAGGTGTTCGGGGTCCGGGGGCGGTCCGCCGAGCAACGCGTGGCGATCGACCACCTCCTCGACTCGAGCATCGGCATCGTGTCCCTCGGGGGCCGCGCGGGAACGGGGAAGTCCGCGCTCGCCCTCTGCGCCGGGCTCGAGGCCGTGCTGGAGCGTAACGAGCACCGCAAGGTGCTCGTGTTCCGGCCGCTGTACGCGGTGGGCGGGCAGGAGCTCGGGTACCTGCCGGGCAGCGAGAACGAGAAGATGAACCCGTGGGCGGAGGCCGTGTTCGACACCCTCGGCTCCGTGGTGGCGCACGAGGTGGTCGACGACGTCATGTCCCGTGGGCTCCTCGAGGTGCTGCCGCTCACCCACATCCGGGGGCGCTCGCTGCACGACGCGTTCGTGATCGTGGACGAGGCCCAGTCCCTGGAGCGCAACGTGCTCCTCACCGTGCTCTCCCGCATCGGCCAGAACTCGAAGGTGGTGCTCACCCACGACGTCGCCCAGCGGGACAACCTGCGGGTGGGCCGGTACGACGGCGTGGTCGCGGTGATCGAGGCACTCAAGAACAACGACCTCTTCGCCCACGTGACCCTCACCAGGTCCGAGCGGTCCGCGATCGCCGCGCTCGTGACGGAGATGCTGGACTGACGCAGCGGACTGACGGATTCGGCTGACGGAGCTTCTGGGCTGACGGGGCCCGCCGGATCCGATGACGCCACCTCTGGTGACACCGCCGCGCGTGGGTTAGGTTCCGTGCATGCGTTTCCGTGATGCCGGAGCAGGGGTACTCGCCGTTTTGGCGGCGCTCGGCGCCTCGGAACTCGTGGCCGGTCTGCTGGGCGCCCCGGTGCCGTCCCTCGTGGAGTCGGTCGCGGACGTGGCGATCGACTCCGCGCCGCCCGCCGTCAAGGACTGGGCCATCGCCACCTTCGGGAGCATGAACAAGGCCGCGCTCGTCGTGGGCATCGTGCTCGTGCTCGCCGCCCTGGGGGCCGGGATCGGGGTGCTCGCCCGCCGGAGCCTCCTCCTCGCCGGCGCGGCACTGGTCCTCCTCGGAGCCGTGGGCGTCGCGGCCGCCGTCCT
>DBPQ01000077.1 GCA_002304945.1 Actinomycetales bacterium UBA1416 | reverse complement strand
GGCGGCACGCCCCAGCAGGGGCACGGGGTCGGCGCCGTCGCACCAGGCGGGCTGGAGCGCCCGCGCCAGCGCCGCCCGTGGGACGACGGGCCCGGCGTCCCACTCCCGGTCCGCGCCCCACGCCTCCTCCCAATCCGCGCCGAGGAGGAGGAGCCGTCCGGTGCGTTCGAGCCGCGCCAAGCCGCAGACCGCGCCCACCGCCGTGAGGGCGCGCGGGATCGAGACCCCGGTGCGCAGGGCCGCGGCCACGAGGTCGAGGAGGAGCACGTCGTCCACCGCGGAGGGGCCCGTCCGGCGGACGCGCCCGAAGGGCACCCGGACGCCCCGCCAACGACCGGCCGTCACAGCCGGCCCGTCCGGGCGGCGGCCACGAGCGCGGCACTCCAGCGCGAGCCGGCGATCATGAGCATGAACCCCACGACTCCTGCGACGGTGCCGAGCCCGCCGCCGGCCAACTGCCCCACCGGGTCCGACCCGATGAGGATCCCGAGCACCACGCCCACGAGCGGCAACACCGACAGCAGGCGTGCGCTGGCCACGGGACCCGCGAGCGCGATCCGCCGGGCCGCCTCGTTCTCCTCCGCGCGCGTGAGCCCGTCGGCGCAGGCGTCGAGCATGTCGGCGAGCGGGGAGCCGAGCTCCGCGGCCAGCCGGGCGGCCGCCTCCGCCCCCGCGACGGCAGCACCCGGAGGGAGCGTGGCCAGGGCGAGCGGCACGCCGTCGTCGTCGAGACCGGGCGGGAGGTCCCAGCGCTCGGCGGTGCGATCCCACGCCAGGTCGGCGGCCACGCCCGACCGCAGCCGGGTCGCCACCTCCGCGACGTAGGCCCCGACATCCACCTCCGGCGCGCGACCCCTGGCACGCCGAGAGGCGGGCCGCGGCACCCGCGGCCGGCCAGCCGGCAGGTGGGCCAGCACCCACAACCCGAGCGCGAGCGCCATCACGGCGACCATCGCGCCCGGAACCCCTCCCAGCCGGGGCCGTGGTGGACGGTCCCCTCCACCACGTGCGCGACGACGTCCACGGCGAGCGTGCCGGCCCGCACATCCAGGCGGGCGATCTCGGCCACCCAGCGCTGCCCCGCCTCCCGGCGCAGGAAGACGACGGCGTCGAGCGCGGCGCCGGCCTGCACGGCCACGGCGGCGGGGTCCAGTCCCGCGAGCGCACCGAGGGCCACGAGCCGGGCGGGCACGTCCGCGGAGGAGTTGGCGTGCAGGGTGAACCAGGAGCCGGCGTGCCCCGTGTTGAGCGCGGCGAGGACGTCCCGGACCTCCCGGCCGCGGGCCTCCCCGAGCACGACCCGGTCGGGACGCATTCGCAGGGCGGCCCGCACGAGGTCGGACAGGCTCACGGACCCGGCCGCCTGCACGTTCGCGGAGCGTGCCTGCAGGTGGACGACGTGCGGGTGGTTGGGCCGCAACTCGCTCGCCTCCTCGATGCACACCAGCCGCTCGGTGGGGGGCACGAGCGCGAGCAGCGCGGCCAGCAGCGTGGTCTTGCCCGTGCCGGTGGCACCCGCGACCACCACGTTTGCCCGCCGGACCACCAGCCCGGCGAGCAGGTCCCGCGTCTCCTCCCCCACCATCCCGGTCGCGGCGAGCACGTCGAGGGTGAAGTCCCGCTGGTGGAGGGGGCGCAACGAGATGGAGGTCCCGTCCGCGGCGAGCGGCGGCAGGACGGCGTGCAGGCGCGTGCCACCGGGCAGGACCCCGTCCACAATGGGGGCGGCGTCGTCGAGGCGCTGCCCGGCGAGCGCGGCGAGCCGCACCGCGAGGGCGCGCACCTCCGACTCGGACCCCACCGGGGCGGGGACGGCCTCGAGACCGTGCCCGCGGTCCACCCACACCCGGGCGGCGTGGACAACGACGTCGGTCACCGCGGGATCCTCGAGGAGCCGCTGGACGGCGTCCCCGGCACCGAGGAGGTCCCGCTGGGCGCGGTCGTGGTCCGCGAGGAGTCCCTGCACGGAGACGGGACCTCCCGGGGCGCCCGCGAGGGCGCGCGGCAGCGACTCCCCGCCCGCCACCCGGCCGCGCACCACCGAGAGCATCAGCGCACCAGCCGGTCCGCGAGGATCCGTGCGGCCGTCATGACGGCGCCACGACGGCGGTCCCCCGGTTGCACCCCGCGCCCGGTTCCGGCCCGCTCGAGGCCGAGCGCGATCACCGCCTGTCCGAGGCGCCGCGCCACCTCCGCCGGGCTGAGGGGGCCGCCGGTCCGCACCACGGGGTGGAGGGCCGGGGCCACCCCCTGCATGGCGTGCCACGCGGGCAGTTCCGCCTCGGTGCCCGCGAAGAGCACCACGAGGTCGTCGAACCGGGTCACCGGCTCCTCGGCCAGGGCGGTCCGCGGCAGGTCGACCACGAGGACGTCGCAGGTGCGGCTGAGCGCCTCGGCGGCCGCCGCCAGGGGAGCGCCCGCCGCACCCCGTGCGTCGGACGTCGCCACCCGCACCCGATGCCAGGTGGGCAGTTGAAGCCGCTGCGGGAGCAGTGGCCCGCTCTCCGCGGCGAGGTCCGCCCACCGCGCGCCGTCCACCCCGTCGAGTCCGAGGCGGGAGGCCAGCCCCGGCACGGGGTCCGTGTCCATGAGGGCGACGGCGAGCGGGTGGGTGGCGATCGTGCGTGCCAGGGCCGCGGCGAACGTCGTCGCCCCGATTCCTCCGGCGAGCCCGATGACTCCGATCCTGCGACCGCCGGGGGCGTCCGCGCCGCTGAGGAACGCCAGGATGTCCTCCCGGCCCCGCTCGAGGGTCACCACACGGTCGGGCCAGGCCTCCCCGAGGGTGGGCGTCACGGCGACGGGGGGCACCACACCCAGCACGGTGCGGCCGGCGCCGCGCGGCACGGGCACGGTGGAGAGGAACCGATCGGCGGGCTCGGTACCGAACGGCCAGGCCCGCACCCGCGTGTAGGGCAGGCCGCTGAGTTCGGCCAGTTCGAGGAGGTCCTCGTCCTCGAAGGGGTCCACGATCACGATGCGCGAGTCCATGGACACCAGCCTGCGGGTGCGCGCGCCCGTCCCGCGTGATCCGGGTGCACGCCTGGGGACGGGGGTGCGTCAGTGGCAGCTGTGGAGAACTCTCCGGCACGCCCGCGCGCTCTGCCTGTCCCGCGTGCTGCACCTACCCCGCGTGCTGCGCCGTGTACCGCGAGATCCGGATCCCCGCCGGCCACGCCCGTGGCGCGAGTCCGGCCTTGCGCCAGAGCGCGTCGAGGAAGGCAGCGGGATCCGGGAGGTCCTCCCACACCGAGGGGAGGAAGGTGGCGCGGTGGTACCCCGCCTCGACCACCAGCCCGTCCACCCCGGTGCGGAGCGCATCCCGCAGTTCGTCCCAGGAGCGGACCGGGAACGGCTCCATGAGGGAGAGGACGGACACGGAGACCTCCAGGCCGTCCAGCTCCCCGGGTTCGACGGGGAGGAAGCGCGGGTCCGCGAGAGCGGCGGCGCGCGCCCGGTCGGCCACCGCCACCACGAGCGGCTCGGTGGCCTCCAGGCNNCGATGCACCCGCGGAGCCGCCCGCCCCGCCGGAGGGTCACGAACGTGGCACCCGGCCGACGGACCGCCTCCGGGTGGTCCTGCGGCTCCGGCAGCCACCGCCGCCCCCTGACGGCACGGTGCACCGATTCCTCCGCCACCCGCAGGAGGTCGTCCAGCTCCTCGGGGGTCAGCTCGCCCCTCGCCCTGTCGGTCACCGGATCTCGAAACTCCCGTATCCGACCACCCGGTGCGGATCCCCGGCCGTGTCCCCCGAGGTACGCAGGTCGAGGAGGCGGACGTGCTGGCCGTGCCGGCGGGCGAGTTCGAGCCCACCCCGGACGGGCACGACACCGCACGCCTGGTCGCTGCCGATCTCCTCCCAGGCGCGCCGCTGGATCGCGTCGGCGGTCACGGCGTCGATCCGGCGGGCGCGGGCGAGGTCGAGGTAGTGGCTGAGGTCGGAGGAGAGCACCACGAGCGTTCCCGGGGCTCCCCAGAGGGGTTCGAGGGCGTCCGCGACCTGTTCGGCGGACGCTGCCCCGGCCACGACGGGCACGAAGGTCCAGCCGGGGGCGAGCACACGTTGCAGGAACGGCAGCTGCACCTCGACGCTGTGCTCCTGCGCGTGCGCGAGGTCGTCCACCCAGGCGCGGCCGGCCGCGGCGAGGGCCTCGTTCGCGGCCACGTCCACCGGCACCTCGCCGAGGGGGGTGGCGAAGGCGGACGCGGAGGACAGCACCATGCCCCGGACGGGCACGCGGTGGGCCGGTCCGGCGACCACCACGCGGCGGATCGCCTCCCGCCACGGCTCGAGGCGGACGTAGGCGAGCGCCGCCGTCGGCCCGGAGTACACGAACCCGGCGTGGGGGGCGATCAGCGCCACCGGCGGGCCGCCGTCGCCCACGTCGCCGAGGGCGTCGCGCGCCTCGGCGAGCAGGCCGTCCACCATCGCGGTGAGGGCCACCGTCCCGCCCGGGTAGAACATGCCCGTCACCGCCGCGGGCCGCACGCTCCTCACCGTCCACCTCCCAGCCGCACCGGCAGCCGCCGGTTGCCCCAGTGTCCCGCTCCCCGGTTGAACACGCCCGCGATCTCGGTGCCGCACCGCGGGCACCGGCCCTCCGCGGTGAGGCGGTAGGAGAGGATCCGGTACCAGTCGCGCTCGATCACGGGCGTGCCGCACCCGGGGCAGAGGGTGGTGCCGCCGTCGAGGTCGCGGACATTGCCGGTGTAGACGTACCTGAGGCCGTTGCGCAGCGCGATGCGGCGCGCCCGGGTGAGGGTCTCGGGCGGGGTGGGAGGGACGTCGCGCATCTTGTAGTCGGGGTGGAAGGCACTGAAGTGGAGGGGGACGTCCACGCCGAGGTGCTCGGCGTACCACGCCGTCATGGCGTTCAGCTCGGCGTCCGAGTCGTTGTACCCGGGGATGAGGAGAGTGGTGACCTCGAGCCAGGTGTCGGAGGCGGCCACCCACTCCAGCGTGTCGAGGACGGGCTGCAGGTGCCCGGAGCAGACCTTGTGGTAGAAGTCCTCGGTGAAGCCCTTGAGATCGATGTTCGCGGCGTCCACGGCGCCGAACAGCTCCTGGCGGGGTCCGTCGTTCACGTAGCCCGCGCTCACCGCCACGGACCGCACCCCCACCTCGTGGCAGGCCATCGCCACGTCGATCGCGTACTCGAGGAAGATGACGGGGTCGTTGTACGTGAACGCCACGGAGTCGCACCCGGCCTCCAGCGCTGCCCGGGCAATGGTCTCGGGGCTGGCGGCGTCGGCGAGCGTGTCGATCTCGCGGGACTTGGAGATCTCCCAGTTCTGGCAGAACTTGCACGCGAGGTTGCAGCCAGCGGTGCCGAACGACAGCACCGAACTGCCGGGCAGGAAGTGGTTCAGCGGCTTCTTCTCGATCGGGTCGATGCAGAAGCCGGAGGAGCGGCCGTAGGTGGTCAGGACGATCCGGTCGCCCTGGCGGGCACGCACGAAGCACAGGCCCCGCTGGCCCTCATGGAGCCTGCAGGCCCGCGGGCAGACGTCGCACTGGATCCGCCCGTCGGCAAGGCGGGTCCACCACGTGGTGGGGAAGGCATCGGTGGTGGCAGTCATCACCTCCACTGTGCGCCGGCCCTCAACGCCGGGTCAATGGCCCTTGGTCCCTCCCGTGGGCGGCCGGGGTCCCTCGGCTACGCTGGGGGCACGAGCCGAAGGGAGTGAGATGGCACGGGCGGCCGCCTTCTTCGACCTGGACAAGACGATCCTCGCCACCTCGGCGTCACTCGCCCTGACCCGGCCGCTGCTGCGCTCCGGGCTCATCACCCGCCGGGACATCGCACGGTCCGCGCAGGCACAGATCGCCTATCACCTCCTCGACACCTCCCACGAGCGGTCCGAGCGCATGAAGGACGCGCTGGCGGAGATGGTGCGCGGCTGGTCCGTCGCGGAGTTCGACGCGATCGTCGCCGAGGCCCTCACCACCGAGATCGAACCGGTGGTCTACCTCGAGGCCCTCGATGCCATCAGCGCCCACCACGCCGCCGGCCACGACGTCGTCATCGTCTCCGCGAGCGCGGACGCCATCGTGCGGCCCGTCATGCACCTCCTCGGCGCCGACGGCATGATCGCCTCCCGCCTGGAGTCCGCGGACGGCCGGTACACCGGCGTGATCGAGTCCTACAACTACGGCCCCGCCAAGCCCGCCGCCATGGCGGAGATGGCCCGCCACCACGGCTGGGATCTCGCCGAGTGCTGGGCTTACTCGGACTCGATCACCGATGAACCGCTGCTCCGCGCCGTCGGCCATCCCGTGGCCGTGAACGCGGACCGTGCCCTCGCCCGGATCGCCCGGGCGGAGGGCTGGGACACGGTGGTGTGGCGCCGGCCCGTCCCCCTGCGTTCCCCGGCCAGACACTCCACCCTCGTCACGGCGGGGGTGCTGGCCGCCGCGGTGCTTNNCCGAGGCCGACGACGGCGCCCGCCCGCGCCGTCGTCGTCACGCTGAACGAGGGTCGCGGCGGCCTCGCAGCGTTTCGCGGCGGCCTCGCAGGGTTTCGCGGCGCCCTCGCAGCGTTTCACGGCGGCCTGCACACCAGAGCTCCGTCCCAAGAGCGTACGCAGAACGTTCGAGCGGGTGGCGTACAGCCCGCAGGATCGTCCTGCGGGCGCAAGACGATCCTGCGCACGCACTTGTGAACCGACTGAGCGTGCACGGGACCCGCAGGAACGTTCGGCGGGGTCTGTCAGTTCGGCGGGACTCACAGTTCGGCGGGGGCTGTGACCCCGCCGGCCACGGGCCGAGATCGACGACCCGGTCAAGCCCCGGCACAGCCGTAATCCGCGGCGATCGGCGCGCCACGCGCTGCCCGGGGGTGCTGCTGGATACCGTGGGAAGAGGACTTTCTCAGGAGGAACGCATGCGCGAACACGACGAGGGCACCACCGAGGGCACCACCGGGGAGACGGACGCGTCCACTGAGGGCGTGGCGCTCAGCCCGTACGACTCGGACCTCGACGCCCCCGCCACGGAGGCAGAACCCGAGCCCTACCGGCTCGACGACTCCCCCGAGTACGCCGAGGTGACGGCGGAGCCGAGCGCCCCCGCGACTCCGGAACCGCCGTCGTCCGAGCCGGCCGCCGCGTCGCCGTCCGAGCCAACTCCCGCAGCGTCCGAGACATCCCATGAGACCGAGGCGCGGCCCGAGCCCGCTCCTGACGAGACCGCCGCGTGGTCGGCCGAGGAGGACGACGACGTCGCCGCCCGCTGGTCCGCCGCCGGCACCGCCGGTGGGGTGGCCGCCGGTGGGGCAGCCGCGGCAGCCGGTCTGGCCGCCACCCGCACCGACACGCCGGTGCGCGGAGAGGCCCCGATGGCCGACACCGCGGTCCGCAGGTCCTCCCTCATGCCGCAGCAGCAGGCCCCCTCGAACGAACCGCGCCGCCTCATGACCGAGACGGAGGCGGACGACCGTGCCGAGCGCTACGCCCCCGATGACGACCTGTTCGCCGGCGCCGCCTACGACAAGGTGCCCTCACGGGCCGGCGCCCACTGGTGGAGCCTGCTCGGGACGCTCCTGCTGACGCCGGTCGCGTGGTACCTGCTCTCCGACGCCGGCGCACGCATGACCCTGCCCGCCGACAACCAGTGGGATTCCGGGGTGCTCAACCTCGCCGCCCTCGGCGAACTGCTCGGTGGCATCGTGGTGCTCGCGGTCATCCTCCTGGCCGCGCGGGCCTCCTCGCTCGGCGCGTTCGTCGTCGGCTCGCTGGTGGCCCTGATCGGCGGTGCGTTCGTACTGTTCCCGGCGGTCACCCAGGACTTCGCCGAGCCGTACCTGCAGTGGCTGCGGGACTACAACGACTTCGGGGGGAACATCGCCCACCACCTCGTGGCCGACGGCTCCACCGGCCGGATCCTCGTGGCCGGGATCGCGCTGATCCTCGTCGGGATCGTCTCCCACAACGCCCGCCGCCGGGGCCGGCGCGAGCAGACGATCCGTGAGGCGATCGACCGCCGGAAGGCGGCCGCCGTCTGACGACGCCGGTGCCGCGTGGACAGCGGGGCACCGCCTTGCCAGAATCGTGACCTGGCGCACAGCATCCGACGAGAGGTGGCCATGTCCGAGAACGTTGAGAACCTCCTCCGCGAGGACCGGTCCTTCCCGCCCAGCCCCGAGTTCGCCGCGCAGGCGAACGCCGATGCCTCCCTCCACGAGGCCGCGGCCGACAGGGAGGCCTTCTGGGCCGGCCAGGCCCGCGAGCTGCTCAGCTGGGACACCCCGTTCACCGAGGTGCTCGACTTCTCCGACGCACCGTTCGCCCGCTGGTTCGCCGACGGCACGCTCAACGCCGCGTACAACGCCCTGGACCGGCACGTGGAGAACGGCCTCGGGGACCGCGTGGCCATCCACTTCGAGGCCGAGGACGGCACCGGGGACACCTGGACCTACGCCCGTCTCCGTGACGAGGTGGCCCGCACCGCGAACGCCCTGGCCGAGCTCGGCGTCGCCACCGGGGACCGGGTGGCGATCTACATGCCGATGGTCCCCCAGGCCGTGATCGCCATGCTCGCCTGCGCGCGGATCGGCGCCCCGCACTCCGTGGTGTTCGGCGGCTTCTCCGCCGAGGCGCTGCACTCGCGCATCCTCGACGCCGAGGCCCGCCTCGTCATCACGGCCGACGGCCAGTACCGCCGCGGCAGGGCACTGCCCCTGAAGGACGCCGTCGACGAGGCGCTCGCCCACGGCGACACCCCGGTGGAGAACGTGCTCGTGTTCCGCCGCACGGGCGAGCCCCAGACGTGGGTGGAGGGACGGGACCACTGGTGGCACGACGTCGTCGCCCGCCAGTCCACCGAGCACGCCCCCGTGGCCGTCCCGGCCGAGCACCCGCTGTTCATCCTCTACACGTCCGGCACCA
>DBPQ01000030.1:81228-91568 GCA_002304945.1 Actinomycetales bacterium UBA1416 | reverse complement strand
GCGTTGCCCACCCTCCCGTCCCTCCCCACGTCCCTTCCCACCCTGCCGTCGCTGCCCACCCTGCCGTCCGTGCCCACGCTGCCACCGGCGGCGAGCCCCGCGCCACCCGTCGCGACCTCCCCTCCGGTCGAGACGACGACGGCGCCTGCACCGCCAGCGCCGACCACCGCCCCGGCGGCCGCTCCCACCGCGTCGCCCAGCCTCCCGGCCGTCGCGGAGGACGAGCCCGGCGCGGATGACGAGCCGGTCTCCGACGCCGGTCTCGGCTGGTGGTGGCTGGTCCTCCTCCTGCTCGTCGCTGCCGCGGTCGCGCTCGGCGTCCTGCTCTCGCGTCGTCGTGCCCGCGCGGATTGGGAGGAGCAGGTGAGCGGCGCCGTCGAGGAGGCCACCTGGGTGTCCGACCAGCTCATCCCGAACCTCCTCGCCCAGGGCGCGTACGGGCGCGCCGGCGTGTGGACGATCGGGCGGTCACGCCTCGTCGACCTCGCGGACTGTCTCGAGGACCTCGTCGCGGATGGGCCGGACCCGGCGAGGGCACGCCCGGTCGCGGCACTCTCCTCCGCGGTGCAGGCCCTCCGCGCCGCTCTCGACCAGGCCGATCTCCTGCCGGACTTCGGCGGCGTCACGGCCACCGCCGCGCTCCGGCAGGCACGCCGCGAGATCGAGGAGTGTGTCCGGGCGCTGCGACCACCGGAGACCGCGTCCTGAACGCGGTGCGGGGGCGGTGATCCGATCGCCGTCCTACCGTGCTCGGCACGTGGCTCGTGCTGGCCGCGCACCCGGGCAGCGTGGTCTCCAACACCACCGGTTCCCACGCCGATCTCACCCAGCTCTGGTACTTCGTGACGACGACGGCCTCGAGCCTCGGGTACGGCGACCTCATCCCGTCCGGCCTCCCCTGGACGCTGTTCGCCACGGCCACCACCCTGATCACCACGATCGTGCTCACCATCTCCCTCTCCTACGTCATCTCGGTGATCTCCGCGGCCATCAAGCGGCGTTCCATGGCCTCCTCGGTTCGGGCGCTGGGCGGCAGCCCGTCCGAGCTGGTCCGGCACGCCCAGCTCGGCGATCCCGGCCACTCGATGCACACCCACCTCACGGCGGTCGCGTCCGCCGTGAGCGAGGCCGCGGAGCAGCAGCTGGCGTACCCGGTGCTGCGCTACTTCCACTCCGCGCGCCGGGAGGTGGCCCCGGCGCCGGCAGTGCTCCTCCTGCACGACGCCGTGTTCCTTCTCGAGCAGCTCCCGCCGGAGCACCGCGTCTCCCCGGGCCTGAGTGCCGTCCTGCGCTCCGCCGTCGACGCCTACGCGGGAGCCAAGTCGATCGGGAAGGCCGAGGAGGGATCCGGTCCCGGGGCGGCCGAGCGGCTGCGGGCGGAGGCCGGGAACCTCGGCATCGACGCGGACGCCGGCTTCGAGGCCGCGCTCACGGTTCACCTCGACGAGCGTGGCCGGCTCGTCGCCGCCTGTTCCAACGACGGCTGGCCGGCCGTTCCATGAGCCCGGAGTAGCCTGACCTGCAGACTCAGGCAATGACGACAGGACATCCATGACCCCCCACGGCCCCGACCTGCTCCACGACCCCCTGCTCAACCACGGGACGGCGCACACCCGCGAGGAGAGGGAGCGGCACGGCCTGCGCGGCCTCCTGCCCCACCAGGTGATCCCCCAGGAGGTGCAGGAGGCGCGGGTGCTGGAGAACGTGCGCGCCGCCGCCACGGACCTGTCGCGGTACACCATCCTGACCAACCTGCAGGACCGGAACGAGAGCCTCTTCTACCGCGTGGTCACCGACCATGTGGAGGAGATGATGCCGATCATGTACACCCCCACCGTCGGGCAGGCATGCCTGAAGTTCTCGCACATCTTCCGCCGCGCCCGGGGTATGTATATCACCGCGGAGGACCGCGGTTCGGTGGCGGAGCTCCTCGCGAACTGGCCACGCGAGGACGTGCGGGTCATCGTGGTCACCGACGGCGAGCGCATCCTCGGGCTCGGCGACCTCGGCGCCAACGGCATGGGCATCCCGATCGGGAAGCTCTCCCTCTACACCGCGTGCGCCGGCATCGACCCGGCCACCACCCTGCCCATCACCATCGACGTGGGCACCAACAACCAGGACCTCGTGGACGACCCCTTCTACGTGGGCATGAAGGAACCCCGTCTCCGCGGAGAGGCCTATGACGCCCTGCTGGACGAGTTCATGGAGGCGGTGACCACCCGCTTCCCGCGTGCCCTCGTCCAGTTCGAGGACTTCGGCAACGCCAACGCCTTCCGCCTGCTGCGCCGCTACCGCGACCGGTACTGCACCTTCAACGACGACATCCAGGGCACCGCGTCGGTGGCGCTTGCCGGGGTGCTCTCGGCGCTCCGGGTCACCGGGGGCACGCTGGCCGACCAGCGGTTCCTCTTCCACGGCGCCGGCGGCGCCGGGCTGGGCATCGCCACCCTGATCGCGGCCGCCATGGTCGAGGAGGGGCTGACGACGGCGGAGGCGCGGTCGCGCTGCTGGTTCGTCGACTCCCGGGGCCTCGTCGTGGCGAGCCGCACCGACCTGACGGAGAACAAGCGTCCCTTCGCCCACGAGGCCGTCCACGCCCCCGACCTGCTCGGAGCGGTCGAGGAGGTGCGTCCCACGTTCCTCGTCGGGGTCTCGGGGCAGCACGGCGCGTTCACGCAGGAGGTGGTCCGGCGGATGGCGGAGCTGAACGAGCGGCCCGTCATCTTCGCCCTGTCCAACCCGACGTCGAAGGCGGAGTGCACCGCCGCCCGGGCCTACGAGTGGACCGAGGGGAGAGCGGTGTTCTCCTCCGGCAGCCCGTTCTCTCCGGTCGAGTACCGGGGTCGCACCCTCGTGCCCGGCCAGGGCAACAACGCCTACATCTTCCCGGGCGTGGGTCTCGGGGTCACCGCCGTCGAGGCGGCGCGCGTGACCGACGAGATGTTCATGGTGGCGGCCCGCACTCTCGCGGACCTGGTCTCAAAGGAGCAGCTCGCGAGCGGCAGCCTGTACCCGCCGTTACGGGACATCCGGGAGGTCTCGGCGCGCATCGCCGTCGCCGTCGCCGAGCTCGCCCACGACCAGGGCCTCGCCCGCGTACCGCGGCCCGCCGACCTCGGCGCCCGCGTGCGGGAGCGCATGTGGAGCCCGGTGTACTGATCCGGCGCAGGGGCTTCCGACGAGACATCACTGCTGTTATGGTACGTACGTACCAGAGTGGAGCGTTCAGGACGTCGGTGTCCCGGACGACCGGCCTGGAGACCACAGGCTGGACGACGGCACCGCTGCCGGCAGCCTCACATTTCGACAACACTCAGGAGCCTGCCGTGAGCCTCAACGCCACCAACCCGCGCAACACCGACGCCGCCCCGAGGAGCCCGCTCTCGTCCCAGACGGTGGCCTTCTCGCACTACAACAACCTCTCGGCCCAGCTGCCGATCGACCCGGCCACCGGTGAACTGGTGGCCGGCGGCGCGAGCGAGCAGGCTCGCCAGTGCCTCGAGAACGTCAGGGCCGTCGTCGAGAGCATCGGACACGTCATGGACGACGTCGTCCGGCTCACCGTCTTCCTCACCGACCTCTCCGACCTCGACGCCGTGAACGAGGTCTCCGCGAGCTACTTCCCGCTCTACGTCCCGACCCGTACGACGGTCGGCGTGGCCGCCCTGCCCAAGGGCGCCGCTGTCCAGATCGAGGCCCTGCTCTCCAACGGCGAGGGCTCCATCCCGGACGCCCCGCAGGCCGGCGACCTCGTGAAGGTCGCGCGCGACACCGACGAGGCCCCACGGCTGCCGGGATCCACCCAGACCGTGGCCTTCTCCCACTACAACAACCTCACCGCCCAGCTCCCGATCGACCCGCGGACCGGCGAGCTCGTCGCCGGCGGGGCGACGGAACAGGCCCGGCAGTGCCTCGAGAACGTGCAGACGATCCTCCGGAGCATCGGCCACGTGATGGACGACGTCGTGCGGGTCACCGTGTTCCTCACCGACCTCTCGGACCTCGACGCCGTCGACGAGGTCTACCCGTCCTACTTCCCCGGTTACCGCCCCGCGCGGACCGTGGTCAACGCGGCCGCGCTGCCGCTGGGCGCTGCCGTGCAGGTCGAGGCCGTGGTGTCACATGGTGACGGCACGCCCCCGCAGGCCCCCGAGGACGCGGCCCTCCTCGTCATCGAGCCCCACGACACGGACGCCGCCCCCCGCGACGCGCTCTCCACGCAGTCCGTGGCGTTCTCGCACTACAACCACATCACGGCGCAGCTGCCGGTGGACCCGGCGAGCGGCGAGATGGTCGCCGGCGGGGTGAGGGAGCAGGCGCAGCAGTGCCTGGCCAACATCAGGGCGATCGTGGAGAGCGTGGACCACGTGATGGACGACATCGTGAAGGTCAACCTCTACCTGGCGGACATCGCGGACCTGGACGCCGTGGACGAGGTCTACGCGACCTTCTTCCCCGGCTACGTGCCGGCGCGTCGCGTGGTCGGTGTCTCCTCCCTGCCCGGTGGCGCGTCGATCCAGGTCGATGCCACCGTGTCGAACGCCGAGGGCACCCCGCCCGGAGCGTGACACCTGCGTGACCCTCCCGGGGGCCGATCCTCCACGGATCGGCCCCCGGGTGTGCTTCAGTGGAGAGGTGGCCGGACAGTGCACGACTCCCTGGGCCCGCAGCACCGATGACGTGCTCGCCGCGTTCGGGAGCGCACCCGGCGGTCTCACGCCGGATGAGGCGGCGGCGCGGCTCGAACGGTACGGCCCCAACGAGATCGCGGCGGCCGGGCGTGTCCCGCCCTGGCGGATCCTGCTCGACCAGTTCAGGAACGTCCTGATCATCATCCTACTGGTCGCGACCGTCATCTCCGTGGCGCTCGGGGAGGGCGTCGAGTCCGTGGTGATCCTCGTGATCGTGGTCTTCGCCGTGCTGCTGGGCTTCGTCCAGGAGTACCGGGCGGAACGCGCCATCGACGCCCTCCGGGAGTTGGCCGCACCAACGGCCACGGCGGTGCGGGAGGGGCGCGAGGTCGAGGTGCCCGCCCAGGATCTCGTCCCCGGCGACGTGATCCTCCTCGAGACGGGGGATCGGGTCCCCGCCGATGCCCGCGTCCTCCGGTCGGTGAACCTCAAGGTGGACGAGGCGGCCCTCACGGGCGAGTCGGAGGCCGTGCGGAAGTCCATCGCTCCGCTGGAGGAGGACCTCGCCATCGGAGACCGCGTCAACATGGTCCACGCCGCCACCGCGGTGACCTACGGGCGTGGGCTCGCCGTCGTCGTCGCCACGGGGATGGCGACCGAGGTGGGGACCATCGCCACGCTGCTGGAGACGGTGGAGACGGGGCGGACCCCGCTGCAGCAGAACCTCGACCGTGTGGGCACCGTCCTCGCCCGCGCCGCGATCGTGCTGGTGCTCGTGGTGGCCGGGCTGGGTCTGCTGCGAGGCCAGGAACTCGTCGACATGCTGCTGTTCGGCATCGCCCTCGCCGTCGCGGTGGTGCCGGAGGCACTGCCCGCGGTGGTCACGATCTCGCTGGCGATCGGCGTGCAGAAGATGGTGAAGCGCAATGCGCTGCTGCGGCGCCTCCCCGCCGTCGAGACCCTCGGGTCCACCTCGGTGATCTGCTCGGACAAGACGGGCACTCTCACCAAGGACGAGATGACCGTGCGCCGTCTCCACGTCGGTGGTGAAGTCGTCGAGGTCTCGGGCTCCGGCTACGACCCGTCGGGCGCGTTCCACGGTGGGGACGCGACGATCATCGCCCGCCTCCTCACCGCGGCGGCCCTCGCCTCCGATGCGCGCCTGGTCGAGCGGGACGGGGTGTGGGACATCGAGGGTGACCCCACCGAGGGGGCGCTCGTCGTCGCGGCCGCCAAGGCCGGCCTCGCGAAGGAGGACCTCGACCGGGCCCAGCCCCGCATCGACGAGATCCCCTTCACGTCCGAAACCAAGCGGATGACCACCCTCCACGCCGTCGACGGCGGGGTGCGGGCCTACACCAAGGGTGCGCCGGAGGTGGTGCTGCCCCGCTGCACGCGGGTGCTGACCTCAGACGGGGTCGTCCCGCTCGACGACGATGTCCGGGACGCGGTGCTCGCCGTCACCCACGATTTCGCCTCCGAGGCCCTGCGGGTCCTCGCCGTCGCCGTGCGCAGCGACCCCGAACCCGGGACCGCCCAGGACGAGCTGACGCTGCTCGGGCTCGTCGGGATGATCGATCCGCCACGCCCGGAGGCCCGGGACGCGATCGCCACCTGCGCGAGCGCCGGCATCCGCGCCGTCATGATCACCGGGGACCACCCGGCCACCGCCGCCGCCGTCGCCCGTGAACTCGGCCTCCTCACGGACGGGCGGGTGGTGCTGGGCGCCGAGCTGGACGAGATGGGGGAGGAGGAGTTGCACCGGGACGTGGAGACGATCGCCGTGTACGCCCGGGTCTCCCCGGCGCACAAGCTGCGCGTGGTCACCGCCCTGCAGGCCGGCGGCCACGTGGTGGCGATGACCGGGGACGGCGTGAACGACGCACCGGCGCTGAAGAAGGCGGACATCGGCGTGGCCATGGGGATCACCGGCACGGATGTCACCAAGGAAGCCGCGGCGATGACGCTGACGGACGACAACTTCGCCTCGATCGTCGCCGCGATCGAGGAGGGGCGCGGCGTCTTCGCCAACGTCAAGAAGTACCTGATGTACCTCCTCTCGGCGAACATCGGCGAGATCGGGCTCATGATGGCCGCGATGCTCATCGGGTTGCCGCTCCCGCTGTCCGCCGTGCTGATTCTCTACGTCAACCTCGCCACCGACGGTCTGCCCGCCCTCGCCCTGGCCGTCGACCCGCCGGAGCCCGACCTCATGCGCCGGGCGCCACGGGACCCGCGGATCGGCGTGTTCACCCGCCCGGTCGTGGCACTGATGCTCACCGGTGGCGCGTGGTCCGCCCTCATCAACACCAGCCTGTTCGGCTGGGCCCTGGCCTCCGGCAGGCCGCTGGAGCAGGCGATGACCATGGTGTTCGCCTCGCTGGTGGCGGTGGAGTTCCTGAAGGCCTACAGCCTCCGCTCCGACCGGACCCCCGGGTGGGTCCGCCCCTTCGTCAACAGGTGGCTCAACCTGGCGATCCTCTGGGAGTCGGCGTTGCTGCTCGCCATCATCCACGTGCCCGTCCTCCAGGGTGCGTTCGGCACGGTGACGCTCGACCCGCTGGACTGGGCCGTCATCCTCGGCGTCGCCGTCACGATCGTCCCGGTGCTCGAGCTCGTGAAGTGGTTCAACCGGAGGTCCATATAATACGGTGGCACCGTGATAAATGCTTCCGGGCCGACTTGCGGGCCTCGGCCCGCCACGCGCGACTGGCCCGTGGACCTTGGTGCCACCCGGTCCGCGGTGCTGGACGTGATCGCGGATCGCGGCCCCGTGAGCGTGGCCGCGATCGCCGACGAGCTCGGTCTCCACCCGAACAGCGTGCGCGATCATCTCGACCATCTCCTCGACTCCGGGCATCTCCGGCGCGTCCGGGCGGAGGTGCAGGGACGGGGCCGGCCTGCCTGGCTCTATGAACTCGCGGCAGCCGCCCAGCCCGGGGGCTCCTCCGCCGTCGTCGCGGCACTGGCAGCCCACCTGCAGGCCACCTTCCCGGACCCCGCCCGGGAGGGGCGCGCCGCGGGGCGCGCGCACGGCCGCACCCAGGAGTCCGACATCCCCGCGCTCATGGCCAGCTTCGCACCGGAGGACCGAGGTGCCGGCACGCTGCTCCTCACCCGGTGTCCCGTCCTCGACGCCGCCCGCGCCCACCCGGACGTCGTGTGCGCCCTCCACCTCGGCCTCGTCGAGGGAGCGCTCGAGGCCGCGGGCCGGCGGGACGTCACCCCGGAACTGGTGCCGTTCGCCGAGGAGCGCGGCTGCCTCCTCCGGCTGGCCGGTCCTCGATGACCCGCGCCGCCGCGCCGCACCGCGTCATCCTCCTCGTTCCCGGTGGGCTCGCCCTCCTCGCGGGCCTCCACGCTGCCCTCATGCTGCTCCAGGTGCCGGTTCCCGCGGTCGAGCGGCTCCCCGAGGTGCACGGCATCATCCTCGTGCTCGGCTTCGTGGGCACACTCATCGCCCTGGAGCGCGCGATCGCCCTCGACCGGCCACTCGGCTTCGCGGCCCCCGCTCTCCTGGGCGCCGGCGTGGTGCTCGCGCTCGCACCCGTACCGCCGGCGGCCGGCGGAACCGCCTTCCTCGGCGGGTCGGCGGCGCTGGTTGCCGTGTACCACCGGCTCTGGCTCCGCCAGCGTGACGACGCCGTCCTCGTCCAGGCACTCGGCGCGGTCCTCGCCGTGGGCGCGGCCGGTCTCTGGTTGGGGGGAGTGGAGGTGCCGGTCCTCCTGCCGTGGCTCGTGGGCTTCGTGATCCTCACGATCGCGGGGGAGCGGCTCGAACTCGCCCGCCTCGCGATGGGCTCCGGCGCCGGTGGCACCCTCGTCGCACTGGCCGGCGGGCTCATGGCCGCCGTGGCGGCCACCCTCCTCTGGCCGGCGACGACGCCGCTGCTCGGCCTCGCCGTCGTCGTCCTGACGGGATGGCTGGCCCACCACGACGTCGCGCGTCGCACGATCCGGGGCACGGGCCTCGTGCGCTTCATGGCGGCGGCCATGCTCGGCGGGTACGCCTGGCTGGTGGTCGCAGGGCTCGTGTGGCTGCTGCGGGGGCAGGTCCTCACCGGCGCCGCCTACGACGCGGCGGTGCACGCGGTATTCCTCGGCTTCACCCTCTCGATGATCATGGCGCACGCCCCGGTGATCCTGCCCGCCGTGCTCCGGCGGCCGCTGCCCTACCACCCGCTCCTGTGGGTGCCCTTCGCCCTGCTGCACGCCTCGCTCGTGGTGCGACTCTGGCTCGGTGGTGCCCTCCTCCTCCCCGGCGCCTGGCGGGCCGGGGGAGTCACCAACGTCCTCGCCGTCCTGCTCTTCGTGGGCGTGGCCGCCTGGCGGGTCCTCTCCGCGAGGTCACGTGCCGATCGGAGGACCCCATGACCGCCACCGCCTCGACCCGCGGATTCTGGCTCCTGCGGGACATCCCGACCGTCGCGTGGCTCGCCGCGGCCGGGGCGGTCGCGCTCGTGCACCCCCTCGTGCCCGCACCACGCTGGCTGATGCTCCACCTCCTGCTCCTCGGGGCGCTCGGCCACGCCATCCTCGTGTGGAGCCGCCACTTCGCCGATGCCCTACTGCGCACGCCCGCGGGTGACCACGACCGGCGGGACCAGAACGTGCGCCTGCTCCTCCTCAAC
The DNA here is from genome assembly GCA_002304945.1 of Actinomycetales bacterium UBA1416. GTDB lineage: Bacteria > Actinomycetota > Actinomycetes > Actinomycetales > Actinomycetaceae > UBA1383. The sequence continues at coordinate 82,303 of DBPQ01000030.1, read as the reverse complement.
GGCGGGACCGCGGCAGTGGTGACCGGTGTACCCGGGGACTGGTGGGGCATCGTGGTGGCCGGCGCGCTCGCGGTGGCAGGCGCCGTGGGCTGGCACGGGCTCGACCTGCTGAGGCGTGTGCGGCGGGCCCTGGCCGCCCGGTTCGCCCACGTTGTGCGGTACTACGTGGCCGCCACGGCCTTCCTCCCAGTAGGCGCAACGCTCGGCGTGCTGCTCGCCCGCGGCCTCGCCGACCCCCTCGACACCCGGCTCCGGCTCGCCCACGCGGCGGTCAACCTGCTCGGGTGGGTGGGCCTCACCTTCGCCGGCACTATCGTCACCCTCTGGCCCACCGTGCTGCGTACCCGCATGGTGCCGGGCGCGGAGGCGGCCACCCGCCGCGCCCTGCCCGTCCTGCTCCTCGGGATCCTCGGCACCGCCCTGGCGGCGTGGCTCGGGCCGCCCGTCGTGGTGGCCGGGGCACTCGCCGTGTACCTGTCCGGCCTCGTGTTGGTGGCCACCCCGTTCGTGCGTACCGGGTGGCAGCGGAGGCCGGAGAGCTACGCCTCGTGGTCGCTGCTCGCCGGGTTCGCCTGGCTGCTCGGAACACTCGCCGTCCTGGCCGTGGCGGTCGCCCTCTCCGCCACGTGGGAGACGGTCTCCGCGCGGGTGACGTGGGCGGCGCCCCTGCTCGCTGTGGGCTTCGGCGCGCAGATCCTGCTCGGCGCGCTCTCCCACCTCGTGCCCGTGGCCCGCGGCGGCGGGCCCGCCCGTGTCCGGGCCACCGCAGCGGAGATGGACCGGGCGGCCGGGCTGCGCCTCGCCCTTGTGAATGGTGGTCTCGTGGTCGCAGCCGCTCCCGTGCCGAGCCTGGTGCGCGTGGCGGCAACGGTACTGGTTCTCGCCGGACTGGCCGCGTTCCTCCCGCTGCTGGTCCGTGGACTGCGGGCGGGTCGCAGGGCCGCCGGTGCGACGAGCGCGCCCGGGGATGTCACCGTCGCGGACGCAGCGCCCCCGCCCGCCCGGCGGACGGCGGTGGTGGGTCTCGCCGTCGTCGTCCTCGCGGTTGCCGCCGCGGCAGCCGCGGACCCGGCGG
>DBPQ01000030.1:43165-81220 GCA_002304945.1 Actinomycetales bacterium UBA1416 | reverse complement strand
GAGCGGCGTGACGGACGCTCCCACCCGGACCGTCGCGGTGGAGGCACGGGACATGCGCTTCTTCCCCTCGGAGGTCACGGTGCCTGCCGGGACGCGGCTCGTGATCGACCTCGTCAACACGGACGACAGCGAGGTCCACGATCTCGTGCTCGCGGGAGGGATGGGGACCGCCCGGCTGGCGCCCGGCGAGTCCGCCACCCTCGACGCGGGCGTCGTCACCACGGAGCTCGACGGATGGTGCTCGGTGGTGGGGCACCGGCAGATGGGGATGGTGTTCACGGTCCACGTCGAGGGCGAGGCGGCCGCACCTGCGGCTCCGACCCCGGAGGACAACCACCCGGCCGGCCATGCCACCGACCGTCCCATGGGCGAGTTCGACCCGGACTTCGTGGCCCGGGACGCCGTCCTGCCGGCCCTTGGCGAGGACACGGTGCACGAACTCACCCTGACGGTCAGGGAGCAGCAGCAGGAGGTGGCACCCGGGATCGTCCAGACCCTGTGGACCTACAACGGGACCGCGCCGGGCCCGATCCTCCACGGCCGCGTGGGAGACGTCTTCGAGATCACGCTCGTCAACGACGGCACCATCGGGCACTCGATCGACTTCCACGCCGGCGCCCTCGCCCCGGACCGGCCCATGCGGACGATCGCGCCCGGGGAGTCGCTGGTGTACCGCTTCACCGCCACGCGCGCCGGCATCTGGATGTACCACTGCTCGACCATGCCGATGAGCGCCCACATCGCCAACGGGATGTTCGGGGCGTTGATCATCGAACCACCGGACCTGCCGCCGGTGGACCGCTCCTACGTGCTCGTGCAGTCGGAGTTCTACCTCGGGGCGGACGGCGGCGAGGTGGATGTGGACAAGGTGGCGGCCGAGCGGCCGGACCTCGTCGTGTTCAACGGGTACGCCGACCAGTACGACGCCCGGCCCCTGCCGGCCCGGGTGGGGGAGCGGGTGCGGGTCTGGGTCCTCGACGCCGGCCCCAACCGGCCCACCTCCTTCCACGTGGTGGGCGGCCAGTTCGACACCACCTGGGCGGAGGGCGCCTACCTGCTGCGCAGCGACGACGGCGGCACCGGCGGCTCGCAGACGCTCGCCCTGGCGGCGGCGCAGGGTGGCTTCGTGGAACTGGCGTTCCCGGAGGCGGGGCACTACCCGTTCGTGTCCCACGTGATGGTGGACGCCGAGCGCGGGGCGCGCGGGGTGTTCGAGGTCTCACCCTGACCGGCCGGGCGCTCAGCCCACGGGTCACTCGTCCGCGGGGCGCTCGGGTTCCACCGGGTCGATGAGGTGCGGTCCGTCGTTGCGGACCGAACCCACGGCTCGGCCCACCGGCCGCGGGGTGAGACGTGGTTCCGGCATGGCCGCCAGGAGGGCCCGGATCTCGTCCGGGTCGGTGAGCGCGGGATCGAGCCAGGCGTCGAGCAGGTCCGCCGGCACGATCACGGGGGAGCGGTCGTGGACGTGGCCCAGCGCATCGGAGGCGGTGGTGGTCATGATGGTGCAGGTCCACAGCCACGCGGCGGGATCGTCCGGCGGCAGGTCCGGGTCCTTCCGCCACTCGTAGAGCCCCGCGAAGGCGAGGGGGGCGCCGTCGGGGTCGCTGAGGAACCAGGGTTGCTTGCGCCTCCCGGCGGCGTCCAGCTTCTGCCACTCGTAGTAGCCCTCCGCCGGGAGGATGAGGCGGTGGTGGCGGGCGGCGTTCCGGAAGGCCGGCTTCGTCAGGATGGTCTCGGAGCGGGCGTTGATCATCCGGCTGCCGATGGAGGGATCCGACGCCCAGGGCGGGACGAGGCCCCACCGGGCGGTGCGCAGCTGGCGTCGCTTCGCCGTGGGGTCGTCCTTCGGGGAGCGGTCGAGCACCACCCGGACGTCGTCAGTCGGCGCCACGTTCCAGCTCGGGGGCACGGAGCCGGGCGCCACCACGTCGGCCACACGGAAGGCACGTGCCACGTCGTCGTCGTTGCGGAAGCTCGCATACCGTCCACACATGGCCCTCAGTCTGCCCTCTCGATGCGGCTCACGTCCCGGGCGGGTACCCACACCCCGCGGGTGATCGAGCGGGAGTCCTCCACCATCACGAGCACGAGGGGAGTGGTCCACGCGGTGGCGCTGGTCTCGATGACCTCTTCGCCGTCGTTCGCCCACCGGAGGCGCACGCGCACGGGCACGGGCTCACAGCGCGTGTACCGCGCGGGCACCGCCCGGGCGTTCAGGATCCGCTGGTGCCCCGCCCACCAGGGCGGCACCTCGCCGTCGGCCACCATGAGGCCATCGTACACGTGTTCGAGTGTGGCGGCCCCGGTCCTACCGTTCGACTCACAACGGCAGGCCGTCCACCAGCCACCAGCTGGCCGCGGCGATGGCGACGGCGTGGCTCACCACCCACACCACGCGCGGGAGGTGGGTGAGCCGGGCGAGGATCCCGGGGTCGGAATCCCACCCCGGCCGCGCGGCCACCGCCAGGAGATGACGCCAGGCGCCGCCGAGGAGGAACAGTCCCACCCCCAACAACGCCGCGCCCTGCACCTGCGCGGTGCCCCACCACCACAGCACCCCGAGTCCGGCCGCGAGCACCAGCAACACCACGCCCGTGTAGAGGCTGCGCGCCCGCGACAGGCCCAGGAGCGTCAGCACGGCACCAGCGGCAAGGAGCGGCGGCGCCCAGCCCTCCAGTGCCAGGCGTGCCACGCCGGCACCCACGAGCGCCGGCGCCGGATACCCCGCCCACGTGGAGGCGGCGAGGCCGAACCCGCGCGTCCGCCCCACGGTCACGGTGTGCCCGGACATGTCCGGCCGCAGCACGAGCCCCGTGAAGCGCCGCCCCGCCATCATCCCGACGACGGCGTGCCCCAGCTCGTGCACCACCGTCACCGCGATCCGGGTCCAGCGCCACGCGGCGGGGACGAGCAGCGCGAGGAGGGCGAGCCCGGCCGCAGCGAGCACGGTGGCATCCACGCTGAGCGCGCCGTCCGGCTGGAGGTGAGCCCACGCGAGCGCGAACCAGTCAGCGGCATCCGTCACGCCCCCAGTGTGCGGCACGCGTCCCCAGCACCGACACCCACCCTAGGATCGAACGCATGACCATCCGCACCGCCATGATCGGCTTCGGCATGTCCGGGAAGGTGTTCCACACGCCCTTCCTCGCCGACAACCCGGACTACTCCCTCGACGCCATCGTCACCGGCAACCCGGAACGTGCCGCGCTCGCCACCCAGCTCCACCCAACCGCGCGCGTCGTCCCCACCACCGAGGAGCTGTTCGCCGGTGCGGCCGACCTGGACCTCGTGGTTATCGGGACCCCGCCGTCCACCCACCTGGCCCTCGCGGACGCCGCGCTGGACGCCGGGCTGCACGTCGTGGTGGACAAGCCCTTCGTCCCCACGGTCGCCAACGGCGAGGCCCTGCTCGCGAAGGCGCGTGCGGCCAACCGAGTGCTCACCGTCTTCCAGAACCGGCGCTGGGACTCCGACTTCCTGACCGTCCGCCGCCTCCTCGCCGAGGGAGCGCTGGGCGAGGTGGTCCTCCTCGAGTCCCGCTTCGACTCGTGGAAGCCGGCCGGCCTGCGCTCATGGAAGGGCACCGCCACGATCGCCGAGGGCGGCGGCCTGCTGGCGGACCTCGGGCCGCACCTCATCGACCAGGCGCTGCAGCTCTTCGGCCCGGCCGTCGAGGTGTACGGCGAGACCGCCCGCCACTCCGAGCCCCGAGAGGCCGAGGCCGACGACGACGCGTTCGTCTCCCTGCTGCACGCCTCCGGGGTCCGGTCGCGCCTCTCGATGAACATCGTGACCGGGCTGCCGGCGCCGCGCTTCCGCGTGCTCGGCACGGCGGCCACCTTCGAGTCCTGGGGGATGGACCCGCAGGAGCGGCAACTGGATGCCGGGATGACGCCCTCGGACCCGGCGTACGGCATCCGCGAGGAGGAGGAGTGGGGCACCCTCGGAACCCCGGAGGCCTCACGGTGCGTGCGGCCGGAGCGCGGCGCCTACGGCGAGTTCTACCGGCTGTTGGCCGCGGCGCTCACCCACGGCGGCCCGCTTCCGGTGGATCCGGAGGACGCGCTGGCGGCGATGAGGATCATCGAGCAGGTGCACGCGCGCGGCCGGTGAGCGGCCCACGGAGCACACGCCGCGCGCGCGGCAGCGGTACTGTGGCCCCAGCTGAGCAAGGAGGCAGTCGATGAGATATCTCGCCCCGGACTTCGTGGTTCGCAGCTTCCTGGACATCACGCCGGAGGACGTGCGGGAGCTCTCGCCGGACTCGCTGGCGATCTGCGTGGACATCGACGGCACGGTGACCGACTTCCACGCCCCGGAGGTGCCCGCCGACGCCCAGGCGCGGCTCCGCAGCTTCTCCGACGCCGGCTTCCTCACCTTCATCGTGAGCAACTGCTCGGGCCGGCGCGTGACCGAGGTGCACCGCCTGTTCGACGACCTGGTCACCGGGGTGGTCACCCCGTTCGACTGCCTCGGCCCGGAGGACGACGACGACACCGGCCGTTCGCACCGCAAGCCGGCGCCCGACATGCTGCTCGCCGTCGCCGCCCGGTACTGGGTGACCGACCCCGCCACCGGCGTGGAGCGCACTCCCCGGCCGGAGGAGCTCCTCATGGTGGGGGACCAGATCTTCAAGGACGTCATCGCCGCGAAGCAGGCCGGCGCGCCGTCCGTGCTCGTCCCCCGGCTGGGGAACCGGGACCACGTGGGGGTCCGGGTCGCCCAGCGTCCCGTCGAGGCCGTGGTGCGCGCCGCACTGCGCCTGCCCGTCAGGGACGAGGACTGGCCGCACCGCCTGACGCCGGTGCGCCACCGGTGACGCACTCGGCGACCACGGACCGGCACTTCCTCCACTTCCAGCACGTCGATTCCGTCGAGGAGACCCACCACGGGCTGCTCGCCCACCTGTACGGGGAGCTCCTGCGCATCGACGTCGTGCGAGAGGACGTCGTCCGCATCCAGATGTCGCGCGGCGGGGTGTTCGACGAGGCCCCCAGCCACGCCGTGGCCGTGGACCCGCTCGCGCAGCCGGTCGAGTTCGCACTCGACCGGGGCGACGACGTCGTCCGCCTCCGGACCGCCGCCGTCACCGTGACGCTCGGCCTGGCACCGTTCGCCATCGACGTCCACCGGGTGGACGGGAGTGCCGTCCTCGAGACCCTGCGGTCGGGGGATGAATCGCTGGCCTACGCCACCCTCAACGACGAGTTCGTGCTGCGCCGTCGCGCCCAGCCGGGCGACCCGGTCTGGGGGCTGGGGGAGAAGGCCGGAAGGGGGAACCGGCGGGGCCGGGACTTCACCCTCTGGAACACCGACGTGCTGGACCCGAAGGCGTCCGGGGAGTTCACCGCCGGGCGGCCGAGCGGGGATCCACGCGCGGACGAGACCTCCACCGAGTTCGACCCGTACTACGTCTCGATTCCGTTCCTGTACCACCAGGGCGCGGCCACGGGCGCGATGTCCGGTTCCTTCATCGACAACCCGTACCGGGCCCACTACGACCTCACGGCCCCGGACGAGATCGCCATCCGCTTCGACGGCGGCCAGTGGATCGAGTACATCTTCGCGGGACCGGACATGCCCGGGATCCTTCAGGCCTACACGTGGCTCACCGGCCGCATGGCCGTTCCCCCGCTGTGGGCACTCGGCTACCACCAGTGCCGGTGGTTCGACTACACCCAGGACGCGCTCGAGGGCCTGGGCCGGGAGTACCGCGAGCGGGACATCCCCTGCGACGCCCTCTGGCTCGACATCGACCACATGGACGGCTACCGCGTCTTCACCTGGAACACCGACCGGTTCCCGGACGTCCCCGGCATGCTCGCCCGCCTCCGCGCCGAGGGCCTTCGCATGGTCACCATCGTGGACCCGGGCGTGAAGCACGACCCGGGGTACTGGGTCCACGACCAGGCCGTCGAGCGGGAGGTCCTGTGCCGCACCGAGGGCGGGGACACCTACATCGGTCAGGTCTGGCCGGGGCGCACCGCTTTCCCGGATTTCACCCTCCCCGAGGCGCGCGCCTGGTGGGGGGAGCTCAACGCCGGGCACGTCGCCTCCGGGTTGGCGGGCATCTGGAACGACATGAACGAGCCCGCCACCGGCGAGATCGCGCCGGACCGCATGCGCTTCGGCCACGGGCAGTACTCGCACGGCAGGTTCCACAACCAGTACGCCCTGCTGATGGCGATGGGCACGGTCGAGGGGCTGCGGGCCGCCCGGCCCGAGGCGAGGACTTTCGTGCTGTCCCGCGCCGGGTTCGCCGGCATCCAGCGCTACGCCGCGAACTGGATGGGGGACAACATGTCCCGGTGGGACCACCTCTGGCTGTCCATCCCGATGGGTAACGGCCTCGGGATCTCGGGTCAGGCGTTCGTGGGCGCGGACGTCGGGGGCTTCGCGGAGGACTGCAACCCCGAACTGCTGGCGCGCTGGATGCAGCACGGGGCGCTCACCCCGTTCTTCCGCAACCACGCGATGGCCGGCACGATCGACCAGTACGCGTGGTCCTTCGGCCCCGCCATCGAGGGCATCGCCCGTGAGGCGATCCGGCTCCGCTACCGGCTCCTGCCCTACCTGTACGCCTGCTTCCTGCGGGCCGCGGAGACCGGCGCCCCGGTGCAGCGGCCGCTCGTGTTCGACCACCAGTGGGATCCGCAGGCCCGCGACATCGATGACCAGTACCTCCTCGGCCCGCACCTGATGGTCGCGCCCGTGGTGGGGCCGGGCGTGCGCTCCCGCGAGGTCTACCTCCCCGCCGGCGGGTGGTACGACTGGCACACCGGGGAGTACCTCGACGGCGGACGCTGGGTGCCCGCCGACGCCCCGCTCGAGCGGCTGCCACTCTTCGCGCGGGCGGGCGCGCTCATCCCGATGCTCCCCGAGGCGCCCGCCTCGACGGCGGGTCTCGCCCCCCGCGAGATCGAGCTGCACCTCTTCGTGCCGCGCGAGGACGGCGAGTGGACCACGTTCCTCCAGGAGGACGACGGCGAGACCCTCGCCTTCGCTGGTGGCGCCCGCGTCCGCACCACGCTCACCGTGCGCCGGGCGGGCTCGCGGATCACCGTGCGCGGCGACGTCGACGGCGACGGTCACGCGGCGTTCGTCCGGGAGGCGTTCGTACTCGTCCCGCACGGATCGGGCGCCGCTCGCGTGCGGATCGTGAACCGTGGTGAGCCCTTCGAGGTCACGCTGGCATGAGGAAACCCCCACCCGATCGGGTGGGGGTTTGCTCGGATTCTGAGTAGATCAGAGCGGGCGGACGTTGTCCGCCTGCGGGCCCTTGTTGCCGGCCACGAGGTCGAACTCGACCTTCTGGCCCTCGTCGAGGGACCGGAAGCCCTTGGTCTGGATGGCGGAGTGGTGGACGAATGCGTCCTTGTTCTCCCCATCAACCTCGATGAAGCCGAAACCCTTCTCGGCGTTGAACCACTTGACGGTTCCAGTTGCCATGCACTTTTCCTTCGGTTCTTGAGTCCACATCCTGCGGATTCAGGTCACACTGCCAGACCATTGTCCCCGCAAACTCCTCGATCCCGACGTGCTTGCGACAGCTCCTCCATTGTCGCACGCCTCGCGCGATTCGCAAGGATCGTGGGGCACTGATCGTGCTGTGAGTCGAGTCTCGCTCAGTAGACGGTCAGTCCGTGGGACCGGAACTGGCCCCGCACCCGCTCCACGAGCTGCGGGGCCGGGGGCTGCGTGTCCGCGAGCCGGTAGTCCATCCCGAGCCGGTCCCACTTGTCCCGCCCCATCTGGTGGAACGGCAGGACCTCGACCCGGCTCACCGTGGCGAGCGAGGCGGCGTAGGAGGCCACGGCGTCGACGTTCTCCTCGCCGTCCGTCAGCCCGGGGACGACGACGAACCGCACCCACGTCTCGATGCCGCGGCGGGCGAGCCGGCGGCCGAACTCGAGGGTCGGGGCCAGCTCGCGCCCCGTCGTCGCCCGGTAGGTGTCCGGCAGGCCGGACTTGACGTCGAGGAGGACGAGGTCGAGGGAGTCGAGCAGGCGGCCGTCGGCATGGCTACCGAGGAAGCCGGAGGTGTCGAGGGCGGTGTGGACGCCCAGTTCCTTCGCACCCTCGAGGAGACGGGTGACGAACGCGGCCTGCATGAGCGGTTCCCCGCCGGAGACGGTGAGGCCGCCGCGCGTGGCGCGGAACACGGGCCGGTAGCGCCGGACCCTCGACAGGAGCTCGTCCACGTGGACCGGCCTCCCGTCGCGCATGCGCAGCGTGTCCGGGTTGTGGCAGTACAGGCACCGCAGCGGGCAGCCGGCGAGGAAGGTGGTGAGGCGTGTGCCCGGCCCGTCGACGGCGGTCACCAGCTCCCACGAGTGCAGCGAGCCCACCTCGCCGGCCCGGACCGCGGCGAGCTCCTCGGCACGGGGGAGGTCGGCAGTACGGACCGCGGCGAGAGCGGTCATGTCACAGGCCCCCGTGGAAGGTGCGGGAGATGACGTCCTCCTGCTGCGCGCGGGTGAGCCGGGTGAAGTTCACCGCGTACCCGGAGACCCGGATGGTGAGCTGCGGGTACTTCTCGGGATTCTCCATCGCGTCGCGGAGCGTGTCCCGGTTCAGCACGTTGATGTTCATGTGGAAGCCGGACGAGCCCATGTAGGCGTCGAGGAGACCCACCAGGTTGGTGGTCTGCTCCTCCGGCGTCCGGCCGAGCCCGGAGGGCACCACCGTGTTGGTGAGCGAGATGCCGTCCTGCGCCTCGGAATAGGGCAGCTTCGCCACCGAGAGGGCCGAGGCGAGCATGCCGTGGGTGTCGCGGCCGTTCATCGGGTTGGCGCCGGGCGCGAAGGGCTCGCCGGCGCGGCGGCCGTCCGGGGTGTTGCCGGTGTGCTTCCCGTACACCACGTTCGAGGTGATCGTGAGCACGGACTGGGTGTGCACCGCGTCCCGGTAGGTGGGCAGGGCGCGGATCTTGGCCATGAACCGCTCCACCAGGTCCACCGCGATGGCGTCCACCCGGTCGTCGTCGTTCCCGAACATCGGGAACTCGCCCTCGATGCGGTAGTCCACCACGAGGCCCTCGGCGTTCCGGAGAGGGTGCACGGTGGCGTACCGGATGGCGGAGAGGGAATCGGCGGCCACGGAGAGGCCGGCGATGCCGCAGGCGAGGGTGCGCAGCACGTCGCCGTCGTGGAGGGCCATCTCGAGGCGCTCGTAGGCGTACTTGTCGTGCATGTAGTGGATGCAGTTCAGCGCGTCCACGTAGGTCTGGGCAAGCCAGTCGAGGAGCGAGTCGTACTTCGCCATGACGTCCTCGAAGTCGAGCACGGTGCCGCTGACCGGCGCGGAGGCGGGGGCCACCTGCTTCCCGGTGAGTTCGTCCCGGCCGCCGTTGATGGCGTACAGGAGGGCCTTGGCGAGGTTGACGCGCGCCCCGAAGAACTGCATCTGCTTGCCGATCGCCATCGCGGAGACGCAGCAGGCGATGCCCGAGTCGTCCCCGCACTGGGAGCGGATCAGCTCGTCGGACTCGTACTGGATGGCGGAGGTGTCGATGGAGGCCTGCGCGCAGTAGCGCTTGAAGCCCTCGGGGAGGTCCTCGCTCCACAGCACCGTGAGGTTCGGCTCGGGGGCGGGGCCCAGGTTGTAGAGGGTCTGGAGCATCCGGAACGAGTTCCGGGTGACGAGGTGGCGGCCGTCGTCGCCCATGCCGCCGATCGACTCGGTGACCCACGTGGGGTCCCCGGAGAACAGGGCGTCGTACTCGGGGGTGCGCAGGAAGCGGACGATCCGGAGCTTGATCACGAAGTCGTCCATGATCTCCTGGGCCTCGGACTCACTGAGGAGGCCCTCCTCGATGTCCCGCTGCAGGAAGATGTCGAGGAACGTGGAGGTGCGGCCGAGCGACATGGCGGCACCGTTCTGCTCCTTCACCGCCGCGAGGTACGCGAAGTAGAGCCACTGCACGGCCTCGCGGCCGGTGCCGGCCGGGCCGGAGATGTCGTACCCGTAGCTGGCGGCCATCTGCTTCAGCTCGGCGAGGGCCTTGACCTGCTCGGAGTTCTCCTCGCGGTCCCGGATGACGTCCTCGACCGAGCGGCGGGTGTCCAGGGCGGCCCGCTCGCGCTTCTTGTCCGCGATCAGGGCGTCGACGCCGTAGAGCGCCACCCGCCGGTAGTCGCCGATGATGCGGCCGCGGCCGTAGGCGTCCGGCAGGCCGGTGACGATGTGGGCACTGCGGGCGCGGCGCACGTCCGGGGGATAGACGTCGAAGACACCGTCGTTGTGGGTCTTCCGGTAGGTGGTGAAGATGTGCTCGAGGGTGGGGTCCACCTCGTAGCCGTAGGTGGTGAGCGCGTTGGCCACCATGCGCCAGCCGCCGTAGGGCATGATCGCGCGCTTCAGCGGTGCGTCGGTCTGGAGGCCGACGATGATCTCGCTGTCCTCCTCGATGTACCCCGGCGCGTGCGAGGTGATCGTGGAGGGGGTGGTCGCGTCGATGTCGTGGACCCCCGTGATGCGCTCCTCGGGGAACATCTCGGAGAGGATGCCCCACACCCGGGCGGTGCGCTCGGTGGGCCCGGCGAGGAAGGAGGCGTCGCCGTCGTACCGCGTCACGTTGCGCTGGATGAAGTCGCGCACGTCGATCCGGTCCTGCCAGGGGCCGGGGGTGAAGCCCCGCCAGGCGAAGGAGGGGGTCTCGGTGTGCTCGATGGTGGGGATGGCCATGTGTCGTTCCTTGTCAGCGGCCTCGTGGGCCTTCGGGGACAGGTTTCGTGTACCTGAAATTCACCCTAAGGTCCCCACCCCGTGGCACGGATGGGACGAAAGGACGTCACCGACCGTAAGAACCGTCACAAACCCGTGACCTGCGGTGACGTGGCCCACACAGCAGGCTTGGGGCGGTGGCCTACCCCGCGGCGAACCGCACCGGAGGAGCGCCCGCAGCCGACCGAATCAACCCATGGACAAGCGCCACCGGCAGGACGGCCGCACCAGCAACCTGCATCCCCACCTCGTACCCGAGGGATGAGTCCGCGTACGGCTTGCCAGTGAGCCGGGACACGAACGCGCTGTAGGGGATGCCGTACATGTTCCCCACGTGCATCACGTGGGCGGCCGCCAGCACCGTGCGCGCCCGCTCCGGACCGTACTCGCGGACGAGGGCGTCATGGGCCGCCCTGTCCGGGTGGGCGCGCGAGTCGGCATAGTGCTGGGCGAACACCACCCCGGTGGCCTCGCCCGGCGGGACCACCTCACCGTCACCGGAGAGGAGCGCGCTGATCTCCTCGCCCGACATGCCCTCGCGCAACGCCATGCGGGTGTGCGCCCATGAGCACGCCGGGCACCCGTTCACCTCGGTGACCGCGAGCATGATGCGCTCGACGGCGGGGCCGTCCAGCGTGGTGCGGCGTCGGTTGGCTGCGAGTGCCGCGATCTGGGGCGGGAGGAGGACGACGGCGTCGTAGAACTCCGCGAGGTCGAACCTGCGCTTGTACCGGGACTGCGGTGTCATGGGCACGAGTCAATGCTACGTCTCTCCGTACCCCTCGCTGAGGATGGCCCGCATCAGCATCCGTCCGAGCTCGTCGCCGAGGTCCTCGCCGGCATCAGCGGGCACCTGGAGGAGCCACATCGGGACGCTCTCGCCCGGCGTCTCGAGGTCCGGTGCGCGGAACGGCTCGGAACCCGGCACCCGCCGCGCGCCGTGCCGTTCGTAGAACCGGATGCGCCGTACCGCCATGTCGCCACCCCACTCCGGGTCCTCCACCTCGAGCACGAGCGGCCGGCCGAGTCCCCGCATCATGCCGAGCAGCTCACCGCCGAGTCCGCCGGAGCGCGCCTCGGCGCGGACCGCGAGGTACTCGCCAAACATCCACGGCGGCGCCGTTGTCAGGTCCTGTGCGATGGCGAACGCGTCCACGCCGCCGAGCGTCCACAGCCTGCGGCCACCGGTCTCGATGCCGGCCCGGAGCACGTCCTCACCCATGCGCTCCGCCGCCGGGAACGCCGCGCGATAGATCGCCGCGACGCCGTCCCACACCTCGTCCGGGACCGCCACGCCGTGCCACTCGCGCAGTTCCATCACGATCCTCCCGCCAACCCTTCCACCAGGCGGGCCACGAGCTCCGTGACCCCACCGCGCGCCCCACGGCGCACGCCCCCAATTCTCACGGACTCACGTCCTCCGGCGCAGCTCACCGGTGCACACTTGGAGCCATGCGCCAACTCGTGGTCCTCGGCACCGCCTCCCAGGTGCCCACCCGGACGCGGAACCACAACGGCTACGTACTGCTCTGGGACGGGCAGGGCATCCTCTTCGATCCGGGCGAGGGCACCCAGCGGCAGATGCTCCTCGCCGGTGTCTCCGCGAACCAGGTCACCCGCATCTGCCTCACCCACCTCCACGGGGACCACTGCTTCGGCCTCCCCGGGGTGCTCTCGCGGTTGTGGCTCGACCAGGTGGGCCACCCGATCCACCTGCACTTCCCCGCATCGGGGGAGGAGGCGGTGCGGCACCTGATCGCGGTCGTGGGGCACTCCCTCGACCTGCGCCTCCACCCCCACGGCGCCGCGGGCGAGGTGGCGGACGGCCTGTTCGTCCGGCCGCTGCACCATCGCATCGAGGCCTACGGCTACCAGCTCGTGGAGCCGGATGGCCGGACGATGCTGCCCCACATGCTCGCCGCTGCCGGCATCGAGGGTGAGGACGTCGGCCAGCTCATCCACACCGGCCACCTCCGTGGGGTCCGGCTGGAGGACGTCAGTGAACGGCGTCCGGGCCAGCGCTTCGCGTTCGTGATGGACACCTCGCCGTGCGCGGGCGCGGAGCACCTCGCCGACGGTGCCGACATCCTCGTCACCGAGTGCACCTTCTCCGACGACGACGCCGACCTGGCTGCGTCCTACCGTCACCTGACCGCGGGTCAGGCGGGCCGGCTGGCCGCCGCCGGCGGCGCGGACACCCTGGTCCTGACGCACTTCTCGTCCCGCTACCAGGATGTCGAGCCACTGCGGCGGCAGGCCGAGGCGCAGGCGGGCGGGACACGGGTGCTGACCGCCTCGGACCTCGACCGCTTCGACCTCCCCCCACGCCGGAACTTCTGAGTCCTGCGGTCTCAGCCCCGCAGCCGCACCAACGCCTCGAGGACGCGGCCGATCGCCTCCGGATCCGCGACCCGGTGTGCCGCAGCGGTCTCGCCGGAACCCACCTTGATGCCGACGTCCCCGTCCCCGAGCACCTCGAAGCCGTGCTCGTCGGTGACGTCGTCGCCGGCGAAGAGCACGCCGACCGGCCCGTCCGCGGCGAAACAGTCTCGCAGGTCGGCGAGCGCGTCGCCCTTGGTCATCGAACGCACCGAGAACTCGACGACGTCCTTGCCCTTCATCGCGTGGACGCCGGACCACGTGGCCGGTCCGTCCAGGGCCCGGGAGATCACCTCGTCGGCCTGCTCCCGGGCCGCGAGGCGCGTGTGCAGCACCGCGGCGACGGGCTTGATCTCCACCCAGGCGCCCGGCGCGTGACCCGTGAGATCCTCCAGAGCGGTGATGAGTTCGGACAGGGTCGCCCGCTCCGCGTCGGTCAACCCGAGGTCGGCGGCGGTCAGCTGGCCCGACTCGTCGATCGTGGCGGTCTCCGAGCCGTGGCTCCCGATGAGCACCGTGCCGGCCGGCGGCGCCGCCAGGCGCCCGAGCTCCTCGGTGGGCCGGCCGGAGACGAGGGCCAGGATCACGCCGTCGTCGTCGGCGAGGTCGGTGAGCGCGCGCGCGGAGTGGGGCAGCATGGAGACGGACTGCGGGTCGTCGGCCAGTTCGGCGAGCGTGCCGTCGAAGTCGAGGGCGACGATCACACGCTCCCGGGCGGCGAACCGCTCCAGGGCCTGGTCCAGTTCTGCATTCATGTCTCACTCCCGGTCAGTGCGTCGAGGAATCGGTGGGCCCAGGCCTGGACGTCGTTCTCCATCACGCGGCGGCGGAGGAACCGCATTCGGCGGCGACGTTCGGACCGGTCCATGGTGACGGCCTGCATGATCGCCGCCTTCAGCCCGTCGATGTCGTACGGGTTCACGGTGACGGCCTGCGTGAGTTCGTCGGCGGCGCCGGCGAACTCGGAGAGCACGAGCACGCCGTCGCCGTCGAAGCGGGACGCCACGTACTCCTTGGCGACCAGGTTCATGCCGTCGCGCAGGGCGGTGACGAGCATGAGGTCGGCGGCGAGGTAGAGCGCGACGATCTCCTCGCGCGGCTGCGGCTGGTGCAGGTGGATCACCGGGTTGTGGCCGATCGTCGCGAACGAGCCGTTGATACGGCCGACCGTGGACTCGATGTCGTCCCTGATGGCCTGGTACAGCTCCACGCGGCCGCGGCTCGGGCTCGCGACCTGCACGAGCACGGCGCGGGTGGGGTCGAGTTCGCCCTCGTCGAGGAGTTCACCGATCGCGCGCAGACGGTGCCGGATGCCCTTGGTGTAGTCGAGCCGGTCCACCCCGAGCATGAGGAGGTCGGGGTTGCCGAGCTCGCGCCGGATCTCCGCGGCGCGATCCTGCACCTCCGGACTGCGGGCGAGGGCCTCGAAATCGGCGCTGTCGATGGAGATCGGGTAGGCCTCGGCGCGCACGAGCCGTTCCGGCTCGTCGGCCCGGGTGCCGGGCACCTTCACGAAGGTTCGCTGGGTCTGCATCCCCAACTGCATCCGCAGGGTGCGGCGGAAGTTGGAGGCGTCGGTCTTGCGCTGGAACCCGATCAGGTCGGAGCCGAGCAATCCCTCGAGGATCTGGCGGCGCCACGGGATCTGCCGGAAGATCTCGTGGGGCGGGAAAGGGATGTGGAGGAAGAACCCTATCCGCAGGTCCGGGCGCATCGCCCGGAGCATCGCGGGCACCAGCTGGAGCTGGTAGTCGTGCACCCAGACGGTCGCGCCCTCGGCGGCCGCCGCGGCCGCAGCGTCCGCGAAGCGGCGATTCACCTCCTCGTAGGTGGCCCACCACTCACGGTGGTACTCGGGTGGGGCGACGCCGTCGTGGTACAGCGGCCAGAGCGAGGCGTTGGAGAAGCCCTCGTAGTGCTCCTCGAGGTCGGTGGCCGAGAGGGGGATGGGCACGAGGGTTCGGCCGGAGTCGTCCGTGAACGGATCGAGTTCGAGGCCGGCCGTGCCGCACCACCCGACCCACGCGCCGGGGTTCGAGCGCATGACGGCGTCCATCGCCGTCACGAGGCCGCCGGGGGAGGGCCTCCACGTGACCGTGCGGCCCTCGGTGCCCTCCGTGACCTGTGCGTCGACGGGCAGCCGGTTCGCCACCACGACGAGCGATTGTGGGGTGATGTCCACGGGTGCGCTCCTTCGTCTCGAATGTCAGGTCCGTCTTCCACCCTAACCGGGCCGTGTGACACGGCGCCCCCGGGTGGGCAGGTCCGCGGCCGTCGAGTTGCCACCGGTTGCCACACGGACGGGGGCTTCGGCCTAGCATCGGGCCATGGTCGCTCCCATCCGGACAGCGCTCATCGGGTTCGGGCTCGGGGGCCGCGTGTTCATCGCACCCTTCCTGCAGGCGGACCCCACCTACACGCTGCGCGCCATCGTCACCGACAACCGGGTGCACGCCGCCGCAGCCGCCGGCCAGTACCCGCGGACGCACATCCTCCAGAGCGTCGCGAAGCTGTCCGCCCACGCGGGAGCCATCGACCTGGTGATCCTGGCAACCCCACCCGAGACGCACCGCGACCTCGGCACCACCGCCCTCGCCAAGGGCGTGCACGTCGTCGTCGACACCCCGTTCGTCCTCAGTGCCGCCGACGGCGAGGCCCTGGTCGCGCACGCCCGCGCGGCCGAGCGCCTGCTCACCGTCTACCAGCACCGCCGCTGGGACTCCGACTTCCTCACCGTGCGCCGGGTGATCGCGGGCGGCAAGCTCGGCGAGATCCGCGAGTTCGAGGCGCACTTCGACTGGTGGCGGCCCTCCGGGCTGTCATCATGGCGGGTCGACGACGCCGCGAGCCAGGCCGGCCGCATGCTGTCCGAGCTCGGCTTCCACCTGATCGACCAGGCGATCCAGCTCTTCGGCCCGGTGCGCGAGGTGCAGGGCCACGCCGCGCCGCCGGCCGAGGCGCACCGCGTGGACGAGGAGGCGCGGGTCCGGCTCCTGCACGCCTCCGGGGTGCACTCGCTCCTGACCATGGACCCGCTTCCCAACATGCCCGTCCCACGCTTCACGGTTCGCGGGACCGCGGCCACCTACGAGAAGTGGGGTCTGGACCCGCAGGCGGCGGACATCGACGCCGGGATGCTGCCCACGCACCCCGATTTCGGCCGGGAGTCCCGGGAGGAGTGGGGCAGGATCATCACCCCGGACGCGGTCCGCGTGGTCGAGGCGGAACGCGGCGCCTACGGAGAGTTCTTCCGCCTCCTCGCCGAGGCGATCCGCGGGGACGGGCCGTTGCCCGTTGACCCCAGCGAATCGGTGGAGGTGGCCCGGATCATCGAGCAGGTGAGCCGCACGCACTGAGCGTCCACCGCTGCAACGCGCCCGAAACACTTGCTGAACCGCCGTCTCCAACAGTAGTTTGGTAACACGGGGCCGGTGGCGCACCCAGCGCCATCCCCCGCCCCCAGGGGGGAGCAGCCCATGCCTCCTGTTCAGCGCCGGCTCACCATCAGCGCCCGCATGCTGCGGCCGCGGGACCTGCTCGACCTGACGGTCACCGCCCAGGGTGCCGGGCTCCGGCGCGAGCCGGACCGGCCCGTCCTGGTGGTGGGGCCGGACGGCGGCCGCCTCGTCGTCGGATTCGCCTTCCAGCATCTCGGGGAGCAGGCGTGGCCCGAGTCCGCGGTCAGCCCAGAGCCGAGCGGCGTCGCCACCCACCGGGCGGCGCGTCCCTCGCGGCTCGCCTATGACCTCCCCGCCGGACTCGAACTGCCATGGACCGTCGAGGGCCTGCTCGCCGTGCTCCCCACCCTGCACCTGCGCGTGGTGCCGCTCGCGACACCAGCGGCCACCACCCGGCAGAAGCTCCCGATGTGGGTGCTCACGCGCCCGGAGGTGGCGACCGCGGCGGCGCACGGAAGCGTCACCCTCCAACGAGCGCGCTCCGTCCGGCTGCTGCGCGGCCTCACCCACGGCGGGATCGGGATGCTGCCGGACCAGGCGCTCGTGCCCAGCCCGCCCGTGCGGCCACGCCGCACCCGCCCCAGGCCGCCCGCCGAGGACGAGACCGCCCTCGAGATCCCCTACCGGCTGGTCGTCTCACCGGCCGAGGGCACGACCGCCCATGATCTCCGCCCGTTGGCCCCGGCCATCGACGACGATCGGGTGCAGCTCTGGCGCACCGAACTCACCGCCCCGACGGTCCGTGCGGTGTGGGCGCGGGACATGGAACCACCGGACCTCGCCGCCGGCGAGGACGTGACCCTGATGTCCACCGACCCCGTCGACCGGCGTACCCTCGTGCGGCAGAGCGCTGCCACCCACGAGGGCCACACCCCCGTCCCGTTCGCGGTGCGCCGCCTGTTCCTCTCCGCCCTCGGCGCCTGGGTGGACTGGCGTGGCGAGTGGGACACCGGGCCCTACGGGGAGACGTTCACCACCTGGGGATACGGCGAGGCCACGCTCATCGGCTCCTACCGGCACGTGGCGGACATGGGGCGCGACAGCTACGTCCGCGTCGTCTACCCCGGCTTCCTCTTCCCGTTCGGGCACCGCGCCGACCTCGTCAAGGTCACCGAGCGCAAGGTGCACGAGCCCACCCGCACCGCCTACCTGCGGCAGCGCCACTTCATCGTGCTGCGCGAGACGGTGCGCGGCTGGCAGGAGCGGGACACCCCGCTCAGCCAGGTCACCCTGCAGCCAACCGTCACCCCCGATCTCGACCCGGTGGGCATCGACCCCAACGAGATCTTCGTCCCGCACCGCGGCGGGCTGCCCTTCGCGTGGGACCTCCTCGGGGTGGACCGGGCGGGGGAGTCCGCCACCCTCACCGCGGCCCTCGTGTTCGTGCCCGACGCCGCCATCGTGCACAAGCGCGACGACGGCCGGAGCCCGGACGAGATCGGCCAGGACATCACGGACGCCTACGCCCCCCACCGGGTCGTCGACGCCCGGGGCCAGCTCGTCTCGTTCGCGTCCCCCGCCGTTCACGGCGACACCCGGCTCGAGGCCAACACCCTCACCTGGGCCGGCCACACGGACACCGAGGCCTTCACCTCCCGGCCGTACCTCGTCCGTGCCAACGCGGTGGTCCCCGCGCTGCGGCACCTCGCCGGCCAGGCACCCGGAGTGAACCTCGTGTTCGCCGAGGCCTTCCTCGCCGCGGATCCCGCCGCCACGGACGGCTTCGGCCCGGCCAACCCGTCCGGCCTCTTCCTCCGCCTCGAGGGCCCACCCGTGTCGCTGGACTTCTCCACCGGCACCGACCGCGCCGGTGGGTTCGTCGCACCCAACCAGATGGTCCGCGCCCTGTCCCGCACGCTCGGTGCGGTGGGGGACGCCGGCACCACCCCGGGCACCGGACTGGCGGCCGGGAAGTTCGACGCCGCCACCTTCCTCGATGGAGCCCTCCCCAAGCTGTTCGGGCTCTTCGACCTCGTGGACCTCCTCGAGGCTCTCGCAGGGGAGTCCCTCGACCTCGCCCCGTCGTTCGTCACCGAGGCCCTCGACGCGATCAGCGCCATCGCCACCGAGGTGCGGCGCCTGCGCGACGCCGCCACCGGCGCCCAGGCGCGCCTCGCCACCGACCTGGCGAACGCCGTCGCGAGCGGCGCCCACCAGGGGGCACGTGATGCGATCGCCGCCGCGCAGGCCGAGTTGGACGGCGCCGTCGGGCCGCTGCTGGCGAAGCTCGACGCCGTCGCCACCACCCTGGCCACCCTCGCCGGCAATCCGGCGGGTGTGGCCGGGGCGCAGGCGGCGATCACGGACCTCGCCGGTGCGCTGGGCGGGCTGCGCACGGCGCTCGCACACCCCCGGATCCCCGTGGCGGTCCGCTCCGCCCTCGCCACCCCGCTGGAGGCGCTGGACGCGCTGCTGGGCGCCGCTGGGGTGCTGGACGCCGTCGCCGACTTCGCCGCCGACCTCCTCACCCCCGCCGACGGCGTCACCGCACGCTTCGAGTGGCGGCCCGAGATCGGGAGCTGGCCGTCCGAGGCGAACCCGGTGTTCCGCGCGAAGGACAGCCACGGCTTCGCGCTCGGCGTCGTCGTACGAGCGGCGGCGCAGGGCGCCCCCAGCGTGGACGTGAGCGCGGAACTGCGGGACTTCGCCCTGGTGCTGCTGCCCGGCGAGCCGCTCATGGGCCTGAACTTCTCCCGCATCGGGTTCCGCGTGGGCTCGGGCGGCAAGCCGGAGATCGACGTCGTCTTCGACGGCATGGAGTTCCTCGGTGCCCTCGGCTTCATCGAGACGCTCCGGCGGATGATCCCCTTCGACGGGTTCGCCGACCCGCCCTACGTCGATGTCGGCCTCGACGGCGTGACCGCCGGGTTCGACCTCGAACTGCCGAGCGTCTCCGTGGGCGTGTTCAGCCTCGAGAACCTCGCGCTCGGCGCGGACGCCCGCGTCCCGTTCCTCGGCGACGCCGTCACGGTCGGTTTCCACTTCTGCTCGAAGGACTCCCCGTTCCGCCTCACCGTCATGTGCATCGGCGGCGGCGGCTGGGTGGCGCTCCGGCTCTCCCCGATGGGGATGGTGGAGCTCGAGATGGGACTGGAGGCCACGGCCGCCCTCTCCATCGACCTCGGCGTGGCCTCGGGATCGGTGTCGATCGCCGTTGGTGTCTACCTCCGGATGGAGGGTGAGGCCGGTTCCCTCACCGGATACTTCCGTATCCGCGGTGAGGTGGACGTCCTCGGCCTCATCTCCGCCTCCATCACCCTCGAACTGTCGCTCACCTACGACTTCCCCACCGGGAAGATGATCGGCCGCGCCTCCCTCGTGGTCGAGGTGGAGGTGCTGTTCTTCTCCGCCTCCGTGGAGGTCACCTGCGAACGCAAGCTCGCCGGATCCAAGGGAGACCCCGTCCTCAAGGACATCATGCCGCCGGACTCCTCCGGCCACAGCGCCGCCTGGTCCACGTACTGCGCGGCCTTCGCCCCGGGAGCCTGACATGACCACCACCCGCGTGCTCGCCACCGCGCTGCCGCACTCCCTCCAGGCCGACGCCGCGTTCCACCTCTCGGTGTTCTTCACGCACCGCCTCACCCCGGACACCCCGGGCGCCACGCTCGGCGACTTCCCCGCGGCGGCGCACTGGGTGGAGACCCTGCTGGCGGGACGGCTGCTGCTCGTCACCGACAACATGCTCGCCGGCATGCCCGCCCACCTCGTCTCTGCTCCGGACGAATCCGCCTGGGAGGCGGTCTTCCCCGGCACCACGCCCGTGAACGGGTTCCCCACCCCCGACGTCACGGCACAGCCGTGGCGCACCTACCCCGCCCACGCGATGGACGGGCACGCCCTCGACCTGCACCTGGCCTCCACGCTCGTCTCCCCGCTCACCCCGCCCCCCGTGGACGGCAACCCCGTGGCAGATGCGGTGCTGGACGCCTTCATGGAGGTCCACCCCGGCCTGCGCGACCTCCGGGGCGTGCCCGGCCAGCGCCGGGAACGGGATGCCGCCATCCTGGCACGGAAGCTCCAGGAGGCCGCCGCCAGCTTGGGCCAGCACACCGGCCGGAAGACTCACGCCGACCAGCCGCTGCCCTGGACGTCGGCGATCGAACTGCTGCTGCGGGACACGGTGGGCGACACCCAGCTCACCGAGTACCTCGACTCCCTGCTCGGCCGGACCGACCTCACCGACCCGGTGCTCGTGGCGCTGCGCGACGTCCACGCCGCCCGCCGGTTCTACCAGCGGGAGGAGGTGGAGTACCGCGCCACCCCGGACCCGAACGCGCCGCCCACGCCGCGCCCCACGGTCCCGGTGCAGGACTTCCACGAACGGGCCGCCGGGCTCGGCGGCACCCCGGTGCTGCTGCGGAGGCTCGGCCTCGCCGTCGACGTGACCGTGGACTCCCGGGCCGTCCAGCGCCTCGCGCGCGCCCGTTGGGTCTCGGCCCGGTTCATCCCCGCCCGCGGTCACGACGTGACCCGCCTCGCCCCGCCCCGCACGTGGTGCGAGGCCTCCCGCGGCCACTTCCGTGCCGTCTCGTCAAGCGCGTGGACGGCCGGAGCACTCCCACTCGGTTCCGACGCGTACACGGTGCTGGACCTCGACCCGGACGCCTCCGCCCTCAAGCTGGAGCAGCACGTGCGCGACCTGCCCCGCCTGCTCGCCGCCGAGCTCAACGGCGATCCCGCGACCGCCGCCCCCGCCTCGCTCCGTGCCACCGGCTTCTCGATCGCGCGGACGGGCCGGGATGCTGCCCTACGCGCCCAGGTGGAGCGCGCCGGCACGTTCGAGGCCGTCGACGACGACGGCGCCACCCCCGGTCCCGACCTCGCGTGGGACGACGTGGTCCGCGGCATCCGGCTGGAGGTCTGGGACGACGTGACCAGGACATGGCACTCCCTGCACCACCGCCGCGTCGACGTCACCGCCGGGGCGACCCCGGTGCTGACGAAGGCCCCGGACATGGGGTTCCTGCAACTCACCGGCCTGACCCGCGTACCGGGCGACGGAAACCCGTACCACCTGCACGAGGTCTTCGCGGGTTGGGACGGGTGGAGCCTGTCCGCGCCGCGGCCCGGAAGGATCATCGTGCACGGCGACGGGGTCAACGGTCCGGTGGGGGAGGAGGTCGTCCTGGATGAGCCCCTCGACGACCCGGCCAGCCACGTGCGGATCCGCACCGAGGTGCAGGAGGGGACGTTGCCGTGGTTGCGGTACGGCCGCAGCTACTCCTTCCGCGTGCGTGGGGTGGACCTCGCCGGCAACTCCGTGCCGCGGCCACCGGCCGCCCTGAGCGCCG
Organism: Actinomycetales bacterium UBA1416; assembly: GCA_002304945.1. GTDB lineage: Bacteria > Actinomycetota > Actinomycetes > Actinomycetales > Actinomycetaceae > UBA1383. Next base: position 59,361 of record DBPQ01000030.1, on the reverse strand, counting down.
CCGCCCGGCGCCGCGCGATCGCGGAGGCCCGCACCCACCTCGAGCGGATGCGCACCCGGGTGGTGCAGCAGGACCGCGGCGGCGTGCTCGGCCGCGTGCGACAGGAGGTGCTCCAGACCCTTCCGGAGGACGGTGGCACCGTCCTCGACCTCCTCGCCACGAGCGCCGGGGACCTGTCCGGCGCGCAGGAGCGGGCGGCCGGTCGGCTCTCCACCCCGGAGCTGCGCCTGCCCCGGGAGGCCGTCACCGGCGTCCCCGACGTCGACGGCATGCTGCGCCGGCGCGTGGCCGAGGAGGCGCAGCGCGAGTGGGACCAGGTGGACCTGGCCGTGCGCCGCGGCGTCGCCGTCGCCGTGGGACGCCTCGCCCGCACACACGAGGCGTGGCGGGTGCGCCCGAGCATCGCCGTGAACCCCGAGGCCCTCGTGGAGATCGACGACGCCGTCAACCCCATCGCCCCGCACCCCCTCCCACCGCCCCTCGAGGGCATCGAACTGGCTCCGGTGGCGCCCGACACGCCGGTGGTCACCACCCCCAGGCCCTTCCTGCGCTGGCATCCGGTGCCCCCGCCGTCCCTGGTGGCCCGCCGTCCCCTCGGCGTGGGGGAGTCACTGCAACGGCTGGTGGTGCGCGACGACGTCGCCGCGGAACGGCACGTGGTCCCCCCCAAGGCCACCCAGCTCGAGGCCGAACAGCACGGCATGTTCGACGCCGCCATCGGGTCCACCGACCCGGCCGTGCACCGCGCAGCGTTCGCGATCGCGCTGAAGGAGCGTGGCACGCTCCTGGACGAGTGGATCCAGGACCCGAACGACCCCAACGGCACCGTGCACCAGGACGGCATCGAGCTGCACAGCCGGCCGGGAGCCGATCCGCACGCGGCGGTGACCCTGGCGCAGATCACCGCGCAGAGGGACACCCCGCTCGGCGAGGGCCAGTACGTGGTGCACGACACCGATCAGCTCGTGCTGCCCTACCTGCCGGATCCGCTCGCGCGCGGCCTCTCCCTCGTGTTCCACGACGCCGGCGCCCCCCACGCCCTGCCGGAACCACGGGTGCTCCAGACCGTGGTGCTGCCGTACGACGGCGCGTGGCCGGGCGTGGAACCGCTGCGGCTGGTCGTGGAGCCGGGCGACGAACTCGGCGCGCGCCGGGACGGGAACCGGGTGCTCGTCACCCTGCCGGCGGGCGAGCAGGTGCGGGTCGCCATGTCCTCCGCGCTGGACGAGAGTGACCTGCGGATCCTGGGCCTCTGGCGCTCCCACCTGGCCTCCGCTCCGGACGCCGACGAGGAGGCGCGCGCACTGCTCGCCCGGGCCGCGGCCAACGGCTGGTTCTGGTGGCTCACCCCCGCCCACGAGGCACGTCTCGTGCACGCGGTGCGCCACCCGGTACGCCCCCCGGAGCTGGCGGCGCTGAAGGTGCTGGTGCGGCCGCCGGACCTGACGGTGGCAGCGCTCGTGGGCGTCGTCGACGTCCACGGGCCGAGCACCGAGCGGCTGGTCCTGGAGGCGAGCTGGGACGAGTGGGTGGACGACCTCGCCGCGCCCGGGCCGGTGCGGGTGCGCCGCCAGGACGTGGTGCTGTCCTCCCCGGTGCAGCCCAACGAGCGGTACGGGTTGCTGCACCTCGTGGACGCGGTACTCGGCGGCCAGGACGGGACCGTCCCTGTGGTGTCCCACCGGGCGATCCAGGCCTTCCCGGACACCCACCACCGCCGGGTGACCTACACGCCGCGCGGCCACACCCGGTACGCGGAGTACTTCCCACCGGCCGAGCTGCCGGCGCCGGACGACCCGCTGCTGGCGGGAGCCCCCCGCGAGCTGACCGTGGTCAGCTCGGCCCGGCCCGCCGCCCCGGAGGTCCTCGACGTGGTGCCGCTCCTCCTGTGGGAGGAGGCCACCGAGCCTGACCAGCCGTTCGCACTGCGCCGCACCCGCCGGTCCGGGGCGCGGATCTGGCTGGAGCGCCCCTGGTTCTCCTCGGGCGACGGCGAGCTGCTGGGCGTGGTCCTGGACCCGACCGGTGCCGTGCCACCCACCATGGCCTCCCGTTGGGGGAAGGACCCCGTGGCGGTCACCGGCCTGCCGCCGGACGCGCTGCTGCCGCCGCTCGTGCACCCCGTGGACCTGGTGCTGAACGCGATGGCCGGCGAGGTGGTCGAGGAGCGGCCCGGACGCCCGGTCACGATCTTCAGGACCGCCCGCGTGGTCGAGGCAGCCGGCAGCCCCGAGGCACTGGTGCTCGGCTACCGGCCGGAGTACCACCCGGAGAGGAAGCGGTGGTTCGTGGACGTGGCCATGGACCCGGGGGAGTCGCTCTGGCCGTTCGTGCGGCTCGCGGTCGCGCGCTACCAGCCCGATTCGCTGCCCGATCGGGAGCTCTCTCCCGTGGTGATGGCGGACTGGGTCCAGCCGCTGCCGGAGCGCGTGGCGACGGCGAGCCGGCGCACCGAGGCGACGGTGCGGGTCACGGTGACGGGCGCCGTCGGGATCACGCGGATGCCCGCGTCGCAGCATGGGGTCGCCGCCCCCCTGGACTCGGCGGACACGGTGCTGCAGGCCTCACGCAAGGTGTTCGCCACCGTGCAGGAGGCGCCGGGTGAGGGTGGCGGGGACCTCGACTGGGTCTCCCGTGTGCGGCGCCGCCTGCCGCTGGTGGGCGTCCAGGGGATGCGCGTCACGTGGTCCGAGGAGGTGCCCCTGCCCGAGCCCGTGGCACTCGCCACTCCGGGGACCTCAACCCGGTGGCGCGTGCTCGTGGAGGAGTACGAGTACTTCGACGCCGACCCGCTCGAGGGGCCGAAGGAGGGGACGCCGAGCACCGCGCACCGCCTCGTGTACGCGGACCACTTCATGCTCTGAACTTTCACGATCCGGGCCGAACGGGGTGCGCGCGGTCGCAGTGGCCGCGCGGTAGGTTGCGGTCATGGCCCCGACCACGCTGATCGCCGCGGACCGGCTCTTCGACGGCACGAGCTTCCGCAGCGGCTGGGTGCGCATCGAGGGCGGGACGATCGTGGAGGTTGGCGACGGCGTCCCACCGGCACACCCGGATCTCTCGCTCCCCGTCCTCGCCCCCGGGTTCGTGGACGTGCACTGCCACGGTGGAGGTGGGGCGTCCTTCGTGACCGAGGACCCTGCCGACGTCGCGCGGGCAGCCGCAACGCACCTCGCCCACGGCACCACGACCGTGGTCGCCAGCCTCGTGACAGGGTCCACCGCGGCCCTCGAACGGCAGGTCGACGTCCTCACCCTCGAGGTCGAACGCGGCACGATCGCCGGCATCCACCTCGAGGGACCGTGGCTCGCCCCGGAGTACCGAGGCGCCCACGACCCCGCCCTCCTCGTCATCCCCGCGCCGGCCGACGTCGCGGCGCTCGTCGACCGTGGCCGCGGAACCATCCGCATGGTCACCATCGCCCCGGAGCTCCCCGGTGCGCTGGAGTCGATCGCCCTGCTGGCCGCCCGGGGGGTGGTCGCCGCCGTCGGCCACACGGGTGCGGACCATGGGACCACTCGCGCCGCCATCGCCGCCGGCGCCACCGGTGCCACCCATCTGTTCAACGCGATGCCCCCGATGCACCACCGCGCGCCCGGCCCCGTGCTGGCGTTGTGGGCGCACGAGCGGGTGTTCGTCGAACTCATCGTCGACGGCGTGCACGTGGCGCCGGACCTGGCCGCGTTCGTGATGGCCACTGCGCCGGACAGGGTGGTCCTCGTCACCGATGCCATGGCCGCGGCGGGCGCGGCGGACGGCGACTACGTGCTCGGCGATCTTCCGGTGGAGGTGCGCGACGGCGTCGCCCGCCTCGCCGGGACCGACACGATCGCGGGCAGCACCCTCACCCTCGACCGGGCCATCCGCACCGCGGTGGCAGCGGGGGTGGACCTCACGGACGCGCTGCGCGCCGCGACCTCCACCCCCGCCCGCCACCTCGGCCTCCACGGGGTGGGGCGGATCGCGGCCGGGCACCACGCAGACCTCGTCGCGCTCGACGACGGCCTGGCGGTGACGCACGTGATGCGCCACGGCCAGGCCATCCACCCCTGACGCCCCGCCCGAGCCGGGCGAGGCTCGTCAGGACTCGGCGTGCGGCACGATTACGGCGCGCGCGGAGAGCGTGCCGTCCACCAGCTTCTGGTAGGCCTCGAGCCCACCCTCGAGGGTGTACTTCTCGATGTGCGGGGAGATCTTGCCGTCCTTGTAGAGGGCCACCACGTCGTAGAGGTCCTCGATGGTGCCCCAGTCCGTGTTGTAGAGCTTGGCCTCGTAGGGGGCCTTGTAGAAGCTCCACTCGTAGGGGTGGCCGGCGATGCCGGCGATCACGACGGATCCCTGGCGGCGGACGACGGTCATCGCGAGCTCGATGGTCGGGGTGACACCGACGAAGTCGAACACGGCGTCCACGCCGTGGCCCTTGGTGGCCTCGTGGATCCGGTCCGCCTGGCCCTCGCCGCCGGCGACGGGTACGCCGCCGAACTGCTCGACCGCCTTCATCGCGTCCTCCTTCATGTCGGTGACGAGGATCGTGGCGCCGGAGAGCGCGGCGAGCATCTGGACTGCCATGTAACCGAGGCCTCCGAGGCCGATGACGAGGGCGTACTTGCCGCCGCCCGCGAGCGCCGGCAACGCGTTCTTGATGGTGTGGTACGGCGTGAGGCCGGCATCGGCGAGGGGCGCGGCCGCGATGGGGTCGGCGTCGCCGAGGGGAACGAGGTTGCGGGCCGGGACGACGACGTACTCCGCCATCCCACCGTCCCTGCCGAGGCCGGTGGCGAGGTACGACATCTCCGCGACGTTCTCGCAGTAGGTGTCCTGTCCCCTCGAGCAGGCGCGGCAGCGCTGGCAGCCGATCGGGCCATACACGAGGTGCGCGGAGCCCACCTCGAAGCCCGTGACGCCCGGTCCGACCTCGTCCACCCAGCCCGAGACCTCGTGGCCGAGGACGTAGGGCGGCGTGAGCTTGCCGGTGGGATCCGCGTCGTAGTCATGGAAGAGCGCGACGTCCGAGTGGCAGGCACCCGAACCCGCGACCTTGAGCACCACCTCTCCGGGCCCCGGCGTGGGCCTCTCGAGCTCCTGGATCTCCGGGAACCGGGGAGGCGGGCCGTCAGTTCGCGATCACCACGTCGCTGCCCTCGAGGTGGGCGCGGAAGCCGTCGTCCTGGACCCGCACCGATTGCAGCACGAGCCCCTCGGGGAGCCCCTCGATCTCGTGCTCGATCGTGACGAACTCGCGCACGATGGATGCGAGCAGGTCGGCGAGGAACGCCGGGCCGCCGATGTCGATGGAGGTGGGCTCGACCACGAGCCGCCCGGCCACCACCTCGACGGTGCCGGCGGCGACGACGTCCAGCTCACGTCCGAGCGCCTCCACCGTCCGCACGACGCGAGCCTCACCGTCCTCGCCGGGGCCGACGAGCGTGTCCGGCCCCAGTTCGTCGCCCACGACGTCGAAGGGCACGGTCGCGTCGAGGACGAGGCGGGCGGCGCTGATGCCGTCCTCGCCGGACGTCACGTCCACCCCGGTGGCCCGCACGTCCCGCAGGAGCGTGCCGGCGGCGACGACGGCACCGGAGTCGAGGGCGATGTCCCCGAGCCACACCTCGTCGGTGCGAAGGCCGGGCGGGGGAGTGCGGGCGGGCGTCGGAGCCGCGCTGGGCGTGGTCCCGGGGCCGGACGTGACAGGCGACTCCGGTGCGTCGCCGGCCGGTCGGCTGAGGGCGATCCAGAGGATTCCGGCCAGCAGCACGAGCACGAGTAACATTCCGGCCGCGCCGATCAGCCAGTCAAGGGCCCGTGCCCGGGTGGTGCGGGCGCGGTCGTTGCCCGTGGACGCGGTGTCGGGCGAGGCCACAGGCCCGGTCATGGCACGGGCTGGCGGGGCTGTCGATCACGGCGGGTGGCGCGACCCACCGCCAGGAACAGCGAGAAGTCCCGTTCGACGCCGTCGACCACCTTGGCGAGCACGTGCGGCGTCGTGAAGGTGACGTCGCGGAACCCGGCGTCGGTGAGCCAACGCGCGAGGGTGTCCCGGTCGAAGCCGTCGTGGTGGCGGTGGGTGTGGGCGTCGTGGAACTGGCCCTCGTCGTCGTCGAGGTCGCTGAGGGCCACCCACCCGCCGGGGCGCAGCAGGCGCCGGAACCGGGCCAGCAGGGCCGGGACGTCGTGGACGTGGTGCAGCGCGAGCAGGCTCACCACCAGGTCGAAGGCGCCCTCCGGCCCGTCCGTGACGGTGAGGTCCAGCGGCGCGGCCTCCCATCCGGGGAGTCCCTCGGCCAAGATCTTGTCGCGCACCACCGCGAGCATGCCCGCCGAGGTGTCGGTGAGGAGTGCGCGCGGCGGGCGCGGGTCCAGCGCCAGGCTCAGCAGGCCGGTCCCGCAGCCGAACTCGAAGAGGTCGGTGACCTCGGCCAGGGGTACCTGCTCCCCGATCTCCCCGGCGACGACGACGGCGCGGGCCACCTTCGCCTCGTCGTCCCACCCCGTGGCCTTGGCGTCGAATGCGCTCACGTCCCAACGCTACCGGGACGCATCCTCGGCATGCGCTGCGCCGATGGTGATTCGATGTGCATGATTCGGGGCTGAGGCGACATTCTCACGGTATGAGGCGTCCCCTGGTTGCGGGCCCGCGCGCCCGCGCGGCATCGATCCGCTCCGTGGCCGCGGTGGCGGCAGTGGGGGTATTGGCGGCGTGCGCGGCGCAGCCGTCCGTGGGCCAGTACCGCGCCGACGCGGCCTACCAGCAGGTCAGCCTGGGGGAGGCGTCCGCGCTACCCCAGCTCCTGGCGGCGAATGACGAACTCGGGCTCGCGATGCTGCGCTCCGGGGAGGCGCCGAACGTGGTGGTCTCGCCCTTCAGCGCGTACGTGGCGCTCGCGATGCTGGCGGAGGGCGCCCGCGGCGGGACGGCGGAGTCGTTCGACGCCGCGCTCGGTGCCGCCGGCGCCGACCGCACGGATGCGGTGAACGCGCTGCGCGGCGCCCTGCTCGTCCACGACGGCGATCCGGCAGTGGCGGCCGGAGATGAACTGCCCGAGGCACCGCTGCTCCACCTCGCGGACCGGGTGCTCCTCGACGAGGAGCTGGTTCCGGAGCAGGCGTTCCTCGAGGTTCTTGCGCGGAGCTACGACGCGGGGACCGAGACCGTGGACCTCGGAACGGACGCCGCGAAGCCGGTGCTGGACGAGTGGGTGAACCGGGAGACTGGCGGCCTCATCCCGCAGTCCGCGATCGTGCCGAAGCCAAGCCTCCGCCTCGTCCTGCAGGATGCGATCGTGCTAGCGGCCCGCTGGCTCGTCCCGTTCGATCCGAACAGCACGTTCGAGGAGCCGTTCGAGACTCCGGATGGGATGGTGGACGTCGAGATGATGCACGGCACCGCCGACGGCGCCTGGCCGGTCACCGAGACCGACGGCTGGACCGCGGTGCGGCTGCCGTACGTAGACGGCTTCGTTGCCGATCTCGTGCTGCCGCCCGACGGCGTCGACCCCGCTGGCGCCGACGCCGCCACGCTCGCGGCGTTGTGGGACGGGACGGAGCCCGCCGGCTCGGTGACGGTCGCCGTGCCGGTCCTCGACCTGGAGGCTCGCCCGCTCGACCTGACGCCGTCGCTCACGGACGTGGGGCTGGGGGAGCTGTTCGACGCCCCGGACCTCTCCGGCATCACCACAGCGGATTCGCTGTTCGTGGACCAGGCAGTGCAGCAGGCCCGCCTCATGGTGGATGAGGACGGCACCGTGGCGGCCGCGGTGACGGAGATCGGGGTCGCGGGGAGTGCGGCGCCGCTGCCGGCGGTCGAGGTGCGCTTCGACCGGCCCTTCCTCGTCCGCGTGGCCCACGAGGACACCGGGCTGACCCTCTTCCTCGCCGCGATCCGGGACCCGGGCGCGGACTGAGCCCAGCGGACTGAACCCACTGGACCGAGGGTCAGTGCGCGGGCGACCCCGCGGCCCGCTGGATGTACTCCGTGGCCGGTCTCGGGTCGATGCCCGCCTGGCGGAGAGGGGTGTCGTCCCAGGTTCCGGGGTGGGTGTCGAAGAAGAGCGCCATGCCCATGATCGAGGCCAGGTCCGGCTTGATCCGCCCGAGCAGCCGGTGGCCGATGGTGAGCACGGGCACCGGCACGTGCCGCACCCTGTACTTCCTCCCGGCGGCCTTCTCGAACGCCGCCACCACCTGCAGCCGGGACAGCGCCTCCGCGCCGCCGAACTCGACGACGTGTGGCGGGTCCTCGGCAAGCGTGACGTGGGTGCAGAGCGCCGCGACGTCGTCGATCGCCACGTACCGGTGCGCCAGTGTGCCCTTCCCGTAGATGAGAGCCTTGCCCTCCGCCGGCTTGATCCCGGACGCCGGTGCCAGCCACACCTCCTGGAACATGTCCGGCCGGACGAGCACCACCTGCATGGGCGACCGCGCGAGCATCCTCTCGACGCTCAGCTTCGCGGCCATCAGCGGGGCGCTGCGCGCGAAGGCCTCGCCCATCCCGGCGGCGGACACGTAGACGAACCGCCGCACGCCCGCCCGCTCCGCTGCCCTGACAAGGTTCTGCGTCCCGGTCGCGTCCACGTCCGCGATGGTCAGGCCCCTCGGCCATGGAGCGGCCGATCGAGGTGACCGTCGTGACCACCGTGTCGACGCCGGAGAGCGCGGGCGCCAACGTCGCCGGCTGGCGGAGATCCCCTCGGATCACCTCGACACCCTCCAGCGCCGTCGCATCGGTCCCGGGCCGGACCAGAGCCCGGACCTCGTTCCCGCTCTCCCGCAGGAGCCGCACCACCCGGCCGCCGAGTTCCCCAGTCGCACCGCACGCCAGGAACGGGGCCCGCTCCCTTCCTGTTGATCGTGTCTCAGGCCTAGACCTCCACGATGCCGCGAACAAGAGACATTGGTCCCCGGCGCCNNCCTCTGGACACGGCGTCGGCCAACTTCGTCTACCTCACCGCCACGCTGGACGCGGCGATCTGGGGCGCGGAGCTGGCGGTGGGTGACGGGCCCGGCAGGATCTTCCGCGTGGAGCCCACGGGCCCCATCGAGGACGATCCCAACCTCACCAACACCCGCTTCGTCGGCAACCCGACGCGGTCCTACCGCACCCGGTACGCGCTCCGGGTGGTCGACGAGGTGCTGGACTGGGAGGGCCATCCGCCGGACGTCCTCAAGACGATGCGGGACCACCTCGCGGAGTTGAGACGTCAGGGCATCGAGGCGATCAACGACTGAGCCGCGCCCGGACCCCCTCATCCCAGGTGATGCANNCCGCGGACATGTACGTGTGGGTGGGCTGGCGCCGACGATCGGTGGGGGAGCCCGGGTTGAGGAGCCGCAGGCCCCGCGGGCTCACGCTGTCCCAGGGGATGTGACTGTGCCCGAACACGAGGACGTCGGTGTCCGGGAAGCGGGCGTCCATGCGGCGCTCCCGGCCCTGGGCGGGGCCGGAGTCGTGGGTGACGGTGAGCCGGACGCCGTCAACGGTCACGTGCGCCACCTCGGGCAGGCGGGTGCGCAGGTCCGGCCCGTCGACGTTCCGCCAGCACCTCACGAGACGGCGTGCCCGCGCCTCGNNCGTCCACCGCCGCCCATACCTCGGCGGGGAGGTCGCGGGCGCGGGTGGGCAGATGGGTGTCGGAGATGAGGAGGATCCGGGCCATGCCCCATTCTGGCAAGTGCGCGTGGACCGCGCTGACGATGAGTGTGCGCTGGTGCGTTGCACACCCTTCGCAGAGCGCGCGCTGGACGGTCGTTGACCCTATGCTTTTCGCGACGGCGCGTCGCGCCCCTCGAGAGGAGACTCCCCATGGCCCTTCCCACCGCCCCCGCCGGCTGGACCCGCTACATCGTCAAGGCGAAGTTCGCGATGGGCCGCGACTTCGCGGTGCTCGACCCGGCGACCGAGCAGCAGGTGTACTACGTCGACGGCAAGCTCGGCTGGCGTGCCCAGTGCGAGGTGCGCGATGCGGCCGACACCCCGCTCTACCGGATCCGCGGCAACCTGATGGGCATCCCGAAGGAGGTCACCATCAGTGACGGATCCGGCGCCGAGATCGCCCACCTCAAGGCGAAGCTCTTCAGCCCGATCCGCTCCCAGATGACGATCACCATGGCGAGCGGCGAGGAGTGGAAGCTCGTCGGCTCGGTCCTCGAGAAGGAGTACACCGTCACCGCCGGGGACCAGCCCGTCATCACCATCACCCAGAAGTGGATGACGGTGCGGGACCAGTTCGTCATCGACATCGGCCCCGGCGTGGACCCCGGCATCGCCCTCGCGATCATGTGGTCCGTGGACCGGTTCGTCGAGCAGCAGTAGTCCGCGACGAGGTCCGCTCCCGCCCACTCCGTGCGAAGTTGGGCGTGCGCCTCGCCTCACAGCCAGGGCGCACCCTCCCAGCGCTCCGACCACGGCCTGCGGCGCCAGTCCCGGCTCCTGCTCGTGCCGCTGCTCGAATGCCCGGGCAGGTCGAGGGTGCGCCACTCGTGCTGGCGGTCCGCGCCCTTCGCGGCGCGCAGGTCCCCGGCGATGACGGCGGCGATCAGCTCGTCCACCTGCTCGAGCAGGCCGTCGCTACCCCAGTCGCAGGCGTCGCACCCGCAGTCCGGGACCAACTCGAGGTCGAACCCGGGCCGCCCGATCGCCACGAGCACGCCAGAGAGCATCCCGGCCGGCTGGGGCGACGCCGTCGCGTGCACGTACAGCGGGATCGTCCCGGGGCGGGGGGAGGCGAGCCGCCACGACGACGCGAGCGGCGCCCGCCACGAGGTGGGGGCGTCGTCGCCCTCAGGAATCGGGACCGCCTCGTACGTGGCGCCCAGCAGCGCCACCGCAGCTTCTGCCCACGCCGTCGCCCGCTGACCGACGATCCGGTACCTCGCCGGATCGGTGACCCGCGAGTACTCCTCCTGCCGCGGCGAGTCCATCGGCTCGCGCGGCGGGGGCCACGGCTGCGGGTCCATCGCCGCGAACCGTCGCTCCATCTCGGCCCGCACCTGCTCAATGTCCATCAGGTCACGGTACCGGCGCCCACCGACGTCAACCACGACGACGCCGTCACCCGAGCAGCGGGCGCGAGGCTGTGCGATACCGCCAACTGCGGTTGACCCGGATGTGAGGTCTTTCACAATAAGCCGATCTGCGTGATACTGGCGGTACCAGCAAATTTGGGGAAGGCGAGGACATGGCCACGGCTCATGGGACGCAGCAGCACGGGACGGCAACCGTCGTCACGGAAAAGGACGCTCGCAAGGTGGCCGAGGCGGCCCGGGAGACCGCGTGGACCCGCCCCTCGTTCGCGAAGGAGCTCTACCTCGGGCACTTCCGCCCGGACCTGATCGCGCCGCACCCCCGGACCGCCCCGGACATCGCTGCCCGGGGCGAGGCCTACCTGGAGGCACTCCGCGGGGTGCTCGCCACCGTGGACGGCCGCGCCATCGACCGCGACGCCCTCATCCCGGACGAGGTGATCGCCGCGATGGCCGGGATCGGCACGTTCGGCATCAAGATCCCCGTCGAGTACGGCGGGCTCGGGCTCGGCAACGTGTACTACAACCGGGCGCTCATCCTGATCGGCACGGTCAGCCCCGCGCTGGGGGCACTGATCTCGGCGCACCAGTCCATTGGCGTGCCGGAGCCGGTGAAGCAGTTCGGCACGGAACAGCAGAAGGCTGCCTACCTGCCGCGGTGCGCAGCCGGTGCCATCTCCGCCTTCCTGCTGACGGAACCGGACGTCGGGTCCGACCCCGCCCGTCTCCGCGCGACCGCCACCCCCACGGAGGACGGCCACTACCTCATCGACGGCGTCAAGCTCTGGGGCACCAACGCGGTGATCGCCGAGGTGCTCGTGGTGATGGCCCGCGTCCCGGCCTCGGAGGAGCACCGCGGCGGCATCACTGCGTTCATCGTGGAGGCGGACACCCCGGGCATCACCGTGGAGCGCCGCAACACGTTCATGGGGCTGCGCGGCATCGAGAACGCCGTCACCCGGTTCCACCAGGTCCGCGTGCCGGCGGCCAACGTGATCGGGTCGGAGGGCAAGGGCCTGCGCATCGCGCTCACCACCCTCAACTCCGGCCGGCTGTCCATCCCCGCGCTGTGCGTGGGGGCCTCGAAGTGGTGCCTGAAGGCCGGGCGCGAGTGGGCGGGCACCCGCGAGCAGTGGGGCAAGCCGGTGGGCCGGCACGCCGCCGTCGCCCACAAGCTCGCGTTCATCGCCGGTGCCACCTACGCCCAGGAGGCGATGGTGGAGATGGCGAGCCACCTCGCCGACGCCGGCGAGACGGACATCCGGCTCGAGGCCGCCCTCGCCAAGCTCTACGCCTCCGAGAAGGCGTGGGACGTGGTGGACGAGCTCGTCCAGATCCGCGGCGGCCGCGGGTACGAGACCGCGGACTCGCTCGAAGCCCGCGGCGAACGTGCCGTACCCGTGGAGCAGGTGTTCCGCGACCTCCGGATCAACCGCATCTTCGAGGGGTCCACCGAGATCATGCACCTGCTGATCGCGCGGGAGGCGGTGGACGCCCATCTCGCCGTCGCGGGCGACATCATTGACCCCGACGTCGACCTCGCCGACAAGGCCAGGGCCGCCGGACGGGCCGGCGCGTTCTACGCCGCGTGGTTCCCGCAGCTCCTCGTGGGCCCCGGCCAGATGCCGAACTCCTATCCCGAGTACGGCCGCCTCGCCACCCACATGCGGTACGTCGAGCGCACGTCCCGCCGCCTGGCCCGCACCACGTTCTACGGCATGGCCCGCTGGCAGGGCGGGCTCGAGAAGCAGCAGGGCTTCCTCGGCCGGATCGTCGACATCGGCGCCGAGCTGTTCGCCATCTCCGCGATGTGCGTGCGTGCGCGGATGCTCGAGGACGACGGCGCCGCCACGGGTGACGCCGCCGCCACGGGTGACGCCGTCACGGGCGACGCCGTCGTCGCCCTCGCGGACGCGGCCTGCCGGCAGGCGCGCCTCCGGGCGGACCGCTTGTTCGACGCGTTGTGGACGAACACCGACGCCGTCGACGTGGTGCTCGCCCGGGAGATCCTAGCGGGCGAGCACGTCTGGGCGGAGCACGGCATCCTCGACCCGTCCGAGGGCACCGGTGAGCTGCTCCCGCCCGCCGTCCCTGGGCCGTCCACCGAGCCGAACCTCGCCCGCCGGGTCAGGCGAACGGGTTGAGCCAGTCCACACCTCGAAAACGGGCGAAGTCGCTGTCCCCGGAGACAACGGGGACGCCGTACTGCACCGCGAGTGCCGCGAGCTGGGCGTCCGGAACCAGATTGCCGGTGACGGCGTCCCGATCGACGATCTCCCGCAGGATCGCCCAGGTCGAGAGGGTCACCTCCGGGACCCAGGCGGCGGGTGCGTTGACCCAGTCGTCGACGAAGCCCGCCGCGGCGGACGCGGTGAGCGGCGTCCCCATGATCCGGGGGTGCGTGGAGATCCGCAGGAAGGCGCCGAGGCTCTGCCACGGCAGCCCGACGCGCCGGTCGCCGTTCAGGTGCTCACGCAGGAAGGCTGCGGCGAGGCGGTGGTACCGCGCGGTGTCGTCGACGGCGTACAGCAGGACGTTGGCGTCGATGATCACTCGTGGTCCAACAGGTCAAGGACCTCGCCGATGTTCGTGACATCGATCCTGGCGTGCAGCGAGGCGGTGCGCTGGACGAAGGGACGTGTGGGCTGGCGCGCGCTCATGCCGCGGCGGGCGAGGACGTTCAGCGCCTCACTCACGGTCAGGCCCTGATCACGGCGCAGGCGGGCAACCTCCGCCTCCACGTCCGGGGCCAGGTTGACGGTCGTTCTCACTCCACCAGTCTACTGCATCATCGATGCGGGAGACTGTTCATCAGTGATGCACCACGCGTCTCAAGACGCCTGTCAACCGGACACGGCCTCAGGGCACTCACGCCTCCGGCGGGCACCAGGCCGTGCCAGAATCCAGTTCGGTCATCACCTTGACCCCCGCGGCGGCCTCGATCTCCTCCCGCGGCCCGACCACCACGAGCAGGCTCGTCGCGCGTGACATGCCCACGTAGAGGAGGTGCCCGGCGAGCTCGGCGTCGTGCGCCCCGTTGAACGCCACCACCACCGCGGAGCGCTCGAGCCCCTTGAAGTTGCGCACGTGCCCGTAGAACACGTCGTCCCCGGCGAAGAACTCGTCCCAGTAGGCGTCGTTCCCCGCCACGTCGATGCGATTGACCTGCTCCGGGTGCCGGTGCCCGGTGGTCAGGAGGGCGATCCGGCCGGGATCCCAGCCCTCGCCGATCAGCGCCTCGACGGCGTCGTCCGCCCGCCCGAGCACATCGCCCGGGTCCACGTCCACGAACCGCACCGGCTCGCCCACGTCGTTGCGCACCCGCTGGTGCACGGAGGCGAGCGGCGCGAACGCGAGGGCGATGTTGCGTGCGTTGCGCAGGTTCTCACCCAGCACGAACGGGTTCAGCTCCACCGGCGCGGCGCCTGCGCGATCGAAGATGCGCTGGTGGGCGTCGGTGAACACGTACAGCCGTGGGTCGGCCGGGTCGCGGAAGCACGTCAGCAACGCGTCCCACCACGAGGCGCCGAAGTCCTGTGCCTCGTCCACGACGACGGCGTCGAACCGTTCCGCTTCCGGCACGCCCGCGGCCACCTCGGCCAGCCGGCGCGGCAGCTCGGTCTCGAAGTACTCCGGGTTCACCGCCTCCGGTGGTTCGAGGCCCCACCGGAATGGCAGCCGGTGGAAGGTGCCGATGTACGCAGGCCGTTCCCGCGCCGGCCACGTGGCGGAGAGCAGAAGGAAGTGCCGTGCCAGGCCGCGGGAGTAGCACATCAGCGCCGTCCGCTCCCCCTCCCGGGCGAACTGCCGCGCCTTCAGGATCGCCAGATTCGTCTTGCCTGACCCCGCCCCGCCTATCAGCTCGGCCCGGTGCTGGTACTGCAGCAGCTCGATGACTCGCTCCTGTTCCGCGGTGAGCAGGTTCCCTTTGTCCTCCAGCATGTCGGCCAGGCTCTGGTGGTTGACGATCGCGCGCTCGGTGCGTCGCAGTTGCGTGACCGCGGCGTCTGCGCTCGCCTCCCCGATCGGCGGGTGGTGGGTGTGGGCGCGCAGTGCCGCCACGATCCGCCCGACGACGCCGTCAAGCTGCGTCGCGTCCACCACCAGATCGCGGGGTGCGTCGGGGACCGACCACGCGGAGGGTAGGTGCGTGTAGGGAAACACGGCCATGTGGACGCACGCCCCGATGCCGGTGCCGAGCCGTGGCTGCATGTAGTCCACGAGTGCGTGCTTGGCGCGTTGTGCCTGGGCGATGGGGCTGTCGATCTCATGCGTCTCGCGGGCGCCGGACTGCATCCAGCGGCCGTCCTCCAGCGAGATCGTCCCGCCCTTGACCTCCAGCACGGCGGTGCCGAAGCCCGGCCAGATCACGAGGATGTCGATCTCCACCTCCTGGCCGTCCGAGGTGATCCGCTGGCCGTGGATCAGGAGCGCGTTGTCCGGGAGCCCGGCCACCAGGGCGTCCCACACCGCCTTCTCCGCTCCGGTGTCGGCGGTGAAGGCGGGGGAGTCGGGGTGGAGGATGGGCACGTTGTCAGGCTAGCGCCGCGACGCGTCGCACGTTCCGCCGACGCTCGGGCATCAGTTCCCGCCGCCGCTCGGGCATCAGTTCCCTGCAGAGCTCCCCATCGTGGGTGGCGCGGTGGGTGTGAACGCGCGGATCTCTACTCGCGCCGGCGTTCTGTGGTGGCGGGGCTGGGCCGGTCGGCGCGGGGCATGGTTTGGCTTGACCTGGCGAGGGGTCGTCGGGTGTCGTCGCGGTCCGGTGGCCGTCTCGTGTCGTCCCGGTCTGGTGGCCGGGATAGCGGCGCTGCTGGTGGCGCGCTGAGTCGTCTCGGGTTCGGTGCCGCCGGACGAGGAACTCTGTCTGGGTCCACGGTCCGGGGTGGGGTGAAGGAGACCTCCCCGGTCTCACTGACCTTGATGTGCCAGCTGTCGCGGTGGATGAGGTGGTGGCAGCGGGAGCACAGCAGGACGGCGTTGGTCAGGTCTGTGGTGCCGTGGTCGCGGTGCCACCAGGCGATGTGGTGGGCCTCGACGAACGTGGCCTGCCCACAGAACGCGCACCCGCCGTCCCTCTCCCACAGGGCGAGGACCTGGGCGCGGGTGAAGGTCCGGGTCCGGCGCCCGAGGTCCAACGGCAGCGAGGGCCCGCCGAACACGGCCGGGATCAACCC
>DBPQ01000030.1:33983-43103 GCA_002304945.1 Actinomycetales bacterium UBA1416 | reverse complement strand
GCGGACCACCATCGTGACCGCCGGCACCAATGGGACGGTGGTGTCACACGCGAGGACGTGGCGGGCGACGTCCGCCAACGCGTCGGCCTGCAACTGGGGGATGCTCCGCGTCTCGATGTCCGCGCCGCCCGGGCGACCGGCGGCGACGCCGTCACTTGTGCGGTCTGGACGTGTCCCGGCGGACCCCGAAACGTCAGAGGCGTCAGGGGCGTCGGGGGTGTCGGGGGTGTCGGGGTGGTTGTGCCCCCGGGTCTTGCGCAACCGGGCGGCCACGTAGGCGTCGAAAACGGTCTTGATGGGGGCGCCGGTCTCCGGGTCCAGGACGCCTTTGAGGTGGAACATGCCGGTGGGGTCCTGCCGCAGGGTCAGCGACCGGGCCGCCCGCTGCTCCTCCTCCCTGGGGGCGATCCCACCCGGGTCGAGGCGGGCCTCAGCATGCCGGACCAACCTCTCCAACTGGTGCAACGGGAACTGGGCCGCCTGAGCGGTCAGCACCTCCTCCAGGGCCTCGACCTCCACGGGGTTCGCCCGGGGGCCCACCCGGTCCAGCATCCCCATGATCACCTGGGCGGCATCCACGCTGATGGTCCCGGCGTGCAACGCCGCCGCCACGTGCGGGTGGGCCGCCGGCAACACCNNGCGAACCCCTTCGTGCGGGCCAGGTTCCCCTCCCGGCCGCCCACGGGCGACCGCTTGGCGACCTCCGCGGCCAGCACCGCCCCGAGCGCTTCGGCCCGCCGGGTCAACGCCCCCACCGCCCCGACAACGGCCAGCAGCCCCGCATCAGAGAACTGACCGACAAGGACCGTCGGATCCCCCTCGACCACACCGAAGGGCGGCAACGCCCCCGCCCACGCCTCACCCACCGCGGCGGCCGCCGCCTGCAATCCCAACACTGGTGAGGTCATGCCATCAATCGTCTCGCCGACCACTGACACGAACCCCCTCCAGAACCCGCCCTCCGGGCCCACCACCGATGTGGAACATGTCACATTGCCAGGATATTCGCGCAGGGAGACCACCGGCCTGGATCGCGCTCGACACTGCGCCTGCGACAGGGCCCCTCCCGGGAAGACAGTCTGGCGGCGCCGGGGGACGAGGGCCACGGCGGTCAGCCTGGGGTACGCGCTGGAACGCGGCGCGGAGGCGGAGTTTCAGTTCGAGGGCTCGGAGTTGGACAGCCAGGCGACGCCCGATCTCGAGAGTCGGCCTGCCAGTACGTCAGGGTGCGCTGGCGGGAAAGTCAAGGTCGACGCAGAAGTCCACGTCGTTGATGAGCTGCAGCGCGCGACTCAGGGTGGTGGGGATCTCGCCCAGCTTCCATTCTGGAGGGGTGGTGCGTTCGAGGACCTCCACCACCTCATCGCGGCCCATGTCGTCCGGCCAGGCGGTGAGGAGCAGTCCGGGCATCTCGGCCGTGAAGACGGCGCCATCCTGGTACCAGGCCTCTATCACCGCCTGCACGGAATCGGGTGGCGTGTCCCCCGAGAGGAGGACCTCCGTGATCATTCCCTCCGCGAGGCGGGCCACCCCAACAACCCGGAGGTGGGCGTCACACCCCGGCACGGCCTCGACGAGGTCGCCCATCCGGAAGGCCGAGAGTGCCGAGTTGTTGCACAGGGCGTAGATTCCGTAGCCGTCGTCCTCGACCTGCACGGGAGTTGCCCACAGAGCCTCGCCTCCATGGCACTCGAGGTCGCGGACGCTCACGAGAACGTGGACCAACTCGAAGCCGTGGGCATCGACGATGCGGATGGGCTCTCCTGCAGGATCGAACGGAGGGAGGCCGGACATGTGGTGGATCGGAGTGTCGGTCATGGAGCCACCCTGTCACCGTTCTCCGACCGGCCTCCCAGGGGCGAGCCACAGCTGTGGACAGAGCGCCGCCAGGTCCCTTGGTGACACGCGCTGCCCGCCGGAGAGAATCCAGGCATGACGAGCCACGCGCGCGGCCTTGCGGTCCCACTCCTTCTGTTGTGGCGGCCCGCGGCCGAGAGGAGGATGGGCAGCACGCGGAAGGAGCGGGCCGATGAAGGCTGCGCTGATCGGACTGGGAGCGGCTGCGGGGGCCGGCGCGGCGATGGCGCTGCGAGTGCGGAGGGTGCCCACGGCGGGTTGGAGCAGGGGAGCCTTCCCCAACGGATGGGATTCGTGAGGTTCGGATCCGGTGCCCGTTCGCTTCTCTGGATACCTGACCCGAGCCACTCAGAGCCCACCTTCGGCTACCTGCGCTTCATGGCCAGGACCGTCGCCCTGTTCACGCAGGCGGGCTACACGGTGCACCTCGTGGGCCTGCCCACCGCACCTGGCTCCGGGTGCCGCTGAAGCAGCCCCGGGTCCTCGACCTCCTCGCACCGGTGTTGGCGCGCGTCTTCTTCCCGGCCGGGTCCGTCCGCGAGGACGTGCTCCTGATCGCCCGGGCGGTCAATGACCCGGGAATCGCCGACGTCCTGCCCACGATCACTGTGCCCGTCCTGCTGGTCTGCGGCAATCGGGACAACTTCGTGTCCGTGGCACGGTACGAGGAGACGGCGCGGCTGATCCCGGATGCCACGTTCACCGTGTACCGCGGCAAGGGACATCTCGGAGCTATCTCGGATCCTCGGCTCGCCCCGGACATCCTCGACTTTGCCGCCCGTAACGCCGAGGTCAGCCCGCCGTCCACGGGGCGCCGTGTCCCGGCAGGATGATCCGCGGGTTGAGGGCCCTGATCCTCTCGACGGACTGGACCGCGAGGTCCGGGTCCTCCGCCGGCAGGATGTCGGCGGGCAGGAGGGTGCCGCCCTTGTCGGTGATGAGGGCGTCGCCGCTGAAGACCACGCCGTCGTCGCGGACGAGGATGATGGTGCCCTGGGTGTGACCCGGGACGTGGACGACGCGCAGGCCGCCGACCGTGTCTCCGTCGCTTAAGAACCGGTCGGCGGTCACGGCACGGGAGAGCAGCTTGTAGAGGATGACCACCAGGAGCATGCGCCTGCGCGGCGGTTCGTCCTTCGCGACCACGGCGGCGTCCAGTGCGTGGATAGAGACACGGGCGCCCGTGCGGGCCTTGAGTGCGGCCGCACTGCCGACGTGGTCCGCATCGAAGTGGGTGAGCACGATGTCCCGCAACTCCGAGGGCTGCCGGCCGATCGCCTCGATGAAGCGGAGGATTCGCATGGTCTGCCCCGGGCCGGTGTCCACGAGGAGAAGGCCGGCGTCGGTCTCGACGAGATACACGTTGCTGACCCACATGCCCGGGACCCTGAAGACGCCCTCCGCCACACGATCCGGCTTGGGCAGGTCCTCCCGGGCAGGATCCGCCGGACGGACGTCCAGCTGGAGGTAGTGCTCGGCCCCGATGATCCCCTGCATCCTGCGGGCCGCTGGCCGAAGGTGAGGCCGCGCCTCGGCTGCCGGCACGATGACGGGGGCGACGGCGTCGTACCGCACGCCGTCCCGTTCCAGCGTGCAGCCGCCCGCGGCAAGGACGTTCCGGCACCAGTCGACGCCGGTACCGTACGGCAGCTGGATGAGGAACCTGTCCCCGACCCGCTCGCCCCACACCGGCGTCACGTAGGCCTTGCCTGACTTCCGGCCCACGTGGTGGACCGCCGTCGCACTCGTCCCCTTCCTCCCGGCTTTCGCCACCGCCGACGCGCTCGTGACCCTCTTGTTGTACCGGGCCAGGGCGTCGAGCCCCGGCTGCCAGTGCGACCGCCAAAGGACCACGCGGACCAGGCTGTCAAGGGCGTACGCGGTGGTCACGGAGGCGAGGAGGACGACGACGCCGCCCGCCACCCGCCGTCGCCACTGGACCTGCGTGGGGCTCACATGTCCTCCTGGGTGTCAGGCCTTCGCTGGGGCCGAGCGGATGAACTCGGTGATGACGGCGGTGGCGGCGGCCGGCTCCTCGACGAGGACCATGTGCCCCGCCCCGGGGACGATGACCAGGCGGGAACCCGGGATCGCCTGCTGGATCTCGCGGTCCTCCGTGTTGGCGTTGGCGGGATCGACACCCGCGGGCGGATTGTTCCCGACCACCAGCAGCGTGGGTGCCGCGATCTGGCCGAGCATCGCGGGAGAGTTCTCGGCAGAGCCGAACACGGCACGCGCCATGGGCACGGCCTTCGGCACCAGCTGCGCTGCGTAGCGTTGCCGCCAGAACTCGCGGGTCTCGGCGCGGGCCGGGTCGGCCATGAACGTGGCCCCGAACCTGTTCCGCATGACGCGGTCCGCCACTCTCCGGCGCATCCCGATGCCGTACCGGCCGAGCCGCCCGATCGCGCGGATCGCGAGGCCGAGCAACGTGATCTGCCGCCGCTCCGCCGCTGAAAGCGGGTGCATCGCAGGACCGATGAGCACGAGCGAGCGGATGCGTTCGGGGTGACGGGCGGCCAGCCGCATCCCGACGAAGCCACCGATCGAGGCTCCCACCCAGTGGCAAGACTCGACGTGCAGCTCGTCCAGGAGCGCGACGGCGTCGGCGTACAGCCCCTCGGACGAGAGGAGGTCGGATGATTGGCGGACTCCGAAGCCGCTGTCGCCCTGGCCGCGGTGGTCGTACCGGATGTAGCGGTGGTCGTTCTTCAGCGCGTCCACCAGCGGATCGAAGAGCTCGCGGTTCGTGAACAGCGCCGGCGAGAACACCACCGTCTCGGCCCCGGCGCCGACCTCCCCGACACGAAGCTCGGTGCCATTGACCCGAGCAGTCCATTCCCTTTCCTCGGACACGGTGTCCATGGCGCTCTCCTCTGTGAGAGCTGAATTCTACAGGCGCTTAGCCGAAGATTGCAGGGTCGAAGGTCCCTGTGCTCGGCTCGGGCGTGAGCGAGTTCACCGAAGGAAACGGCCGCAACAAGGATGCGCTCGGCCACGAGTGGTGTTGCCTTGTGTGAGGAGGAGATCGATGCCCAGGAAGCGCCCGGAACCCAAGTGCCCGATCCGATTCGGAGAGTCGTGCACCCTGTGCTTCCCCGGCGCGGACGGTCCCCAGAACTGCGGGTTGGTCTACCTCGTCCAGTCGGACCCGGAGATGGCTGAGGAGTTCGCTGCCGCACGACGGGAACACCGGGACTCATTCGTGGGCTGAGGCCGCGCCGGCGGCTGCACCGGGAAATGGATGCCCTCATCCTGGGGCGTGGGTCTGTGCGCAGTGGCTTGCGCATCCGCAAGGAACTGCTCACAGGCCCGCCGCTGACGGGCCACAGGTGCTGCGGGCGTTTCGTCGGCTGCCCTGATTCAACATGCCTGTAGACGGTGCTCGGGGGTGAGTGCACCCTCCTGACGCTCTCAGCGGCGCAGTGACCAGAGCACCAGGCTGAGGACTGCCGAGATCATCAGCATCGAGACCCAGGGGACGTAGACGCGCGTGTTCTCGCCCTCGATCCGGATGTCGCCGGGGAGGCACCCGAACCAGGACATCCCGCCGGACCACGCCAGCAGACCGATGACCACCACGACGATCCCGATCCCCACCAGCACCGGTCCCAGCTCGCGTCCCATGGGTCCATTCTGCTGGTCGGCGGGCGGTGCTCAGTCGGACGCCGGGCGGAACGCGACGGCGGGGAAGCGGGCGGCAGCGGCGCGCGCCGTCGTCGGCGTCAGCTCGCGGTCGAGACCGAGGCGGGGTCCGAGCGTGCGCCACGCGCGCGGGTGGCGGCGGCCGTAGTCGGTGAGGACGGCGGCCAGCTCGTCCGGCTCGAGCAGGCGGAACCGGGGACGGGCCCAGTGGTGGCGGCCCACCCAGACGTCGCGCGGGGGATGGGCCGTGATGTTGCGGAACCAGTCGCTGCGCCTCCCCCACGCGGCGACCACCACCGCCTCGGGGATGCGCTCGTCCAGGTGGACCACCTCGAGGACGGTGTCGCGGCGCCGGCCGGTGGTGCGGCCCTCGTGGACGAGGTAGAGGAAGCGCGTGCCGAGGAGTCGTCCGAGGCCGCCGCGGTAGAGGTACACGGGCATGCGGAGGAACGCGCGGGTGATGCGGCCGGGACGGCGATCGACCATGCTCATCCGTCAAGTATCCGCGAGGATGACCGGCCGGTACCCTCGGACCCGTGGACGATCGCGTGGTGGACCAGTTGGAGGCGTACTTGCGCGCGCAGTCGAGCCGCGCGTTCGGTGACCTCGCTTCCGTATCGGGGCGGACGTTGCAGCCGATCAGCATCGGCCTGATGACGGCGGCCGACAACCTGCTCGCCAAGGCGTTGCGCGATTGGCGATCCGACAGGGCCCGCGCGATGCGCTACGTGGATCGCGCCGTCAAGCTGCCCTTCGACGACCACGAGCAGCACGTCCCCGTGCTTGCCGCTGCGGGGATGATCCTGTACGAACAGCTGGTCGACGAGGTCGAGGCGGGCGACGACGACGCGTGGTTGCACGACGCCGTTGCCATCCTCGAGAAGGACGGACCGGCTCGCTTCGTCCTCGCCGAGCAGCTCAGGGTGATCAGCGAGGACTGGGAGATTCCCGCGCATCAGAACCGCATCATCGAAAGAGCCGTCGCTCCGATCCCGCCCCGCCCGCCGTTGCGGGACCTCTGGGACCTGACGCCGGAGGAGACGCGCGAGCTCGTGGCCGGGATCCTGGAGATCTGCATCGCGTTCGAGGACACGCTGTGGGAGCTGACGGGCACCCAGCAAGCGGACTGAGACGTCGACGCGGCGATGTACAAGACTGTCGCCTTGGACCATGGCGTTGTGAATGGGTTCGCGCCCGCCTCGCGGGAGCCTGACGGTGGCATGCGGCACAATCGGGGGATGGCTGGCAAGGCACCCACGACAGGCCCGACCGACGTCGACCCACAGGACTTCCTCAATTCCCTGGAGCCGCGGCGCGCGGAGGAGGGGCGCATCCTCCTCGCCCTCATGCGGGAGGCCACCGGAGATGGGCCCGTGATGTGGGGACCGTCGATGGTCGGGTACGGCTCCCTGCACTACCGTTCCCCGAGCGGAGCGAGCGAGGGCACGTGGTTCCGGGTGGGGTTCTCCCCGCGCAAGGCCAAGCTCTCCCTCTACGGTCTGCAGGGCCACCCGCGGAGCGAGGAGCTGCTCGGCCGCATCGGCCGGCACACGCTCGGAGTGGGTTGCGTCTACGCCACCCGGCTGGAACACCTCGATCTGGACGTGCTGCGGGAACTGGCGGCCCATGCCTACGAGGACGTCACGAGCATCGAGGTCACGCAGTGACCCTGGACCAGGTGATGGCCGAACTGGTAACGCTCGAGGATCCGCGGATGCGGGCGGTCAACGAGCGCCACGGCGACGACCACGGCGTGAACCTCACCAAGCTGCGCGCGCTCGCGAAGCGGCTGAAGGTGCAGCACGGCCTTGCGGTCGAACTCTGGGAGACCGGGGACACCGCGGCGCGGCTGCTCGCGCTCCTGATCAGCCGGCCGAAGGAGTTCGAGCGGGACGAGTTGGACCGCATGCTGCGGCAGGCGCGAGCCCCCAAGGTGCAGGACTGGCTGGTCAACTACGTGGTGAAGAAGAGCCCGCACGCCGAGGAGTTGCGCGCGGCGTGGTTCGCCGATCCGGACCCGGCAGTCGCGAGTGCGGGATGGGCGCTGACCTCCGAGCGGGTGGCGAAGTCCCCGGAGGGCCTCGACCTCCCCGCCCTGCTGGACACGATCGAGGCGGAGATGAAGGACGCCCCGGATCGGCTGCAGTGGGCGATGAACACCTGCCTCGCGCAGATCGGCATCGTGCACCCCGAGCACCGCGCCCGCGCCATCGACATCGGCGAGCGGCTGGAGGTGCTCAAGGACTACCCGACGCCGCCGAACTGCACCTCGCCGTACGCGCCCACCTGGATCGGCGAGATCGTGCGGCGCCGGGAGGGCGCGTGACCATCTATCGCCACATGCGACGGCTGAACGCACGGCTCGCCACCAACCTCAGGCGTGGCAAGGGCCCCACGGGAACGGTACTGGTGCTGACCACTCGCGTGTGACGGTCACCCTCCGGGGCCGCGCGTTCGCGGCGACGGCGGAGCCCGTCACCGATCCCGTGCGCATCGCGGACTTCCTGCAATACCGGCTGCGCGCGAGGCCCGTCATGGTGCGCGCCATCATGACCGTGACGGAGCGCCTGCCGCTCCGGTACTCGCGGGCCGATCTGGAACGGATCGCCGCCGGCAAGGCACTGGTCGTCCTACGGCCCTCACCCGGTCACCCGCCACGGGGATGTGACCGGGGGGAACGGCGAGGACCGTTACGACATGGACGAAACCAGCACCTCCGCGAAGCCGGCCTCGGACGCGATCCGGGCCCAGCACGGTCACCTGAGCGCGACCCTACCCTTCTCCGACCGACAGGACTTCGAGGACGCCCGGCGGGGCTTCATCGCCGCCCTGGAGCCCGGCGTGGTGCGGGACGGCACGGGCCGGGTGGTGTGGGACATCGACTCCTACGGATTCCTGTCCGGCGCTGCTCCTGACACCGTCAACCCGAGCCTCTGGCGGCAGTCGCAACTGGGCGCGCTCCAGGGGCTCTACGAGGTGGTGCCGGGCCTGTACCAGGTGCGCGGGTTCGACCTCTCGGAGATCACCTTCATCGAGGGTGATGCCGGCGTGGTGGTTATCGACCCGCTGATCTCGGTGGAGACAGCCGCCGCCGCGCTCGCCCTCTACCGCGAGCATCGCGGGAACCGCCCCGTCACCGGGGTGCTCTACACCCATAGCCACGTCGACCACTTCGGCGGCGTGCGGGGCGTGGTGGACCAGGCAGACGTGGACTCCGGCGCGGTGCCGATCATCGCCCCCGCCGGATTCACCGGGCACGCCGTGTCCGAGAACGTGTTCGCCGGGACTGCGATGTCGCGGCGCGCCGGCTACATGTACGGCGCGTCGCTGGAGCGCGGTCCGCGTGGTCAGGTCGGCGCCGGCCTCGGCCTGACGACGTCGACCGGCACCGTGACGCTGATCCCGCCCACGGTCGAGATCACGGCGACCGGCCAGGAACTCACCGTCGATGGTGTCCACATGGAGTTCCAGCTCGCGCCGGGTTCCGAGGCGCCCGCGGAGATGCACATCCATCTGCCGCACCTCCGGGCGTTGTGCATGGCCGAGAACGCCACCCACGTCCTGCACAACATCCTCACCATCCGGGGCGCCCTCGTCCGCGACCCGCACGCGTGGTCC
>DBPQ01000030.1:25346-33915 GCA_002304945.1 Actinomycetales bacterium UBA1416 | reverse complement strand
GACCTGTACGCGTACCTCCACGACCAGACGGTGCGGATGATGAACCTCGGCATGACCGGCAGCGAGATCGCCGAGGCCATCCAGATGCCCCCAGCGCTCGAGAACGCGTGGCACGCCCGCGGCTACTACGGCTCGGTGAGTCACAACGTCAAGGCGGTCTACCAGCGCTACATGGGCTGGTATGACGGCAACCCCGCCAACCTGTGGAAGCACCCGCCCACGGAGGCGGGGCGGCGCTACCTGGACTACATGGGGGGCGCCGACGTCGTGGTGGCCAAGGCGGCCGACTCCTTCGCCGCCGGCGACTACCTGCCGAGGTTCTCAGCCACGTGGTGTTCGCCGAGCCCGACCACGAAGCGGGCCGCGCACTCCTCGCCGACACTTTCGAGCAGCTCGGCTACGGAGCGGAGAACGGGACCTGGCGGTGCGCCTACCTCTCCGCCGCCCACGAGTTGCGCCACGGGTCGTTCGGCACGCCGGCCAGCGCGAACGCCCCCGACCTCTACGCGCAACTCACGCCGGAGCAGTGGTTCGACGTGATCGCCATCCGGGTGGACGGGCCCCGCGCGTGGGACCTGCACCTCACCATCGACATCGACCTCACCGACGTCCACGAGGTCCACCGCCTCACGCTGAACAACGGGGTGCTGTCCCACTCCGCACGGCAACTCTCGACGACGCCGGACCTCACCCTCCGCCTCCCGATGCAAATCCTCCTGGGCATGCTCACCGGGCACGTGGAGATTGACGGACTGGAGGCAGCGGGCGCGGAGCTGGATGGCGAATCCAGTGTGCTCGCTGCGCTGCTGGGGGTCCTGGACCGCACCGATCCGGACTTCGAGATCGTCACGCCCTGAGGCGCGGACCATTCCTCACCACGTCGATCGCGAGCTGCAACCCGATGGGGAAGGCGTCCTCGTCCAGGCCGAACGTCGAGCTGTGGTGGGGGCTGGTGAAGCCCTTCTCCTCGCTGCCCGCGCCGATGAAGACGTAGCACGCGGGCGCCACCTGCGAGAACGCGGCGAAGTCCTCCCCGCCGAGCATCGGTGGCAGGGAGATCACGTCGTCCCCCCAACGCGCCTGCGCCAGTTCGCGGACGATCGCGGTGCGGGCCGGATCGTTCCAGACGCGGTCGTAGCCCACGAGGTAGTCGAGTTCCGCCGTCATTCCCGGGTTGGCCGCCTCGAGCCCGGCCAGGAACTCCCGCATGGAACGCTGCACGAGGTCACGCGTCTCCTGGTCGGTGGTGCGCACGCTGCCGCCGAGCCGGGCGCTTCCGGGGATGACGTTGCGTGCCACGAGCGTGCCGGCTTCCAGCCACGTGGTCGAGACCACGGTCGGGACGCCCGCCGCCACCCGCCGGGACACGACCGTCTGCAGCTGGCCCACGAGCTGGGCGGCTGCCACCACGGGGTCGAGGGTGTCCGCCGGCATCGAGGCATGCCCGCCGCGTCCGGTGACCGTGATGCGGAAGAGGTCAGAGTTCGCGGAGGCCGGGCCGTCCTTCACGTCGATCGTTCCCGTGGGGACGGTCGAGAAGTAGTGGAAGCCGTAGATGAAGTCGAAGTCCTCGAAGTACCCGGTGGCCACCATCTCCCGCGCACCGCCAGGCGGGGTCTCCTCGGCGTGCTGGAAGACCGCGTGGATCTCGCCGGTCAGCTCGTCGAGGTGGTCGTCGATCCAGGCACAGGCCGCCATGACCGTCGCGGCGTGGCCGTCGTGGCCGCAGGCATGCATCCGCCCGGGTTCCACGGAGGCGAACGGCAGGTCCGGCCGGTCCTCCTGCACGGCGAGTCCGTCGATGTCCGCTCGCAGGCCGATCTTCGGGCCCGGCCGGCCGGTGTCGAGGACGACGACGAGGCTCGTCGGGGTCAGCCGCTCGAACCGGGCGTGGCGCAACCGTCCGGCGAGCTCGGCGGCGATGTAGGCGGCGGTCTTGTGTTCCTCGAACGACAGCTCCGGGTGCTGGTGGAGGTGACGGCGCCACGCGACGAGCTGGTCGAGGTAGGGGCGGGTCTCGTCGGTCATGCCACGGACCCCGGCACCGGCGTGATCAGCCCATCCCCGGCGAGGAAGCTGCGGAGGTTCTCGAGGATCAGGTCCGCCATCACCTGGCGGGTCTGCTCGGTGGCGCTCGCGACATGGGGTTGGAGCACCACGGAGTCGAGCGCCAGCAGCTCGGCGGGCACGTTCGGCTCGTCGGCGAAGACGTCCAGACCCGCACCGGCCAGCTGACCCGAGGTGAGGCGCCGCACCAGCGCCTCCTGGTCGACGACGGAACCTCGGGCCACGTTCACCAGGTACCCGTCCGGTCCCAGGGCCGCCAGGACGTCGTCGTCCACGATCTTCTCGGTGGCGGGCCCGCCCGGCACCACCACCACGAGGACGTCGGACGCCTCCGCCAGCGCGACCGGACTCGCGGCGTAGAGGTACGGCACGCCGTCGACGGCGCCCCGCGAGTGGTAGGCGATCGCGCAGCCGAAGCCGGCGAGGCGCTCGGCGATGGCGGTGCCGATCCGGCCGAGGCCGAGGATGCCCACCGTCGAGCCGCTGACCTCACGGGTCAGCGGGAACGTCTCGCCCGCGGCCCAGCGTCCGTCCCGGACGAACCTGTCGGCGCGCGAGACGCCACGGAGGGTATCGATGAGGAGGCCGACGGCGAGGTCGGCGACGGCGTCGGTCAGCACGCCCGGCGTGTTGGCGACCCCGATGCCCCGTTCCCGCGCCTGGGCGGTGTCGGTGGAGTCGTAGCCCACCCCGAAGATCAGCACCGCCCGCAGGTTCGGGAGGGCGGCCATCAGGTCCGGCCCCACCCCCACGTTGTAGGCGGTGACCGCCACGGCGACCCGCCCGGCGTGGGCCGTGAGCCATGCGGAACGTTCGGCGGGGTCGTCCGGGAGCTTCTCGGCCCGGAACTCGGTGCGCAGGGCATCGGCGAGGCTCGGCTTGAGCGGGCCGACCTGGAGGATGAGCGGAACGTCAGTCATGGTCCGAGCTTTCCACATCAGGAACCCGGCGAGTTGTCCCCGCCCGAATACGATGGGCGGTGTCGGCGAGGAGGGGCGTGTGGAGATGGGCAACGAACTGACCAAGGGTCACGTGACCAACGAGGGAGCGGACGTCGAGCGCACGTTCGTCGCGTTCGTGCGTGCGGACGAGGTGAACCTGCAACAGGGCGGCGCTGGAGTGATCGCCAGTGGGGGCGGTGTCTCGGTCTACCAGGGCGGCTCCGGTCCGGTGCTCGCGAACGGGCCCGTGAGCTACACCCAGGGTGGTTCGGGCCCAGTCCTGGCGAACGGGGACGTCTCCTTCCACCAGGGCGGCAGCAGTGCCGTCCTCGCACTCGGGGACGCATCGCTCCAGCGCAGCTGGGTGGGGGCGGTGGCGAACCTCCGCGCCGTTGCCATCGGTGACCGGTCCCGGGTGGGGATCGTTCTGGCGCCCCACGTGACCGTCGAGGACGGCGGACGGGTTGTCGCCACCACGAGGTCGGCGCTCGCGTTCGGTGCCGCGCTTGGCGTCGCGGTCGGGGTGACGCTCGGTGCGATGCTCGTGAAGGCGGCCATTGCGGCGGGACGGCAGTAGGGCCCGACCAACTCGGCACGACCCACGACTTCGGATGCCTCTGCGGGACGGAGGCGTGACGCGAGCTGTGGTCGAACCCCTAGCGAATCCCCGATGCCCCCTGCCGCAAACCCCGTCCCGAGTGGGGGAGTTTCCGGGGCCACCCCCGATGCCGGCGCCTGTTGCCACCGGAAGACTCTTACCAACACGCCGCCCGGCGTTTCACGGGAGCCGCCCGGCTTTCTTGCGAGAAAGGAACACCATGGACGACAACAACCTCAACGCTCTGGGCGTCCAGAACGTCGCCGAGGAATCGTTCAACACCGACAACTCCGTCGAGAACGAGGCCAACGGCTCGTTCAACGACAACTCGGACAACTCCACCAACATCGAGACCGAGGTCGAGACCGAGGTCGAGACCGACGTTGAGGTTGAGGACTCCTTCAACACCGACAACTCGGTCGAGAACGAGGCTGAGGACTCCTTCAACGACAACTCCGTCGAGACGGAGGTCGAGCTCGAGGTCGAGATCGAGGACTCGTTCAACGACAACTCGGACAACTCCATCAACACGGANNCGCAACCAGGACTCCTTCAACATCACCAGCTCGTTCAACACGCAGACCCTGAACGACCACTCCACCACCATCGGCGTCCGCCAGTACAACGCCGGCTTCGGTGATTTGAACCTCGGTGGGCTCTTCGGTGCTGCCGGCGCGGCAGGCCCGGCCAAGGGCGCGTGGGGCCACGGCGGCGGTGCCGGCGATGTCGAGATCGACAACCGCTCGCTGCAGGTCGACCAGTCGGTGAACCAGATGGTCTCGGCCGGCAACGGCGGTGGCGTCGACCAGGTCTTCGCCCAGAACGCGACCATCGCCTTCGGTGACGACTCGATCGCGGCGGGCGACGACGTCGAGATCGACAACTCGCAGATGCACCTCGACCTCGGCGACATCAACATCGGCAACACCGACATCGACACGAGGATCAACGACTCCTTCAACGACTTCTCGCAGGAGTACGAGATGGAGGTGGAGCTGGAGTACGAGGACTCCTTCAACGACAACTCGCAGCACGCCGACCTCGAGGTGGAGATCGAGGACTCGTTCACGAGCGAGATCGACTCCACGTTCGAGAACAGCTACGAGTGGGAGAACAGCGGCAACCTGTTCAGCCCGGGCAGCGCCGCCACCGGTGGCGAGAACCTGGAGATCGACCTCTGATCCTGACCCCGTGCACCCCTTGCCCGGCCACCCGCCTGTGGGTGGCCGGGCAAGGGCCGTTGGAGCACAAACCGACGCGACGCCCGCAGACGACTGGTGCCTGC
This sequence comes from Actinomycetales bacterium UBA1416, assembly GCA_002304945.1. GTDB lineage: Bacteria > Actinomycetota > Actinomycetes > Actinomycetales > Actinomycetaceae > UBA1383. The sequence goes on along the minus strand of DBPQ01000030.1, from coordinate 29,024 downwards.
CGGATGGCCTAGGGTGCTGAAAGCACGTTGATCGTACGGAGAGGGAGCCCGCATGCGTGACCATCCTGAGCCGCCGAAGTCGACCGAACTGGTCAAGCTCGTCGAGAACGTCGGCCACCTCGCCGCCGCCACCGGGCGCACGGACCTCGTCCAGCGACTTGAGCAGACCCAGGCTCGGCTCGCGGACCCCAATGTCCGCGTCGTCGTGGTCGGTGAGTTCAAGCAGGGCAAGAGCAAGCTGATCAATGCCCTCGTCAACGCCCCCGTCTGTCCCATCGACGACGACGTCGCCACAAGTGTCCCCACCGCCGTCGGCTACGGCGAGCAACCCGCCGCCTTCGTCCTGCTGCGGTCGGACGACGTCGACGGAGAGCCCCGAATCGTTCGGCAGCCTGTTCCCATCGACGACCTCGCCCAATATGTCTCCGAGTCGGGCAACCCCGGCAACGAGCGAAACTTCCTTGCCGCTGAGGTGTTGTTGCCGCGCGAGATCCTCAAGGGTGGGCTGCGACTCATCGACTCGCCGGGGGTCGGCGGACTGGACTCGACGAGTGCGCTGGCAACGCTCTCGGCGCTCGCCTCCGCGCACGCCGTCCTCCTGGTCTCTGATGCCTCCCAGGAGTACACCGAACCGGAGGTGCAACTGCTGAAGCACGCCATGCGGATCTCGCCGAACGTGGCAGCCGTCCTCGCGAAGACCGACCTCTATCCGGACTGGCGGGTGATCGAGCGCATCGACCGGCGACACCTCAAGGACATCGGTGAGTTGCCGTTGTTCTCGGTCTCGAGCGACCTGCGCCTCCTCGCCGCTGTCGAGCAGGACCGTGAACTCAACGCGGAATCGGGCTTCCCCGCCCTCGTCGCGCACCTCCGAACCGAGATCCTGGAGCGGGCCGAGGTGCTCAGCACCCGTGGCGCGGTGCACGACCTGAGCTTCGTCGTCGAGCAGATGACCATGTCAGTTCGCTCCGAACTCAGCGCGCTCCTCCACCCCGAGGACACCCCGCGCCTCATCGCCGAACTCGAGAACGCGAAGGCCCGTGCGGAGGAGTTCCGCAGTCGCTCGTCCCGATGGCAGGTGGCCCTCGCCGACGGCGTCGCCGACCTGATTTCCGACATGGAGCACGACCTCCGGGACCGCCTGCGCAGAGTCCAGCGGGAGGCGGAGCAGGCCATCGACGAGGGTGACCCCGGCCCCATCTGGGACCAGATCACGGAGTGGATCGACCAACGGGTTGCCGCCGCCGTCTCGGAGACGTTCGTCTGGACCGACGAGCGCTCGCGGTGGCTCACCGAGGAGGTCGCCGAGCTGTTCGTCGAGGGGAAGCTCGACCTGCCGACGATCGCGGTCGGAGCGACGGATGGCGTGCTCGACCCAGTGGAGGCGCTGCCCGGCTTCGACCCCGGCAAGCTCAGCGCGGGCGAGAAGATCTACATCGGCGTCCGCGGCTCGTACGGTGGTGTCCTGATGGTCGGCCTCGCGACGGGGCTCATCGGTCTGTCCCTCATCAACCCGCTCTCGCTGGTGGCCGGGGTGCTCGTGGGCCGTCGGGCCTATCGTGAGGACATGGGCAACAGGCTCACACGGCGCCGATTCGAGGCGAAGAACATCGTGCGCCGCTACATCGACGAGGTCACCTTCCAAGTGGCGAAGCAGCTCAAGGACCGGCTGCGTATCGTGCAGCGCACCGCGCGTGACCACTTCGGCGCCATCGCCGACGAGCTGCACCGGTCCCTCGCCGAGTCCGTCCTCGGGGCCAAGCAGGCAGCCGGTTCCTTCACGGCCCAGCGGGACAAGCGGATCGCGGTCCTGCAGGGCCAACTCCGCCAGCTCGAGCAGATCCGCAAGGAGATGCCGGCGCTGCCACCTGTGCGCGTGAAGGAGGTCGTCGGTCGGTGAGGACGGACGTTGTCGAGGACGCTGCCCGGCTCATCGGCGCAGCACGCGGGCTCTACGTCCGGGACCCCGAGGCAACCGGCGTCCTCGACGAACTCGAGCGGCGACTCCACGAACCCCTGCGTCTCGCGATCGCGGGAATCGTCAAGGCGGGCAAGTCCACGCTGCTGAACGCGATGCTGGGCGAGCAGATCGCCCCGACCGATGCCGGGGAGTGCACGCGCGTGGTGACCTGGTACCGGTACGCCGACACGCCGTCGGTCACCCTCCATCCTCACGACGGGCCACCCCGCCGGCTGCCGGTCCGGCGGGAGGAGGGCAAGCTCGTCCTCGACCTCGGGGACCTCTCGTCCGACGACGTCGACCGGATCGACGTCGGCTGGCCCTCCCGTGCGCTGCGCTCGGTGATCCTCATCGACACCCCGGGAATCGCCTCACTCTCGCGCGACGTGTCCGCCCGATCCGCCGTCTTCTTGGCTCCCGAGGACGCGCCGTCCTCGGCGGACGCGATCGTCTATCTCCTGCGGCACCTCCACCCGTCGGACCTCAGGTTCCTCGAGGCGTTCCGCGACACTGCGGCCGGGGCATCGCGGACCGTCAACGCCGTCGCCGTCCTCTCCCGCGCCGACGAGATCGGCTCAGGACGTATCGACTCGCTGCTGTCGGCGGGCAAGGTGGCACGCCGCTATGAGCTCGACGGCGGGCTCGCCTCCCTCGCACTCGCCGTCATCCCGGTGGCGGGCCTTCTGGCGGAGGGCGCTCGTACGCTCAGGGAGAGCGAGTTCGCCGCGTTCCGTGATCTTGCCGCGCTGGAGCGCCGCGACCGTGAACGCCTCCTGGTCTCGGCGGACCGATTCGGCCGGCCCGCTGATTTCGTCAAACTGGGGGAGCAGAAGCGCCGTGATCTCCTCGGGAGGTTCGGCATCTACGGCGTCCGGCTTGCCACCTCGCTCATCAGGACGGGTGCGACCGACTCCTCGGACCTCGCCGAGCGGATGGTGCAACACAGCGGGCTCAACGACCTGAGCAACTTCATCAGCGTCCATTTCGGCCCTCGAGCGGAGACCCTCAAGGTGCGGGGCGTGCTCGACGGACTGGACCGGCTCCTGCGTGAGAGGCCCCGGGACGGCTCGGAGCCCGTCAGTGCGGGAATCGAGCGGATCCGGGCCAACGCGCACGGTCTGCGCGAGCTCTCCCTCATCTCCCAGGCTCGCGTCGCCGGGCTGCCGTTACCCGCGGAGGATGCAACCGCAGCCGTACGGATCGCGGGCGGTGACGGTATCGGGGCGGCAGCCCGGCTCGGCCTGCCCGAGAGCGCCGACGCTGGGACCGTGGGTACGCGGGTGATGTCCGAGCTGGATCGCTGGCGGGCGGCGAGCCAGTCTCCCCTGACCGTGCGTGCCGCGGTCGAGGTGTGCCGGATCGTGATCCGCAGCCTCGAGGAGATCGCCTCAGAGGTCGGTGGCGCTCGAGCCGACGAGACCCCGGCGGACATCATGCTGTCGGGCGGTCCAGTGTATGGCAGCGGGGAAGGTACTGATCAGGAGCGCGAGCAACACGAGACCGCACTGCCCGGCTAGCAGTTGCCGCAGGAGCACGCCCTTCTCCCCGCCCGCCACCAGCTCGAGCGCGAGCGCGAACAGGAGCGCCTGGACGATCAGGGTCGCGAGCTGCCACCACCGGATGCCCTCCCTCCGACTCATGAAGGACACGAGCAGGGTGATCTGGATGAGCAGGATGGTCACCATGATCGCGAATCCCGACCAGTAGACGATGTCCGC
>DBPQ01000030.1:25068-25320 GCA_002304945.1 Actinomycetales bacterium UBA1416 | reverse complement strand
CTGAGCACCCACAGCAGCTGGCTCAGCCGCACCGAGGCCGGCGGCGGTTGCTTGACGAGGACCGGCGGCGCGTTCGGACTGGCAAGAGGAGGCCGTTCCGGTCGATCCTTCTCCGGCCGCTCCTTCCTGGTGACGTCGCTCAGCTCACTGCTCCTCGATCTCCATCTCGACCGGAATCTCCTCGATCTCCGCCGCGACGTAGGCCGATGTCTCCTCAGGCTCCGGCTCGGGCAGGATCACGGTGTTCTCGAC
>DBPQ01000030.1:13669-25054 GCA_002304945.1 Actinomycetales bacterium UBA1416 | reverse complement strand
GAGTCCTCGATCTCCGTCTCGATCTCCACCTCGGTCGACTCGTCGTTGAAGGAGTCGACGGCCTCGGTGTCGACCGAGACGTCGATGGTCGTGGACTCGTCGTTGAAGGAGTCGTCGATCTCGGTGGTCGTCTCGGTGTTGCCGATCGCGATGTCGCCCGCGGCGATGTCGGTCTCGGAGTTGTCGATCATCGTGTCCTCGCCGCTCGCCACGGAGTGGTCGCCCACCGCCAGGACGGCCTCCTGGTCGAAGATCTGGGTAACGTCGCCCTCGGCCCAGATGTTCTGGTTCACCGACTGGTCGACGATCGTGGACCGGTTGTCGATGTGGAAGTTGTGCGCCACCGTGACGATCTCCTTGACGACGGGCGGCGGTTCTGGGCGAGGGTCGGGGCGGGGCTCCGGCGGAGGCTTGGGAGCTGGCGGGCGCGGCGTCACGTCCGGGTGCTCCACGACGACCGGGAGGACTGCGCGCACGTCGGCGGCGCAGATGTCGGCCAGTCCGGCCCTGGTCAGGACCTCTTCCGGATCCTCGATGAACTCGTCGACCCCATTGGGGTCGCGCAACAGGCTGAGGATGAACTCGATCAGCGCGTCTGCGATGGTCGCCAGTGGTGTCGTTGTCATGTCCGGTCTCCTGTGGGTCGGGTGACGCCAATCGTCAAGCTACGGGCTGGATGCGGATGTGGCATCGGGGATTGCCCCGATGCCCGGGCGTGGGCGCTAGGGGGATCTGCTGTAAGGTGTCGACTCGATCACGAGGCGGAGCTTGGCGATGAGGTCGGATCGGGACGACGCGTCAAGGCGCCGTCTGATGTGTGCGACATGGTGTTCCACCGTTCGTGGCGAGATGAAGATCGTCTCGCCGATCTCCGCGTAGGTCTTCCCCTCGAGGACGAGGCGCGCGACGTCGAGTTCGCGCTCGCTCAGTGCGATCGTCTCGGTGGTCGCGCGAGACGGCGTGGTCCTCTCAACGGCCGGACTGCCTTTCCGTGCCAGGTCGTGCGGGTGGAGTTCCCGGGCAACGGACAGCAGACGCGCAGCCACCTTGCGGTCCTGCGTCCGGCGTGCGCCGTGGCCTGCGATGCGTGCGCCGTCCCAGGCCAGCCCGACGTCCGCCAGTGCCCGCGCAGCGGCTTCGACGCCGTCGGGATCGACGGAACCTCCGAGCACCGACACCCACACGCCACCAGCATTGGCCATGGTCTCGGCCACGTGGCTGCGTGGGGCCGCGGCCACGAGCGCACGGGCGTGGGGGCGGAGCGAGTCCGGTCGGTTGAGCAGGATCCCCTGCTGGACACCAGCCCAGTGGAGGTGGGCCGACCACAGCGGCGGCGATCCGAGCTTCCCGAGGAGGTCGAGCCCCTGCGAGAAGTGGCGTGCCAGGGTGGTGGAGTCCCCGATGCGGGCGGCGGAGGTGATGAGTGAACTGAGGGGAAGGATCGTGAAGAGGTCCACGTCGACGTGGCGGACGCCCTCGAGCGCCGCGCGCCACGTGGCCTCGAGGCTCGGGACGTCCTGGTACCGGTGCGCAAGGGTCACGAGGACCGCCTGGTGCATCATCTCGTCGCGAGGCGAGGGTGCGGTGCTGATCTCCTCGGCCCTGGACAGGGCAGCCCGTGCATCGGCGGGGCGTTCTCCCTGGATCGCCACCCAGGACTGCCACAGCAGGAGCCGCCGGCGCGCCCACGCGCCGCCGTGATCCCCTGCGACGGCGCACTCGACCACGTGCTGGGCCGTCGCGAGGTCGCCCGCGCCGATCGCAACGGCCGTCGCGACGATCGCCGGCAGTTCCGGGAGCGGATCCGTGGACCGTGATGCTGTGTAGAGCTCCGCGGCGCGAACCAGGTGGCTGAGCGTGGAGGGGGAGACCTCGTCCGCCAACGAGGAGCGAAGCCCGTCGTCCAGCAGGCGCAGTGCGATCCCGAGGGTCGAGGGCGCGTCGGTGCCGGGCGGTTGAGCGGGACCATCGCCACCGCCCGCGGGCGCCTTCTCCAGCCGCTCGACGGCGCCTGCGCCGATGTGGGCGAGCGCCGCGCGGACCGCGGGGGCCCCGCCGTGAGGTGGCACGGCGTTGTAGAGCTCGCTCGCGGTGGCCATCATGCCGCGTGCCGCCCACACGGCGGCGGCCGTGTCCGACACGTCGTCACGGCTGGACTGCGCCGCGTCCCGGAGGTCGGGATCCGTCAGCGCGGTGTCCACCAGGCCGGAGGCCTCATCGAGGTTCCCTGCCGCCCAGGCGGCCCTCGCCCGGCGTGCCGTCAAGCCGGGCCTGTCCGGGCCCGCCACGAGCCTCTCGGGCTCCAACGCGCCGAGTTCGGCCAGCCGGTGTGCCGGAATGGACGCCTGGACGGCGGAGCGCACCACCGGGACCGGGAGGCCGTTGCGGAGCAGGAGGCCCTCCGCGTAGCCCTGCGCGATGAGCTCGTCCATCGCCGTCGTGCTCTCGCCGAAGGAGTGGTCCCGGCGATCGATGCTGACCGATTCGATCATTCGGCGCAGTGGTGGCTCGAGCGAGTCGAGGCGATGGATGATCCTGGCCTCGAGCGAGCGGCGGAGTCCGTGGTGGCGGGAGTCGTCATCGCAGTCCCGGACGTGGTGGGTGGCGAGGGCATGGGAGACGAGCCACGTGACGCCCCCGGTCATGCCGAGCAACTGGTCGAGGCAGCTGGGTGAGATGGTCTCGCCGCGTTCCTCGAGGTGGGTCAGCACGTCGGATCGCGCGACCTGCCCCAGGACGATCGCTGGAACACTGCGCTCGAGTCGGCGGGAGATGTCGGAGATCACGGTGGATTGCGGCATCGGACGTGTCGCGACGATCAACGCGGCGCTGGCGTCGGCGGACCGGACTCGGACGGCTTCGGCCTGCGCTGCGTCCAGGAGGTGCAGGTCGTCGACGATGAGCACGTCGGACGTCGGGATGTCGCCGAGGTCCGTCCCGTCGTGGAACACCCTGACCGCGATCCCGTGGTTGTCCAGGAGGTCGTGGAGTTGGCGCAGGAGGGCGGTCTTCCCGGATCCCGCCGTGCCGACGATGAGAGCGCGGGGAGGTGTCATCAGGGCAATGGCCTCGATGGCCGGGCGCATGTGACCGGAGCCCGTGAAGAACGCGAGCTGTGGTGCCGTCATCGCTGAGGGGGCTCCCATGCTCAGACGGAGGTCGGTTCCGGGGACGGATCCGGGGGCGGTTGGGTGGGCTCGGGTTCAGCTGGAGGTGTGGTCGGCTCCGGGGCCGGGGTGGTGGGTTCCGGGGCCGGTGTGGTCGGCTCCGTCGCTGGCGGAGTCGTCGCGGGGACCAGGGGCGGATCAGTGTCCGGTGGAGTGGTCGGCGCGATCGTGGGATTGGGGGAGGCGGTCGGTGGCGTCGTTGGGGACGTGGTCGGTGGCGTCGTCGGGGACGTGGTCGACGACGTGGTGCTGGCGTCCGGGATCGGCGCCAGCTGTGAGCTGGTCGGCCGGGGCGTCGGTGTCGGCGTCGGCGACGGTGTGGGTTTCGGGACCGGAGTGGGGGAGAGTGCCGAGGCAGGGACTCCCAGGTACGCCGAAGGACGCCTGCTGCTCGTGGCGGAGGTCGTGGTCGAGGCCGCCTCGACGACCTCGAGAGCAGGCTCATCCGGCTCGGCCGGCTCGGCTGGCTCGTCCTGGTCCGGGTTGGGTGCTGCGGCAGTGGCAGCAGGTTCCTCCGGTTGCGTTCCAGCGGGGGAATCATCGGTCGGGGAGGCCACCATCCTGGCGGGCTGCGCCTCGTTCACGATTCCCGGGAGGCCGCCGACTGCCGACCCCCCGAACCAGAGTGCCGCAGCAACCGTCAGCGCCCCGAGCGAGAGCCCTGCGTACCACTTGGTCGTGGAGGCGGACGGGGAAGCAGATGGACCGGCGAGGAGCAGGTCACGGCGAGGTGCGCCGTCGATGGGTTCGAGGCCTCCGGCGGATGGGGCTTCATCCCGCAGGGCGAGCGTTCCCGCCGGCAGCACGCCCCCCTGCTGGACGAGCGCGGCCCGCGCGGCTCCGAGTGCGATGGACGACTTCGGGTCGGGATCGATCGCGAGTGGGCGGTCGAAGAGCTCGGACAGCCGCTGTGCCACTCGCGGAATGCGTGAGGAACCACCGACGAGGAGGAACGCCACGACCTGCTCCACGCCGATGCCGGCGCGCTCCAGGGCGTCGTCCAGGGCGTCAAGCGTGCGGTCGAGGGCCTGCTCGATCATCCCCTCGAACTCCGAGCGCGTGAGCCGGACCGTGGTGTTGCACGGGGGGACCAGGACCGGGACCGCCACGTCCGAGTCGAAGGACAGCGACTCCTTCGCATCGATGCACTCCCTGCGGAGCTGGGTGAGGGCAATCCGGGCCTCCCTGACGTCCAGCGATGCTCCGGCCAGGCCCGTCGCGGTGAGGACGTGGCGGAGCACCGCGTCGTCGAAGTCGGTGCCGCCCAGGTCGTCCAGGCGGGCCTGTCCCTGGACCGTGAACGCGCCGCCCTCCTCCCTGCGCAGCACGGTGGCCTCGAAGGTGCCTCCGCCGAGGTCGTACACGACCAGGGTGTCGCCGAGGTCGAGGGGACGGGTGGCCTCGAAGTTCCGGGCGGCCGCTTCCGGCTCGGTGAGGAGGTCGATGTGCTGGAGCCCCAGGTCCGCCAGTGCGGCGCGAATGAGGCCCGTTCGATGCGGCCCCCACGTCACGGGGTGGGTGACGATGACACTTGCAGGGGCTGCGCCCTCCCGTTCCGTGGCAGTGGCGACGACGGCCGCCACGGTCTTCGCGAAGAGCATCTCCGCGGTTAGTCGGTTCCCTGCGACGAGCATGGGCACCTCGTCGCCCACACTCCGCCGGAACTCGCGGAGGAGCCGCTCAGGCTCGGTGAGTCCGCGGCGTTCGGCGGTGTCGCCGAACAGCAGTTCCCCCTCCGCGGTCACGAACACGACTGCGGGGATGTGATCGCTGCGGCGGCCCAGTGCCACCTGGGTGGCCAGGACGCTGCCATCCTGAGTGAGCCTGGCGGTGGCGGCTGCGACGCGGCTCGTGCCGACGTCGATGCCCAGATGATAGGTCTCTGTCATTTCACGCTCTCCCCCCCCCGGAGGCGGTCCCGCATCTCGGGCTACCGCCTCTGGGACCGACCCTCCGCATGTTACACAGTATAGGCGGTGGGAAGCCCCTTCATCGAGGGATGGACAGGAGCGTCAGCGAAGGGCCGGCGCCGTCGCCGCGACGGGCTCCACCCGTCGGTAGGGTTCCCCGACCGGAGGACGCTGGTCCCGCTCGCCCTTGTTCGGCCAGAATGACATCGCCCTCTCCGCCTGGGCGGTGATGGTGAGCGACGGGTTGACCCCCAGGTTCGCGGTCACCGCGGAGCCGTCCACGACGTGCAGCCCCGGGTGGCCGAACACCCGCTGCCAGCCGTCGACGACGCCGTCGTCCGCCGTCGCCCCGATGGTGGCCCCGCCGAGGAAGTGGGCGGTCAGGGGCCGGTCGAACGGCTCGCCGATCGACGCCCCCGTCATGCCACCCATCACCCGCTGCATCCGCTGCGCCACCTCGTGCGCGATCGGGATGTACGTGGGGTTCGGCTCCCCCTCGCCCTGCCGGGAGGTGAGGGTCAGGTGCCCGGTGACTCGGGAGCGGCGCGGGTGCACCGTGATCGAGTTGGAGTGCGTCTGCATCACGAGGGCGATAACGGTGCGCTCGGACCAGTGCTTCATGTCCCACCGCTTCGTCAGGGTCCGGCGTTCGCGCCACATCTCGCCCAGCCAGGTCCGCCAGCGGGGGACCCCGGGCTCCTCGCCCGCCATCACGGTCTGCAGCAGGTTCATGGCGTTGCTGCCCCTGCCGTAGCGGACGGGTTCCACGTGGGTGTGGGGATCGGGATGGAAGGAGGAGGTGATCGCGGGGCCACGGCTGTAGTCGACGGATCGGTCGGCTGCCGTGACGCCCAGGAGCGCCTCGGAGTTGGTGCGGGAGAGGGCGCCGAGCCGCTCGGAGAGGCGGGGGAGGAAGCCGTCGGCCTTCATGCGGTGCAGGAGTGCCTGCGTGCCGAGCGCGGAGGCGGCGAACACCACCTGGCCGGCGTGGATGCTCGCCCGGTCCCGCCCGGGACGGGAGGTGGACTCGACGTCCACCTGGTAACCGGCGCCGTCGGCACGCGGGCGGACGCGCCGCACGGTGGCGAGGGGGATGATCTCGCACCCCGCCGCCTCCGCGAGCCACAGGTAGTTCTTGACGAGGGTGTTCTTGGCCCCCACCCGGCAGCCGGTCATGCAGCCGCCGCAGCCGGTGCAGGTGGTGCGGGCGGGGCCCGCGCCGCCGAAGAACGGATCGGGGACGTCCTGCCCCTCGGCCTGTCCGGGTCCGGCGAACAGCACGCCCACCTCGGTGGGCCGGAACGTGTGCCCCACACCCATGTCGGTGGCAACCCGCTCCATGACGTCGTCCGCGGGCGTGCGCATCGGGTTCGTGGTGACGCCGAGCATGCGGGCGGCAGTGGCGTAGTGGGGCGCGAGTTCGGCGCGCCAGTCGGCGATCGAGGCCCAGGCCGGGTCCTCGTAGAACGCCTGTGGCGGCTGGTAGAGCGTGTTGCCGTACACGAGCGAACCGCCGCCGACGCCCGCGCCGGAGAGGATGAGGCAGTTGGCGAGCATGTCGATGCGCTGGATGCCGAGGCAGCCGAGGTGCGGGGCGAAGAGGTAGTTCCTGAGTTCGAAGGAGGTCTCGGGGAACTCGTCGTCGGCGAAGCGACGCCCCGCCTCGACGACGGCCACCCGGTAGCCCTTCTCCGTCAGGCGGAGGGCCGCCACCGATCCCCCGAAGCCGGAGCCCACCACCACGACGTCGTACTCGCGCTTCACACCCCCAGTGTCTCCCGCAGGGCCGCCACCTGCGCGCCGATGAAACGGCGCGTGACGGACGCGTTCCGGAAGACGGCGTCGAAGCCGTGGAAGGCACCGTCCACCACGTCGAGCGTGACCGGCACCCCGGCCGCCTCGAGGCGGCGGGCGTAGGCGACGCACTCGTCGTGGAAGAGGTCGGCGGTGCCCACCCCGATCCACGCGGGTGGCAGGCCGGTGAGGTCGGTCCGGCGTGCGGGGACGGCGTACTCGGGGATGGCGGCGCTGCCCGGTGGGACGCCGAGGTAGGAGGCCCAGCCGAGGCGGTGGCTGCCGGGAGTCCAGACGCGCAGGTCGGCGGGGGCGGCGTCGTCGCGCAGCACGGTGCGGTCGTCGAGCATGGGGTAGACGAGGAGTTGGAGGGCGAGGCGGATCCTCCCCTCGTCGTGGGCACGCTGGGCGAGGGCGGCGGGGAAGGGGTGCTCGGGGGAGAGGCGGTAGTCCACCGAGACCACCGTCATGCCCCGGCGGGCGAACTCGAGGCAGGTCCGGTCGTCCTGTTCGGGCTTCCCGATCAGGTGGCCGCCGCCGTGGAGCCAGAGCAGGGCGGGCGCGGCCGGGGGAAGGCCGAGGGGACGGTAGAGGCGGACGCGGACGTCCGGTGCGCCGTCGGACCCGGGGATGGTGCGGTTGGTGACACTGAGGCCCCCGGGGACGCGGGTGGGCGGCATCGGCAGACGGCGGATGAACCGCACGAGCGGCGGGGTCCACGAGAAGCGCGGGATGAATCTCGCGGCCTTCAGATCGGGGTGGAGCACTGCCCCATCGTCACACACCCGGCGCGGCTCTCTCAGAAGGGTGGTGGGCCCTCGAACCTGTCGGCCGAGACCGCCAGCGCGCCGCCGCGGCGGCGGGGTTCTCTCTCGGGTGGTCGGGTGTAGGTGTGGCCGAGGGCGGACGTCCAGGTGCGGGTGCCGTCCGGTAGGAGGGGTCCGGGGGTGGCGGCGCCGGCGGTCTTGAGGGCGTGGTCCCGGGGGCACTGGCTTGCGAGGTTGGCCGCGGAGGTGCGTCCGCCGGCCGCCCAGTCGTGCACGTGGTCGCGGTCGCAACGGTGCGCCGGAACCGAGCAGCCGGGCCGCACGCACGTGCGGTCCCGCAGCCGGACCAGGGTGGCCAGGTGGGCCGGTGGGGTGTACCGGGTCCTCCCCACGTCCAGGGGTGCGCCGGTGAGGGTGTCGGTGACGATGCGTCGCCAGGTTCCACCCGCGGCGAGGAGTCGGGCGACGGCGGGGGTGAGAGGTCCGTAGCCCTCCAGCCAGGGTGCCTCGGTGCGGTGACCCTCAGCGGCCCCGCTGGCGCCGGCGTCCGTGTCGGGATCATCGCCGGTGAGTTGGGCGTGCAGGACCTGCGCGATGGTGGGGGGTGGGGTGAAACCGGGGATGGCGCGGGCGAGGACCTCCAACGGGATGGTGACGGCCACCTTCACCGGGATGGAGGTCACGGTCTCCCCACCCGTGGTGGTCAGCGTTGTCCCGTTCCGTGCAGCAGCCACCGCCCACGCGGTGAGCGCGTCGGCCCGCACCTGCCCGGTGGTGCGCTCGTCGCCGACCGCGTGGGCAGCAGTGGCCGCCGCATCGAGGGCCCCATCCAGGATCATGGCATCCGGGGCGGGCAGGAACACTGACATCCGGGCCATCCCGTCACGTGCGGGGCGAACCCGGCCCACGGTGCGCTTGTCCCTCGCAGCCGTGGCGCGGTCGTCGGCGGCGTCGGGATCCACCTCGATCAGCATCCGCTCGATGTCGCGCCGCAACTCCGCGGACGTGCGCTCCGGGGCCCGTTCCAGGGCCTTCGCCTCGATGGGCAGCGCGACCGGCAGTGCGACGTCCCCGAGACAGTCGGCGATCACCCACGCCTTCGCGAACGTGATGCGCCCGGCGTCCAGGGACTCCCCGGTGGCCCAGAACGGCCCGGTGATGGCGCGGCCAACCGCGAGCAGTCGTTCGGCCTCGATCCTCGTCACCCGCAGGGCCAGGGCGATCTCTTCCGTGGCGGCGTCCACCGTCCCGGTGTGGGTGGCGAACGTGAGCCGCTCGGCGGCTGCCAGGCGGGCCGCGTACCGAGACTTCAACCCTGCGGCGTGGGCCTCCGCCCTCGCCGCTGTCCGGATCGAGGCCAGCAGGGCATCCTCGTTCGCCGCCCGATCGGCGAAGTTCTCCAACATGACGATCGCCTGCGCCCCCGACCCGGAGGCATCCATCAGGTGCTCCACCGTGCCGCACTCGAACACGCTCACACCGTTGCGGTGGAACTCATGGATCTCGATCGGCATGAACCCATCATCCAACCGACCACTGACAACCATCCGGGGCGCGACAACCCCGCTGCTCACGCCACGTCGGCCGCTGCCCGTCGGCGCCGGCAGAGGGCGACACCCGCCAGGACGACGACGGCGATTCCCACCCACCGCACCGACCCGAGGCTCATGGTGGGGCGGGGGCCGGAGGCGGGACGGGTGACCGGCCGGTAGTCGTACACGTACCGCCGCTGGCCGGGCGTCTCGATGACCCGCCGCCGCGTGGCACGGACCCGCCGGATCGCCTGGGCGGGGGTGTCGCCGAACTCGATGGCCAGAAGGGCTGCAACCACACCGGTGCGGCCCAGCCCCGCGCGGCAGTGGACCGCGACCCGGCCACCCCGGTCCAGGGTCTCCTTCAGCTCGGCCACGAGCGCGGGCCACAGTGCCTCGAAGCGTTCGTCCGGGGCGTGCATGTCCGGGATCGGTGCGTGCCGCCACGCCATCCCGGCCTCCTGGACGGCGTTTCCGAGTTGCGGCACCTTCAGCAGTTCCAGCTCGTGGTCCTCCACGAGGGTGACGACGACGTCCGCGCCCCAGTCCCTCAGCGCGGTGACGTCCGTGGCGAGGTCACGCGACCAGTGGCCACCCCATACGTCCCGGCCCTGCTTGCCGGGGCAGGAGGCCATCCCGACGCGGCCGCCGGCCGCCCCCACCGCGAACGAGTCGACGCTGAGCGGGTGCGACCGGCTGGTGCGCAGGAGCCTCATCAGCTCATGGTGCCAGACGCCCGCGCGGTCTTGATGACGCCCTCGATGGAGTCCCAGGCCGTGGCCGCGACGACGGCGATCGTGACGATCGTGAGGATCACGTCACCCGCGCCGCCCCACGGCCAACCGGCTGCGTCGAGGTAGGCGTCATCGACCAGTTGACCGCTGCGGAGGAGCCAGATCACGGGGATGGCGAACGCGGCGTTCAGCGCGATGTTCCAGATCGCGAGCGCCCACGACCATCCTCGGCGGTACAGCACGATCCCGAAGAGGACCTCGAGGGCGGCCACCCCCAGGAACCACGGGATCCAGAAGGACCAGAGGTCCGGGTTCAGGAACTGGATGGGGTCACCGGCAGCATCGGTGTAGACCGAGGTGGTGCGCTGCCAGAAGATGAGGGCGGCGAAGACGGCGAGGAACACGACCGAGGCGATCAGCTCTCCGAGCTCGCCCGCGCCCGAGCCCTCCTTCCGCTCCGGCAGCTTGTCCGGGGTCCACTGCTCGGCGGGTTCCTTCTCTCCGTAGCGGTCGACGAGGGCGAAGGCGAGCGTCATCCAGAACGCGACTCCCATGGCCACGTTGAAGCCCACCCCGAGGGCATCCATCAGCGCCTCAATTACCGGAGCGTCGGCGAGGAGCTTCGCGAGCAGCACCGCACCGGACACGATCGGCACCGCGATGGACAGGACGAGCTTCAGCGTCCGCCACCAGGTGAGGAAGTAGCGCGGCCCGATGAGGTGGAGGGGCCGGTCCGCCCAGCTCGCGGCGAGCGCTGCCGGGTCACCCAGCTCGGTGAGGGCGGCGCGTTCGGCGTCAGCCGCGGGGAGACCGGTCTCCCGCAGGGCGTCCGTCGCGTCCCCGATGCGTTCGCGCAGTTCGCGGGCGAACTCGGCGCGTTGGTCCTCCGGGACGCTGCGGCCGGCGGCCCAGACGTAACGGTCGGCGAGGGTGGTGGTCATCGTGGGTCTCCGTTCGTGAGGCGGGCGACGGCGTCGTCGAGGCGGTGCCAGTCGTCGGTGAGGATGCGGGCGAGGGCATCGCCCGTGGGGCTCGTGCGGTAGAACTTGCGGGGCCGCGCCTCGTCCGTGTTCCACTCGCTGGTGAGGAGGCCCTGCTTCTCGAGGCGCCGGAGCAGGGGGTAGAGCGTGTTGGCGTCCACGGTGATGCCGAGGCCGCCCAGGGTCTCGAGCAGGGCGTAGCCGTAGTCGGGGGTGCGCAGGCGCACCAGGCAGGCCAGGACCACGGTGCCCCGGCGCAGCTCCTGGAGGTGCCCGGCAGAGGTTTCGTCCATTGACATGTCACAGACTATAGTGTGTGACACACACCAATGCAAGAGGCGCGGTTCAGCAGGCTCGGGGGCGACGTCTGGCTGGAGGCGAGAGAGACGTCGGGCTGGAGGCGAGAGACAGGGAACGCAGAACCGGGGCGGTGCGAGAGATCTCGCGCCGCCCCGGTCGTCGGGTGAGGGTCGGTCAGCCGGCCGACCAGCCGCCGTCGTT
>DBPQ01000030.1:0-13629 GCA_002304945.1 Actinomycetales bacterium UBA1416 | reverse complement strand
GCGGACTGGTGGACCGGCGTGATGGCGCCGAGGCCCGCCATGTTCAGCTTCTCCTGCGGCATGGACTGGCCGATGTTCGTGTTCACGCCTCCGGGGCAGACCGCGTTGCAGCGGACACCCTGCTTCCCGTAGGTGTAGGCAGTGTTGCGGGTGAGGCCAACCACGGCGTGCTTGGACATCGTGTAGATCACGCCCGCCGCGGCGCCACGGATACCCGCCTCGGAGGAGATGTTCACGATCGAGCCCTTGGCCTCGAGCAGGTGCGGCATGGCCGCACGCGAGAGGAAGAACGGGCCGTCCACGTTCACCCTCATGACCTTGCGGTACAGATCCGTGTCCGCGTCGGCCACGCCGGCGAAGTAGTCCATGATGCCGGCGTTGTTCACGAGGCCGTCGAGGCGTCCGTCCTTCGCGGCCTCGGCGACGAGTGCCGTGCAGGTCTCCTCGTCCCCGACGTCGCCGACGAAGGCGCGAGCCGAGCCGCCGGCGTCGGTGATGAGCGTGACCGTCTCGTCCGCGGGGCCCTCCGCGATGTCCGCGACGACGACGGTCGCGCCCTGGCCGGCGAGCATCTGCGCCGTCGCGCGGCCGATCCCGGAACCTGCTCCGGTGACGATGACGACCTTGCCTGTGAGGTCGAAGAGTGCCATGTGGTTCCTTCCTTCTGGTGGCCGACGGCGGCCCTGCCGGTCGCCGTCGAGCGGTCCTCTCCAGTGTGACACCGGTCTCATCCCCGCGCTCGGTATGATCGGGCGTCGGGAGGAGCAGCATGCACGCGATCGGGTTCGACCGGGAGAAGTACCTCGCCCTCCAGTCCCACCACATCGACGCCCGGCGGCGCCAGTTCGGCGGCAAGCTCTACCTCGAGCTCGGCGGCAAGCTCTTCGACGACCTCCACGCCTCCCGCGTGCTCCCGGGCTTCACGCCGGACACCAAGATCGCGATGCTCGAGCAGCTCAAGGACGACCTGGAGATCGTCGTGGTGGTCAGCGCCAGGGACCTGGCACGCAACAAGGTGCGGGCCGATCACGGCATCTCCTACGACGAGGACGTCCTCCGCCTCATCGACGGCTTCCGCTCCCGCGGCCTCTACGTGGGCAGTGTGGTGATCTCACGGGTGACCGAGGACAACGGTCACGCCCGTGCCTTCAAGCGCAAGCTCGAGAAACTGGGGCTGAAGGTCTACCGCCACTACCCGATCAGGGGCTACCCGAACGACATCCCCCTCATCGTGAGCGAGCACGGCTACGGGCGGAACGACTACGTCGAGACGTCCCGCGACGTCGTCGTCCTCACGGGTCCCGGGCCGGGCAGCGGCAAGATGGCGACCTGCCTGTCGCAGCTGTACCACGACCACGTGCGCGGCATCCCGTCCGGCTACGCCAAGTTCGAGACCTTCCCCATCTGGAACCTGCCGCTCGACCACCCCGTGAACATCGCCTACGAGGCCGCCACCGCGGACCTCGACGATGTCAACATGATCGACCCCTTCCACCTCGCGGCCCACGGTGTCCAGGCCGTCAACTACAACCGGGACGTCGAGATCTTCCCGGTACTGAACCTCCTGTTCGAGCGGATCCTCGGGGAGTCGCCGTACAAGTCGCCCACGGACATGGGCGTCAACATGGTGGGATCCTGCATCTCGGACGACGCGGTGTGCCGCGCGGCCTCCCGGCAGGAGGTGATCCGGCGCTGGTACGCGGCCCTCGTGGAGGAGAGGCGGGACCAGCTCGAGCCGGAGGAGTCGGACAGGATCGCCCTGCTCATGAGCTCGCTGGGGGTCAGCGCGACGGACCGTGCGGTGGTCGGACCCACGCTGAAGCTGGCGAGGCGGACGCAGGCGCCCGCCGCGGCCATCGAACTGCCGGACGGCCGGATCGTCACCGGCAAGACCTCGCCCCTCCTCGGCGCCTGCTCCGCCATGCTCCTCGATGCCCTGAAAGCTCTCGCCGGGATCGACGACGCCGTCAAGCTCCTCGCCCCGGAGGCCATCGAGCCCATCCAGGAGCTCAAGACCCGTCACCTCGGCAGCCGCAACCCCCGTCTCCACACGGACGAGGTGCTGATCGCGCTGGCGGTGAGCGCGAACGCGGATCCCCACGCCAAACGGGCGCTCGCGGAACTGCAGCACCTTCGCGGGTGTGACGCGCACTCCTCGGTGATCCTCGGCTCCGTGGACAGCGGCATCCTCCGCAACCTCGGCGTCCTGGTCACGAGCGAGCCGGTGTACCAGACGAAGAACCTCTACCGGAAGCGCTGACGTGCGGCACGTGTCGGTCACCCGGGCGATCCCGGCGACCCCGGACGCCGTGTTCGCGCGCTACGCCGACATCCCGTCGTGGACGCGTTGGGCGGGCCTCGGCCGCGCGGCGGTGGGGCGGCCCGGTGATGACGACGGCGTCGGCGCGCTCCGGGTGATCACCAGCGGTCCCGTGCGGGTGGTCGAGGAGGTGACCGCCGTCGACACGCCGCGGCGGCTCGACTACCGCCTCGTGCGCGGCTTCCCCATCCGCGACCACGCCGGCTGGGTGACCTTCACGCCGGCCGACGGTGCAACGACCGCGCTGTGGGAGTGCGACTTCGCCCCCCGGATCCCCGGGGCGGGCCGGGCGTTCCAGGTCCTCTTCGCGGCGATCTTCGCCCGCGCGCACGCCGGGCTGGGGGCGGACCTCGCCGCGTCGCGTTGACGGGGCCAGTCAGCGGAACTGGGCCTCGATCCGGGCGAGCTCCTCCTCGGTCAGGTCGAGGTCGGCGGCCAGTGCCGAGTCCACGATCGACTCCGGGCGGCTCGCACCGGGGATCGGGATGACGTGTTCGCCGAGGGCGAGCTCCCACGCGAGGACCACCTGCTGCGGGCTGACCCCGCGCTCGGTCCCGATCTCGTCGAACACCGGGTAGGTGCGCCCCACTTCCTTGCTCTGCCCGCCCGTGCCGCCGAGCGGGCTCCAGGGCAGGAACGCGATGCCGTGCTCTCCGCAGAACTCCAGCTCGTCCCTGCTGCACCGGAACCGGGGGGAGAACTCGTTCTGTACGCTCACCAGGCCGCCCTCGCCGAGCACCTCGATGGCCACCTCGATCTCCTCGACGTTGGCGTTCGAGATGCCGACGGCGCGGATCTTGCCCTCGTCCTTCAGCGCCGCGAAGGTCTCGACCACCTCGCCGTACAGCCGCCTCCGGTCCGGGCGGTGCCACTGGTACAGGTCGATGACCTCCCGGTCGAGCGCACGTAGCGAGGCCTCGACCGCGCGGCGGATGTACTCCGGCGAGCCGTCGCGGCCCCACGTCTCGCCCTCCCCGCGGGTGATGCCACCCTTCGTCGCGACGACGACGCCGCTCGTGTCGCCGTCGTACGTACGCAGCGCCTCGGCCACCACCCGCTCGTTGTGGCCCATCGCGTCCCAGCTCGGCGCGTAGATGTCGGCGGTGTCGATGAAGGTGACCCCGGCGTCGAGCGCGGCGTGGACCGTCTCGTTCGCGTGGTCCCAGCCCTGCTGCCCGTTCCGCACCATCGACAGCGGCATGGCTCCCAGCCCGATGGCCGAGACGGTGAATGGTCCAAGGGTCCGTGTTCTCATGGCGCCCATCCTAGGTGGGCGGTGCCGGCTCAGGCCTCGGGTGGGGCGCCGCGCAGCGGTTGGATCTCGCGGTTCCCGTGCACCGGCGCCGGGAGGGGCCCGCGCAGCTGGATCGTCGGGTCGAGGTTCTCGACAGGATGCCTCGCCAGGTGGCGGGCGACCACCTCCGTGACGTCGAGTGCGCCGTCGTCGTCGTGGAGCACCCGGACGTCGCCACGGGCGTCGATGGGACCGACCTTGTTCGGCACCGCTTCGTACCAGTAGCCGGCGACGGCGTACGTG
The DNA here is from genome assembly GCA_002304945.1 of Actinomycetales bacterium UBA1416. Classification (GTDB taxonomy): domain Bacteria; phylum Actinomycetota; class Actinomycetes; order Actinomycetales; family Actinomycetaceae; genus UBA1383. The sequence continues at coordinate 9,772 of DBPQ01000030.1, read as the reverse complement.
GCCTCCGTGTCCAGTGCCTCCGACTCGTCCGACCCGGCGCGCCGCACCGCGACATTCGAGGTGCGTGACCCCGCGTCGGCGGCGGGATCGAGCTCGTAGGTGGCGCCCGCAAGGGCGTGCAGCCAGCCACCCGTCCACTTCCAGGGATCAGGGTTGAGGGCGCCGTCCGCGGAGTTCTCGAGCAGCTTCGCGACCTGGGCCCCCGTGACCTCGCCGACGCCCACCTGCGCCCCGACGGGCAGGAAGTGGTACAGGTCCTCCAGCCGGATCGGACCCGGCGCCACGTGCGTGCCGTAGCGGAAGCCGCGGAGGTGGCCGAGGTCGGCGCCGCCCTCGCTGCGGAGTGCCTCCGCGATCAGGTCGTGGGAGGTCCCGGCGATGACGGCGGGCCACGCGTCGTCGGTGAACCCGCTGCGATGGAGGGGAACAGCGGTGTGGCCGACGACGTCGTCGATCGGGCGAGTGAGCCACGAACCGTTGATCGGGTTCCGGTGGGGCCGGAAACCCTCGGCGAGGAAGGGACGCCGAACCTCCGTGACGAGGGCGGCGACCTCGGGATCCGGCTCGAGATCGTCCGAGACGACGTGGAGGCCGTAGGACCAGGAGGTGACGCCGTCGTCGTCGACGGACAGGTCGAGGACGCCGACGCGGGTGCCGTCCTGGCCCACCTCCGAGACGAGGGCACCGGTGGAGGCCTCCACCACCTGCCGGGTCTCCTCGTGCATGTCCGAGGAGAGGACGACGTCGATGCCCGGGTTGGCCTCCGCGATCAGGACGTTCTTGGCGAGCCCGAACTCGGAGACGAGGACCACGAGGTCGACGCCGTCGTTCCGGAGCGCCGCGACGTGACGGGGAATCTCGTGGGCGTGACCCGTGAACGTGATGCCCTCCGTGACCCAGGGGCCGAGCGCGTTGATGGCGCGTTCGCTGGACAGGCCGACGAAACCGATGCGCAGGCCCGCGACCGCGAGGACGCCCGTGGGCGGGAGGAGGAGCTCCTCCGTTCCCGCGTGGTAGACGTTCGACGCGAGAGCGCCCCAGCGCGTCCGGGCGGCGAGGGTGGCGCCCTCGTGTCCCGTGCCCGGGCCGAAGAGTTCGAGGAAGCGGTCCTTGCCGTACAGGTAGTCCCAGTTGCCGGGGGCGAACACGTCGACGCCGAGGCGGTCCACGACGTCCACGAGGGCCTGGCCGCGCGTGAAGAGGGCCTCGGCGCTGCCCTGGATGGTGTCCCCGGTGTTGACGAGGACGGTGTTCGAGCGCTCGCCGCGGATGCGCTTGATGAGGGTGGCCATCCGCGCGAGGCCGCCCTCCGGTCCGCCGGTGCCGTCGCCGCGCATGTTGGGGCGGGGGACGAGGTGGCCGTGCAGGTCTCCGATGTGGATGAGGGTGAGATCGGTCATTTCGCCATGATGTCCCACCTCTGGACCAACGGCCCGCGGAGGGACACGATGGGGTGAGGCGGGTGCGTGCCCGCGAGGAGGGATCGACGATGACCACGACGCACGGCCCCCGGCCCGTCCGCGCCCCGCGCGGGCTCGAACTCACTGCCCGCGGCTGGCCGCAGGAGGCGGCGCTGCGCATGCTCATGAACAACCTCGATCCGGAGGTGGCCGAGCACCCCGACGAGCTCGTGGTGTACGGCGGGTCCGGCCGCGCCGCCCGCAGCTGGGAGGCCTTCGACGCCATCGTCGCCGCGCTCACCACGCTCGCCGACGACGAGACCCTGCTCGTCCAGTCCGGCAAGCCCGTGGGCGTCTTCCGCACCCACGAGTGGGCACCGCGCGTGCTCATCGCGAACTCCAACCTCGTGGGCGACTGGGCCACGTGGGAGCACTTCCGTGAGCTCGAGCGGCAGGGCCTCATGATGTACGGCCAGATGACCGCCGGCTCGTGGATCTACATCGGCACGCAGGGGATCCTGCAGGGCACGTACGAGACGTTCGGCGCGGTGGCCCGCAAGCGGTTCGGCGGCTCCCTCGCCGGCACCATCACGTTGACAGCCGGCCTCGGCGGCATGGGTGGCGCCCAGCCGCTCGCCGTCACGATGAACGACGGCGTCGCGCTCTGCGTCGAGTGCGACGCCTCCCGGATCGCCCGGCGTCTGGACCACCGCTACCTCGACGTCGTCGCGGAGGACCTCGACGACGCCGTCGCCCGGGCGGGCGCCGCGAAGGCCGAGCGGCGGGCACTGTCGATCGGGTTGGAGGGCAACGCAGCGGACGTGGTGCCCGAGCTGCTGCGCCGGCACTTGGCCGGCGAGATCGGGATCGACGCCGTCACGGACCAGACCTCCGCCCACGACCCGCTCATGTACCTCCCGAGCGGCTACGCCTTCGCGGAGTGGAAGCAGCGCGCCGCGGCGGACCCGGAGGGCTTCACGCGGGACGCGCAGGCCTCGATGGCCCGGCACGTGGAGGCGATGGTGGGGTTCCAGGACGCCGGCGCAGAGGTGTTCGACTACGGCAACTCCATCCGGGACGAGGCCCGCAAGGGCGGGTTCGCCAATGCCTTCGCCTTCCCCGGGTTCGTGCCCGCCTACATCCGGCCGCTGTTCGAGGAGGGGAAGGGCCCGTTCCGCTGGGCCGCGCTCTCCGGGGACCCGTCGGACATCGCGCGCACCGACGCGGCGATCCTCGAGCTGTTCCCGGACGATGCGCACCTGCGCCGCTGGATCACGATGGCGGCCGAGCGGGTGGCGTGGCAGGGCCTGCCCGCCCGGATCTGCTGGCTCGGGTACGGGGAGCGGGCGCGGGCGGGCCTGCGGTTCAACGAACTGGTGGCCGCCGGGGAGATCGGGCCGATCGTGATCGGGCGGGACCACCTGGACTCCGGGTCGGTCGCCAGCCCCTACCGCGAGACGGAGGCGATGGCGGACGGGAGCGACGCCGTCGCCGACTGGCCGCTGCTGAACGCGCTGCTGAACACGGCGTCGGGCGCCACGTGGGTCTCGATCCACCACGGCGGGGGAGTCGGGATGGGCCGGTCCATCCATGCCGGGCAGGTGTGCGTGGCGGACGGCTCGGCGCTCGCGGCGCAGAAGCTCGAGCGGGTGCTCACCAACGATCCCGGCACCGGGGTGATGCGGCACGTGGACGCGGGATACGAGCACGCGGCCGACGTTGCGCGCGAGCGGGGCGTCCGGATCCCCATGTGGGAGGGCTGATGGCCCTGCTGATCGAGGGCATCGGGCAGCTCGTCACCAACGACCCGGCGCTCGGGGAGGGGCCGCTCGGCCTGATCCGGGACGCGGCGGTGGTGGTTGAGGGCGACGCCGTCGCCTGGGTCGGCCCGCGCGCGGCGCTGCGGGGGAATGCGGCGGACTCCCGGTGGGATGCCGGCGGCCGTGCCGTGCTGCCCGGGTTCGTGGAGTCGCACTCGCACCTCGTGTTCGCCGGGGAGCGGGCGGAGGAGTTCGCGGCGCGGATGGCTGGACGGCGGTATGAGGCGGGCGGGATCCGCACCACGATCGCGGCGACGCGGGCGGCGTCCGATGGCGAGCTGTCCGCGAACGTGCGGCGGTTGGCGCGGGAGTACCTCGCCTCCGGGACCACCACGGTGGAGGTGAAGTCCGGGTACGGGCAGACCGTGCGGGACGAGGAGCGCTCGCTGCGCGTGGCGCGGGAGCACACCGCCGAGGCGACGCTGCTCGCCGCGCACGTCGTGCCGCCGGAGTTCGCCGGCCGGGCGGACGACTACGTGCGCCTCGTGGTGGAGGAGATGGTGCCGGCCTGCGCCCCCCGCGCACGGTGGATCGACGTGTTCTGCGAGGTCGGAGCCTTCGACGGCGACCAGTCGCGTGCCGTCCTGGAGGCTGGCCTGGCCGCGGGGCTCGGGGTGCGAGTGCACGCAGGGCAACTGACGGAGGGCCCGGGGATTCAACTCGGGGTGGAGCTGGGGGCGGCGTCGGTGGACCACGTGTGCCACGCGACGGAGGAGGACGTGGAGGCGCTGGCGGCGTCCTCGACGGTGGCCACGCTGCTGCCGGCGGCGGACTTCTCGACGCGCAATCGCTACCCGGACGCACGCCGGCTGCTGGAAGCGGGGGTCACGGTGGCACTCGGGGCGGACTGCAACCCGGGGACGTCGTACACGACCTCGCTGCCGTTCGTCATCGCGCTCGCGGTGCGGGAGCTCCGGATGACGCCGGACGAAGCGGTGTGGGCGGCGACGGCGGGCGGGGCGCTGGCCCTGCGGCGCGCTGACGTCGGGGTGCTGGCGCCCGGAAAGCGCGCCGATCTCGTGGTGCTGGACGCGCCGTCGCACGTGCATCTCGCGTATCGGCCGGGCGTGCCACTCCTCCACGCCGTGATGCAGGGCGGGGCGTGGCAGGACGCCCGCTCGCGGGGAAGGAATGTCGCGAATGGCTGACGGATCCTGCCCACGAGCCGAGCTCCGGCAGCCCGGGGGTTGGACCGGGCGTGACGACGGGCCCGGTTCCGAGCACGCCCGGTGGCACTCGGTGATCCGGCCATGGTCGCCGGGCGAACCGGCAGCCGGGGCCGCGGTGCTCCTCGGCTTCGCCTCGGACGAGGGCGTGCGGCGCAATGGCGGCAGGATCGGCGCCGCTGCGGGGCCCTCGGCGCTCCGCGCAGCGCTCGCGTCCCTCGCCGCCACGGGCATCGAGCTGCGCGACGGCGGCGACGTCCTCGTCGGGGAGGACCTCGAGGGCGGGCAGGCGCTGCTGGGAGAGCAGGTGGCGGCAGTTCTCCGCGCGGGCGGACTCCCCGTGGTGCTCGGCGGAGGCCACGAGGTGGCGTTCGGCAGCTACCTCGGATGGGGCGCCACGCCGGACCCGGGGCCGGCGAGCGAGCGCTGGGGCATCCTCAACGTGGATGCGCACTTCGACCTGCGCGAGGCGCCGATCGCCACCTCGGGCACACCGTTCCTCCAGGCCGCCCGCGCCGAGGCGGCGGCGGGACGGGAGTTCCGGTATGGCGTCGTCGGGATCAGCCGCGCGAACAACACGCGCGCCCTCTTCGACACCGCCGCGGCCCTCGACGTCCCGTTCCTCGACGACGACGCCGCGTCCCGGCCGGCCGCGGTCGCGGCGTTCGTGGGGGCGTGGCTCCGGGGCGTGGACCGGGTCCACCTGACGCTCGACCTCGACGCACTGCCCGCCGCCGTCGCCCCCGGGGTGAGCGCACCCGCCGGGTTCGGGATCCCGCTCGACGCCGTCCGGACCGCCGTTCGTGAGGTGGCGGCCTCCGGGAAGCTCGGGCTGCTGGAGGTGGCGGAACTCAACCCGCGCTTCGACGTCGACGGCCGGACGGCGCGCACCGCGGCACGGCTGGTGGACGAGGCGCTGCGCCTGCTGCCGTAGGACTCAGGCCAGGGGGCCGATGGCGGCCTCGGCGGCGCGCACGAGCTCGCCGGAGCGGACGAGTTCCACCACAGCCTCGATCTCGGGCGCGAGGAACCGGTCCGGTCCCGGCCCCGCCACCTCCGCGCGAATGCGATCGCGGACGGCCGCGGTGCCGGCGGCAGGCGGGTGATCGCGCAGGTCGAGGGCCCGGGCAGCCGTCAACGCCTCGGCGGCGAGCACTCGCGTCAACCCGTCGAGCGCCCGGCGGAGCTTCCGCCCCGCGTGCCAGCCGAGCGAGACGTGGTCCTCCTGCATCGCGGAACTGGGGATGGAATCGACGGACGCGGGCACCGCGAGGCGCTTCAACTCCGCCACCACCCCGGCCTGCATGTACTGGAGGATCATGTGGCCGGAGTCCACCCCGGGATCGCCGGCGAGGAAGGGTGGCAGGCCGTTGGACCGCTTCGTGTCCATGAACCGGTCCGTGCGCCGCTCGGAGATGGAGGCGAGGTCGGCCACCGCGATCGCGAGGAAGTCCAGCACGTACCCGACGGGCGCACCGTGGAAGTTCCCGTTCGACTCCACCCGGCCGTCGGGGGCGATCACGGGATTGTCGATGGCCGCGGCGCGCTCCCGGGCGGCGACGACCCGGGCGTGAGCCAGGGTGTCCCTCCCGGCGCCGGCCACCTGGGGGGCGCACCGCAGCGAGTAGGCGTCCTGCACGATGGGGCAGTCCGGCACCTGGTGGGAGGCGATGAGCGGCGAGTCGGCCAGCAGCGCGCGCATGTTCGCCGCCGCGTCCTGCTGCCCCACCTGCGGCCGGAGGGCCATGAGGTCCGCGGCGAACGCGTGGTGCGTCCCCATGAGGGCCTCGACGGACATCGCGGCCGCGAGGTCGGCAGTGGTGAGGAGGCGGGCGAGGTCGTGGCAGGCCAGGGAGAGCATGCCGAGCATCCCGTCGGTGCCGTTGATGAGGGCGAGGCCTTCCTTCTCGGCCAGGGTGACCGGCTCGATGCCGGCCTCCGCCATGGCCTCGGCCGAGGGACGCCGCTGCCCGGCGGCGTCGCGCACCCACCCCTCCCCGATCAGGGTGAGCGCGCAGTGGGCGAGCGGGGCGAGGTCCCCGGAGCAGCCGAGCGAACCGTACTCGTGCACGATCGGCGTGATCCCGGCGTTCAGCAGCGCCCCGTAGGTCTCGGCGACGACGGGCCGCACCCCGGTCCGTCCTGTCGCCATGGTCGCGAGCCGGAGCAGCATCATGGCGCGGACCACTTCGCGCTCCACCTCCGGGCCCGATCCGGCGGCGTGGCTGCGGATGAGGCTCTGCTGGAGCTGGACCCGCCGCTCGGCGGGGATGTGCTCCGTCGCGAGGGCCCCGAACCCGGTGGACACGCCGTAGACCGGCTGGTCGGACGCGGCGAGGTCCTCGATGGCGCGGCGGGCGGCCGCGATCGTCCCGAGCACGCCGGGTGCGAACGCCACGCGCGCGTCGTGGCGGGCGACCGCGACGACGTCGTCCTCCGAAAGGGTGGCCCCACCAACCTGCACGATCCGCGTCATCGCATCCTCCTTCGCCCTCACACGGTACGCCCCGGGCCGCAGCAGGGCATGCTCGACGATTGCGGAGGATGATGGGGGAGTGGGACTCCCGTGGCACGAGGGTGACGAGCCTCCCGATGACGGCCTCTGGCACGAGCTCGAGGAGGACTGGCGGCGGTACGAGGGCGAGCAGGTCGCCCTGTCTGCCGTCCGGCTCGGCTTCATCGGGCTGTTCCTGTTCGGCGTGGTGCTCGGCCCGTGGGCGCTCGCGAGGGTGTGGCAGGCGGAGGGCCTGGGGGTTCGGACGAATCTCGGCGAGGTGCTGGGCTGGGTGGCCACGTACGTCGGCCTGATGCACGGCGCGTTCCTTGCGATGTACCTCAGCGTGTGAAGGGGAAACGAGGAGACTGCAGCGATCAGCCCTCCTGGGCCGGGCTGTCCTCCACCGCCGCGATGATGGCGTCGCGCCGGCCCGCCCACACGTGGAGCCCGATGATCGCAGCGAAGGTGAGCACCATGATGAGGACCGCGGAGCCCAGTGCCGGATCGGTGCCGAACACCGGGTTGGACTCGAGATTCGCGAAGGTAGACGGGCTCACCGATCGGCTGAACGTCACCGACTCGCGGCCGGAGGAGTCCACCTCGGTGGCGAGCACCTCCTGCCACGGCCAGATCTTGTTGAGCGAGCCGAGCATGATCCCGATGAGGAGGGCGAGCACCTGGTCCCGGTAGCGCTCGTACCCCCAGTGCAACACCCGGCTCATGGTGAACACGCCGATGACGGCGCCCACGGCGAAGGCCGCGACGATCGGGAGCGCGGACAGGTCGAACCCGAGGAGGTCCCGTACCGCCGGGATCACGAGGGAGTACATCCCCAGCAGCAGGAGCACGAAGCTGCCGCTCAGGCCCGGCAGCATGAGGGCGGAGATCGCGAGGACCCCGCTGACCGCCACGAACCACAGGGAGCTGCGCGACCCGGCGGGCTCGGCGCTCGTGATGAGCAGTGCCGCCGCGGCGCCCACCGCCATCAGCGCGGCCGTCAACCAGGTGAACCGCGAGAGGTCACGCGCCACCACCACCGACGACGCCGCGATGAGGGCGAAGAAGAACGCCCACACCTGCAGGGGATGGTTCTCGATGAGCCACGTGATGCCGAACACCCCGGAGACGAGACCCACCGCCATCCCCGCGAGGAGCGAGCCCACGAACCACAGGTCGATGTGGCGGGCGAGCTCCCCGAACCGGCCGTGGCGCAGGTGCCCCAGCGCGATGGAGTCGATGTTCCGGAGCGAGGCGATCAGCTTCTCGTAGATCCCGGTGATGAACGCGATGGTGCCACCGGACACGCCCGGGACCACCTCGGCCAGGCCCATGCCGAGCCCCTTGGCGGCGGTGGAGATGGAGAAGCTCACGAGGGCAGTCCCTTCGGTCGAGGCGCTCCGGGCGCCGTACGGAGTGGTCTCCTGCAAGCCTAGGCGGACCTCTCCGCTCCGCCCGCGTGACATCCGTCTCCCCGGTGGCCTCAGCGGGTGGCGCCCAGGCCGGCGACGTGGGTCGCGATGGCGGACCGCCACACGGCCTCTGCCTGCGGGCCCCCGGGACCACCCGAGCCGAGGACGCCGCGCAGTTCCAGGCTGGCGAGGCCGTGGACGAGCGACCACAGTTGCAGGCCCGCCTCCTCGGGAGAACAGGCGGCCAGTTGTCCGGATGATGCGAACCTCCGGAGGGCGCGGACCACCCGCTCGAGGCTCTCGAGGGAGATGGCGCGATCGTCGGGACCCGGCTCGAACACCTCGGGCGGCGTGCTCATCAGGAGGGCGTAGGCGTTCGGACGGGACAGTGCTCCCGAGCGATAGGCCAGGGCCAAGGCGGTGACCTCTGCCAACATGTCGTCCGACTCCGGGACGGCGTGGTGGTGGCCGGTCATCTGCATCGCCGCGTCCCGGTAGAGCGCACGCAGCAGGCCCTCCCGCCCGCCGAAGCGGACGTAGACGGCGCGGGTGGTGGTGCCGGCGAGTTCGGCCACGCCGCGCACGGTGACCCGTCCGACGCCACCCCGCAGCACGGCGGGTCTCGGATCGGCGGGTGCTGAAACTGGTCGGGCTGTGGCTGCGAGCGGGGGTGATGACGGCGGGGGGTCTTGAGCGGACGGTCGCTGGGACGCCGCAGGGCGGGGTGATTTCCCCGTTGTTGGCCAACATCTACCTGCACGCCTTCGATGAGCAGGTTCGGGATCGTGGTCTGGGGTTGTTGGTGAGGTATGCCGATGACTTCGTGATCATGACTCGCACGCTGGGACAGGTGGAGGCGGCTCTTGCGGGTGCCGGGGAGATCCTGGGGTCCATGGGGTTGCAGTTGCATCCGGGTAAGACGAGGGTCGTTGACCTTCGGGAAGGCCGGGAGGGTTTCGATTTTCTGGGCTGTCACTTCCGCGCGCGCATGTCGGGTCGGTTGTGGGAACGTAAGCGGATCATCCGCTACTACTTGCACCGGTGGCCCTCACAGGCGGCGATGAAGCGCTTACGGCAGAAGGTCCGGGACCGCACCGGTGCCAACCGCAAGGGGGTCCCGATCGAGGTTGTGATCGCGGAGCTGACCCCGATCCTGCGTGGTTGGGGAAACTACTTCCGTACCGGTAATGCCGCCGACAAGTTCCGTCAGATCGATTGGTACGTGACCATGCGATTGTTCCGCCTTCAGGTGAAGAAGCGGGGCCGCAACCTGCGTGCCGGCGTTGCTGATCAGTGGACTGAGGACTGGTTGAACCAGCGGGGCCTTTACCGGCTCCGTGGGACCGTGCGTTACCCGCAGGCTGCGTAACAATGTCAAGAAGACCATCGGTAAGCCGTGTGCGGGAAAACCGCACGCACGGATTGAAAGGGGGATGGGGAAACGGGCCGGCAACGGCACCGCGCCCCTGACTACCAATGC
>DBPQ01000067.1 GCA_002304945.1 Actinomycetales bacterium UBA1416 | reverse complement strand
CCCACCCTGCTGGGCCGAGCACGGCGACCTCATCGAAGAACTCTCCGCCCTCCACACCGCCCACCAAGCCGCCTACGACCCCACCGGCCCCGTCTCCGGTCCGTCGGAGTGGCACCAAGTCCTCGCCAACACCCGCGCCCGGTTGCAGCTCTGGGTCGCGCGCACCGGCTGCCGTCCCACCGAACACCGCGCCCCCGTCCCACCCGCCTGGGCGACCCTCGGACCGTCTCCTGTCCCCTGAACGCCTCCGCGGTTCCCGATGGGGTACACGGGCAGCGACCTTCGGCGATGATGGTCTCGTGATGACCGTTCGAGCGACCCGCAAGCTGCTCGACCGCCTCGGCCCGGCCACAACCGACCCTGAGCAAGCGACGACAGTGCTCGGCGAGTGGTACGGCACAGCGCTGCCGTGGAGGCCACGCCAAGTCGCGCTTATGATGAGCGACCGGACCCTGTTGCCCGTCCTCCTCCCACTCGCGCCCGCCTCGACCCTCTTGGCGCGGTTCCCAACGCACCTCGCCGCCGTGCTGACCGCCCACGGCGTCCCTACCCGTTTCATCGAGGACGAGATCTCAAGGATGCGGTCCTGGCAGGTCGCCCCCACCAACAATCGCAGCAGGGTGGGATCCCTCAACGAGTTCGCCAGCCTCGCCAACCACGTACGCGACGACTACCCCGGACCAGATCTCCTCGGACTCTCGATGTGGCTCTCCACCGTCCCCTGCAGTCCCCTCTACAAACGCCACATCAGCCCCGACCGCGAACTCGCTGCACTGGTTCAACGCCATCACGAGCAGGAGACATGAGAACACGCTGACCTCGGAAGATGCAGCTGGTATGTCGCTGCAACTTCTCTACCCCCGTTGTAGCGCGATCGTCGGGGAGCCGCGTGTATAGCGGTTCCTTCGCTCTGACGCGCTTACGTTGTTAAGCACGATTCGCGTGCCGCTCAAGACCTCTGGCAAGGCACGTGAGCACACTCCGAGCCCCTAGGCTTGCCCTGGACTTATACAGAATCTGGAGGTGCAGAGATGCACGCGCTTCGCTTGGTCCCAACAATCGTCATCCTCCTGGGTCTGGCCGGATGTGGGTTGGCAGCCGAGGAGACGGTCATGCCCGATGTCGTGGGCCAGAAGCTTGATATTGCGCTGAGCGACATCAAGCGTGCGGGCCTCGGGGAGGATGTCGAAATCATCGGGGGTGGTGCGTTTGGCGTCATCGACGAGTCGAACTGGGAGGTCTGCGATCAAGAGCCAGCAGCGGGCCAGGTGGCAACGGTCATCCCGCGACTGACGGTCGATCGCTCCTGCGGTGACGATGCCACCGAGCCGACAGCGTCACTGTCCGCTGAGGGTGAGCCGAGCAAGGAGCCCTCCGAGGATCGAACCGGGAAGCCGGAAGAAGCTGACTCCGAACCTGCGACCGCTCAGCCCGAGGCTGAGGGGATTCTGACTCTAGAAACCAGCGAGGATCTCGCGGCGCTCTTCGCCGGACCGGCATACGGCGACAGTGTTGAAGCATTTGTGGAAAAGCATCATTTGAGCACCATCGCGTTTGATGGCCACATCACCTTTCTTACTAAGAGCGATAGAGTCGTATACTCCACGGCCAATATCGTGGCCGGTGACTATGGGGGACCATCAACGGGACCAACATTTAGCATTACGCCTAAGATCCTGGCCGCGACGTCCGAGCTCCAGCAAGACGACCTCAACGAGGGTATGAACGTCCGCATTACCGCGCGTGTGGGGTCGTACTACAGCTTCGAAGAGAGTTGGACCTTTGACCCGGAACGAGACACCAGGATCGTGCTTGCGGAGGCTTCGGTTGAGCGAAGGTAGCGGGCGCCATCACCGTCGCCGATCATGTTTCGTGCTTCGCCGGAGCGGCATGATGAGCGAGCGTTCCCTGCCCAACCCCGTCGCACCTATCCCTTGCAGAGACTTCCCCCGATCGCACAGCAAGCGTGAGCCGCCGATGTTTCGGGAGTAGCTACGGCGCGACCACCCACTTCTTCCCTTTCGGAAGGTCACTCAGATAAGCCTCGAACACTTGGTGGACGATCACTCTGACAATCGCCATCAGTTGGTTGTTCGTCAAGACGATCTTTGCGGTGAGCTCACCTGTCCTGGGATTGATATCGAGAAAGACGAAGCGGCTTCGGAAGGTGTCCTGATCATCAACGAGGACCTTGAAGTGGGAGTGCAGCACCGCATTGCGAAGGTGTTGGATGAATCGCGAATCGGTCATGTGATCGACCTCGATGGGCATTGCCGCGATCAGTTCGTCGGCCGCCGCTACAAGTGGCTGCAGTTGGTCGACGTCGCGACAGAACACCAGTAGCCTCGCGAGCATCCCCAACGCGTCGCCCACGTTTCCGTACATGGGGAAGTCGAAGTGCTGAACTGGACCAAGGGTGCCAAGCTCCTGTCGAATCCGCTTTGCGAACCGTGGGCAGAACACCTCGTCAGGGGACGGTACGACCCCGGTGACAGACCAGTCCTGCCCGTACTGACTCGATACGGCCATGTCTCGCACCACAGAGAGCATCACAGTCCCGATGTGGTCGGCCACCTCAGCGTCGGACAGCTGGAGATGCGCCATCTCTGCTTCGGCGATTGCGCGATTGTCGGCTGCGTCTTGCCCCTTTGATGTGCACACCGGGTCAGTTGCGGCTTCTCGCCAAGTCGGTCCAAAGGAGCATCAGTGTCTGGGGTCGAGTCACGAGCACCATTGTCGCAGTGCCGGCGCCGTTCATCGTCCACGCGCGCCGTTCCGCGCACCTCGCGCTGACGAGCCGGCAACCTGACGTTCATGCTGGCAACCGAAGGCAACTACTTCGTCTATCCGATTCTTCCGACGACGATGCGCCTGAGCAGATCGATGAGATCGTCCTCCCGGAGGGCATCACCGACGTCCGGTTTCGGGGCCGGGCACTGTCGTGAGGCAGCGGGGACACTACGGAGCTCCGCGTGGCGAGTTTCCGTGCATTGTGGCGGTGGGACCGCTACGTGGCGCATCTCGATGAGAGGCACTTGCCATCGCCCAACCCAGGCATCGTCGCCGATTCGGTTCCACACGGCTGGCGACGTCCGAAAGACCGGACGGCCTCCTAGATCATCGCACTCGAAGGCACCAAGCGGCTAGATCCGGGTATCACTCACGCTCTGCCCCGAGTCGGGCTCGTGTAACTCGCCCGGAATGCGGGCTCTCTCGAAGGCCGCTCCAGACTCAAACAGCTCTATGGCGGCCTGAATGTGGGCGTGCACCGATGGGGTTACCTCGTCGAGGAATTCCACAACGTTTACCGAACGTCGATAGCCCGGATCGAGTGTCCCGTCGATCCGCGGGAGGTAGAAGCCGGGCGCGTCTTGGTGGGCTGGTCGTTGATCCCTCGGGGTCGACGGGCCGACCCGGGCACGGAGGGCCATGGGGGTCGTACGGTGAATCATCGGGTGCCTGAGCAGGGCGAGTAGGTCGCGGTAGGCCGGATCGCCAATGACGTCGTCGTGCCACTTGCGCACGGGATGGTCGCGCGGGAACGACCTTCGGCACTTGTGGAGCTCAGCGAAGTCGTACATACGCACACCAGACAGTTGCTTGAGATGTAGGGCCCCGAAGGCTGCCGCAGCCCGGTCAAGCGCACCCATCGCCGTTGCGCTCGCCCAAATCACATGCCCCATCGCCGTCGGCTGTGGCCGAAATCCCTGAGGTGACTCGTTCATCCCTCGCGGATCGACGATGTCAACCAGGACACGCAGCTCTATCAGCGACTCGATGCACCAGATTGCCCATCGAAGATGAGCCCCGACCGCCTCATCGACGGTAGGAGCTCCAGCGGTCATCTCGGCAAATCCGCGGTGGTCGACGAGAGCGCTCTCGAGCCTCTGTTCAAGGCCCAAAAGATCGGCCAAGCGATCCGCAGTCATGCGTTGACTCTAGGACGCCTCTTGACCCTTCGCATCGGCGCAGTCGGGCTGGGTGCACGGAGGGCGGGGCTTCGAGCGGCGGCCGGGACCGTGCGACTTCCAGATCGCATCTATATCCTGATTGGCGATGGCTTTCCGCATGCGGGTCAGGGCGTTGTCGGAGTAGCGCGGGTGCTTCTGCGATCCGAACTCGAAGACGTGCAAGCAGTCGGAGTCCCCGTCGATACCCAGGTGCGCGCGGAGCGCAGCCGCCTTGGGCCGCGAGATGCTCAACTTGTCGGCTAGGTCGAAGGGTGACCAGTGGAATTTCTTCTGGAGGTCCACCTCCCGGACCGCCGCGGCGTCCACGACCTCACCGTCGCCGTCACGCACGAGCCGCACCGGCAGAGCGTTCGTCTGCTTCACGATCCTGACGTTGACCGTCAATCCTTCGCCGCTGATGTCAGCAGTAAGGGGGTTCAGTTTGGGGAACACCTGCTGGCGCGACTTGCCGGCCCTAATGCCCTTCTCGACGCGGTTCACGTCGGAATCGCTGACCCTCGTGTCCTCGGCGACGTGCGCCTCGAGCGCCAAGAGCGTACGGATCTTGGCGCGTGCCTCCCCTCGGGCTCGGCGACCCGGTTTGAGTAGCTCGGCGATTCTGGAATACTCGCTGTCCACGAGCGCGAGGATGTCCTGAGGAGGCTCCGTCGAGACGGGCAGCACGCGGTTGGGCAGGTGGTCGGCCAGCCGCTGCTTGAAGGCACGGAACAGCAACTCGTCGAACAATGTCACCGCAGCCCGGGCGTGGAGGTAGAGCAAGCCCTCGGAGACGTCGTTGAACCAGTGCTGCTCGTCGTCCCGAAGGGCGTCGATGGCCCGCAGCGTCCCGGCCTCGTCCTGGGTCACCTTCAAGCTCGCAAGCTGACAGGACTGGTTGATCGCCGCCTCGAACCCGATGCTGCGGCCTGACCTCTTGTCGAAGACCTTGGCTCCCCCCTGGAAGAGCGCGGCCTTCAGGAGCATCTCGAATGCGTGCTGAAGGTGAAGGAGCACGACTGTGGGTCGGCCGTCATCGTGAGGGCTGTTGAAGGCCGTCATCGCCGTGCGCACGGAGGAAATTGCCTTGCCGTGCAGCGTCTTCGCGGTGGCCCTCATGTTGTCGACCATAATGCTTCAAGTGCCGTGAAGTGGTTCGGACGTTTCCTGCTGTGCGGTGCGAACGCTATTCCGTTGGCTGGCTGAGGCCCCAGGCGCTCACGCCGGGACGCCCCCCGTGTCCGGAGCTACCGGCCGGCGTCTTCAAGTCCTCAGGAAGGGAGCCGGCACCCGACGTAGCAGACTCGAGTCGAATCTGGGTCAGGTAGCCCCGACAGCATCATCTGCCACTCGGCAAATGACTGCGAGGGCTGCTGCGTCGAGGACGCATGAGAGAACGGGATCTCGCTCAACGGCGCAAGAACACGCCTATGCCGTGACCCATCGGACACGCTTCTTGCCGTCGCCCACAAATGAGCATGGTTAGTCGGCGCCATCCTGACGGACTGCGCAATGGAGCGACACGCACCTCGTCCCGGAGCTTGTGCTCGGCTACGGCAGAATCGCGGGACTGCCCCTTGGGTGTTCTACCCAGTCACTCGCTCGGACGCCATGAGTGCGGAACCGCCGTGGCCGAGAGTGCGCACCCTCAGACCTCCCTAGATGGACGACAGCCCCGTCCTGACCTGGAGGCACCCCGTGACTACCCCGCCCTCAGCGCCCACCCTCCGCGATCGTGCCCTCGCCTACGCGAACTCCGGGATCCCCGTCTTCCCATGCGTGCCCGGCGGCAAGACCCCGCTCACCGCCAACGGCTTCCACGACGCCACCACCGACCTACAGATCATCACCGGGTGGTGGCGGTGGCGCCCGGAAGCCAACATCGCCACCCCCACGGGTACCGGCACGTTCGACGTCCTCGACGTCGACCTGCGACCCAACGGCAGCGGCTACCCCGCCTACCACCAGGCCAAGGCTACTGGGCTCCTCGACGGATGGACCCGCGCCGTGCGCACACCCTCCGGGGGGCTGCACCTCCACTACCCCGGCACCGACCAACGGAACGGTTCGCTCGTCGGTCAGCACCTCGACTTCCGGGCCACCGGCGGGTACGTCCTGCTCCCACCCTCGCTGGGGCAGTGCAAAGCGTACTCCCGCCGGTACGAACTCCTCGAGGTCCGGTCCGGGCCGGGGCGGCCGCTCGACTGGTCCGCCGTCACCGCCCTCCTCCAGCCGCCCACGCCCCGCCGCGAAACAGTGGGCGCGACGCGACGGGACGGCGTCGACCCCATCCCCTGGCTCGCCGCCCACGTCGCCAAGCAACCCGAGGGCAACCGCGACAACGCGCTCTTCTGGGCCGCCTGCCGCGCCGCCGAGAACAACGCCCTCGACTTGGACCCTCTCATCGCCGCAGCCGTCACCGCCGGCCTGCCCGAACGGCAGGCGATCCGCACCGTCCAATCCGCCCGCGACACCATCGCCCGCACCACGTTCCAGCCCACCCACCCCGCCCAGCCGGCTGCACCTGCCGCGCTGGCACGTTGAACCAGGAGAACCAATGACCGCCGCCGCACCATCCGCCTCGCCCCAGCGTCTGCTCCTCTCGGTCGCCGAGGTCGCCGCCGAACTCGGCTGCGGCCGCGACACCGTCTACGCCCTCCTCACCTCCGGCGCACTGCCCTCCGTCCGCCTCGGAGGACGCCTCCGCCGCATCCGCCGCGCCGACCTCACCAGGTACGTTGACGCACTCGCAGAGAGCACCCCATCACGATGACTGCAAACCCTGAGGAGCGCACCATGCCCAGACTCCTCCTCACGCCCGAAGAAGCCGCCCAGACGCTCGGGATCGGGCGCACGAAGGTCTACGAACTCATCCTCGATCGCACGCTGGAGAGCGTGAAGATCGGCGCATCACGGCGGGTGCCGTCAGAGGCCCTGGTGGAGTTCGTCGCGTCCCTGCGCGCTCCGACCCCGTAACGCCAAGTCAAACCGGTGACGACCCGATGAGCACCAAGAACCCACACGGCGAAGGATCGATCTACCGCCGGCACGACCACCCCACCTGCCCACCGCTCGATGCACAGGGGAAGCGCCCCAAGCACCGCTGCCAGGGACGATGGACCGCCTCCATCGAACTCCCCCCAGTCAACGGCAAACGACGCCGGGCCACCTTCTTCGGAGACTCCCACGCCGACGTCAAGCAGAAACTCCAGGCCGCGCGACAACGCCTGACTGAGGGCGGACCCGCCCGGGACGCCAAGACCAGGCTCGCAGACGCGATCGAGGAGTGGATTCGCACCACTCTCGAAGCATCCGACCGAAAGCGGACGACCAAGGACACCTACACGATCCTGCTGCGCACACACGCGCTCACCGACCCGATCGCATCGCTACCGATCGGACGCCTCGGAGCGGCGGACCTCGAGCAGTTCATCCTGCGCCTACGTGCCAAGGGCCTCTCGAGCTCGACTATTCGGCAGACGGACACGGTCCTCAGGCAAGTGCTCGACACCGCAGTTCGGGACGGGCTCCTGGCGTCCAACCCCGCCTCCACCATGCGGCGGCCCACGGTTACCAGCCCGGAGGCCCGCGCGCTCGCCCCACGCGAGGTCAGCGCCCTCCTCACCGCCGCCCACGGTTCCCGGTACGAACCACTCCTCCGCGTGTTGGCCGCCACCGGCCTGCGTCGCGGAGAGGCGCTCGCCCTCCGCTGGACCGACGTCGATCTCAATCGCCACCTGCTGACAGTCCGCGGCACTCTCGCCCGCACGGTCTCCGGCCTTCAGATCCAGGCACCCAAGACCGAACGCTCCCGCCGCACGATACCGATCTCCGCAGCAACGGCAGCCGTCCTCGAAGCTGTCCACGAATCCCAGGCAGCCGACCGCGCCGCATGCGGCGACTCGTGGAGCGACACCGGACTGGTCTTCACGACCGAATTCGGCCAGCCGATCGATCCGCGGAACGCCTCTCGCACCATGAGCATCGCCGCGAGGAAGGCCGGCCTCGACGGCGTCGGCATCCACACCCTCCGTCACACCGCCGCATCCACCATGCTCGAAGCCGGCGTGCCATTGCGCACCGTCTCCGAGATCCTCGGGCACGGCTCGGTCCAGGTGACCGGAGACATCTACGGCCACGTCTCCTCCGAAGGAGCACGCGCAGCCGTCGACCGGCTCGCCGCCCTGCTCGGCTGGTGACCAACAGCCAACCGGCGGCCGCTCCAGCGCCCAACCGTCCCGCGTCCACGGAGGCCACGTTCTGCTCCGTTCAGCGGCGTTCGGAGCGGTCCTTCTGCACCAACCCGTGTCTCATGGCTACATAAATGGCTACACGGAGAGCCTTCACAAGCGAAAAGGGCCATCCCGAACCTATCGAGATAGCCCCTGACCTGCTGCTTTACCTGTCGGGCTGGCGGGATT
>DBPQ01000082.1:556-24901 GCA_002304945.1 Actinomycetales bacterium UBA1416 | reverse complement strand
GGGGGCGTTCCTGGTAGGCGATGCGCAGGGCGTCGGCGAAGCCGCGGGTGATGACGAGCGCGGTGGGCTCGCCGGTGCGGGTGAGGAGCGCGTTCGTGGCGACGGTGGTGCCCATGCGGACGACGTCGATGAGGTGGGTGGGGATCGGGTCCGTGGGACCGACGTCGAGGAGGTGGCGGATGCCGGCGATCGCGGCGTCGGGGTAGCGGCCCGGGTCCTCGGAGAGGAGCTTGTGGGTGGTGAGCGTGCCGTCCGGCCTGCGGGCGACGACGTCCGTGAACGTGCCGCCGCGGTCGATCCAGAACTGCCACCCAGTCATGCGGCTCAGGGTAGCGGGGCGGGGTGGGGGTGGCTCCTTCGCGCGAGGGAGGNNGGCTCCGTGGGGCGAGGGAGGCCGACAGGACTTCAAGGAGAATCGCAATGCGCAAGACCACTGGATTCGCCGCCACCCTCGCCGCCGCTGGCCTTGTTGCCGCCGGCTTCATGGGCCCGGCGTCCGCCGCCCCGTCGAACAAGGGCACGACCTTCGTCGACCCGAGCGACCTGACCGAGTCGGTTCTGGTCGCGGAGCGGCCGATCGCCAGCCCTGGATACGCGGTGAGCGGGAAGGGAGTTGCGTTCGGCATCGTGGGCAACCCCAACGACGACACGATCGAGCACGTCGGCGGCCTCTTCGTCCGGACTCTCGACACCGGCAAGATCCTGCAGCTGCGCAACTTCACCATCGACACCGGCTCGGCCACCGTGTCAGGGATCGTCAGCGGCTTCGGCCGGGTGGACCTGTTCACCTACACGCCCAACACAGATGGGTCTGTGGAGCTCCTCTTCACCCAGACCGCTTCGGCCGCGGTCACGGGCAGTGAGACGGCAATCGCTGGACTGTCGGCCGGGTCCGCCACCATCGACCTTCCCTGACCGACCCCCCAAATCCCAGGGCCGCCAGTTCACGAGACTGGCGGCCCTGTTCCATGTTCCCGCTCGGGCGCAACGACGCTGGCAGGCCGACCAGTCTCGGCGGTACGGTGACTCGATGACGGAACACGGCACCATCGTCGTCGTTCCCGCCACGCCCGACCGGTGGGAGGACCTCACCGCGGTGTTCGGCACCAGGGGAGATCCCTCGTGGTGCTGGTGCCAGCACTTCGTCACGACCGGACAGGGCTACGCGCACGCCACCGCAGCGAACCGCGCAGCGCTGCACGACGAGGTCGCGACCTCCGTCCCTCCGCCCGGCCTCCTTGCCTACCACGACGACGTCCCCGCGGGCTGGCTCCAACTGGGGCCACGGGACCGCTTCCCCCGGGTCACCGGAAACCGACGGTACGGCGCGGTCGTGGCGGGGCTGGATGGGGAGTCGGACAACCCCTGGCGGGTGACCTGCTTCGTGGTACGGGTGGGTCAGCGGCGGAAGGGCGTGGCGGCTGCTCTGCTCCGGGCCGCCGTCGGGTTCGCGAGGGAGCACGGAGCAACGTCGCTCGAGGGTCATCCGGTGGACGTGGCGGCACTGTCGGGGAAGGCGCACGCGGCGAACCTCTACCACGGTGTCCTCACGACGTTCCTTGCGGCGGGTTTTGAAGAGGTGGCACGCACGGCGCCTGCGAGGCCGGTGGTGCGGCTTGGGTTGGGTGGTGCGACCGGGACGGTCGGCGCCTGAGGATCGGTCAACGGCCGTCGTCGTCGAAGGGGAAGTCGAGATCCGCGCCGGACCCGAGTGCGAAGGTCTCCTCCGCTGCCACGGCCAGCTCGGCCGTGCGCTCGAGCAGCTCCGCGATCGACGGCGAGCCCAGCAGCGCGAGGTGGTCCAATGGGCCCAGCGGTGCGACCCCGGCGAGCTGCCACGCCGCCAGCACGGGGTCGTCCTCCAGCTCGACGCTCGCGGGCCACGCGGCCACGCCGAACTCCGCGGCCGCGCCGAGCACCCGCCGCACCACGCGCTCCGTCCGCTCCCGCAGGGGCGCCAGGTCCTCGGACCACTCCAACGCCGGCAGCCACCGCACGACGGCCTCGGGGTGCGGGTCGTCGTCGTACCAGCGGAGCACCTCGAAGCGGGGGCCGCCGGAGGCGACGACGGCGAGCTGGCCGTCCTCCGTCTGGCGGTACTGGTTGACGTGCGCGAGCGTGCCACGGGTGAAGCGGCGGTCCCCGCCACCCACCTCCGGGCCCCGCTCGATGAGCACCACGCCGAACTCGCCCGACCCCTCCAGCACGCGCTCGAACATGAACAGGTAGCGGGGCTCGAAGACCCGCAGCACCACGGGCATCCCGGGCAACAGCACGGACTGCAGGGGGAAGATCGGCAGGTGCGGCACGTCCCTAGCGTGACACGTGCCGGCCCTGCCTGGCGAGACCCGGAGGGCTGGCCCGTCCGGGGGCGATCCGTCCTCCTCCCGGGGGAGAGCGGATTCGTGTGGGGAGGGTGCACTCGCGCTGTCCGGACGCGATTCCGCTCTCCCTGCCCAGCGGCCATGCGAGGTCCGTGAGCAGTTGCGTGCGCATGCGCAAGCAACTGCTCACAGCCGCGGCGATGGTGCGGCGGTCGGCCACCGGAATGGCGACGACGACGGCGTGGGGCGGGCGGCGTCGTCGTCCCGCCGTGTGCCTCCCCGGGGGCCGGCGGAGCGGCCGCTACGTTGGGCACATGACGGAAGCCCCGGAGGACTTCGAGTACGAGCGCCGGTTCTTCGTGCGGGACCTGCCGCGCGCCATCCTCGGCGAGGAGCCGCCGGCGGTGATCGTCCAGACGTACTTCCTCGCGCAGGACGGGTATGGGCTCCGGCTCCGGCTGCAGGCCTCCGCACCCCGCCAGCGCCTGGATCCCGCCTCCCGCGCGGATGACGCGCTCGCGCAGTTCGCCGGCGAGTTCGACCTCTGCGTCCTCACCGCCAAGGGCCCCTACGTGGGTGGTACCCGGTACGAGGCCGAGCGGGAGCTGGACATCGGGATGGGCATCGAGATGTCGAAGCGGGGCGGGGCCACCATCGCGAAGTCCCGGTACTCGGTGTGGCTGGACGAGGACGGCTGGGTCATCGACGAGTTCGCCGGAGCCAACCGACCCCTGATCATCGCGGAGTGCGAACGGGGCGGTCCGGTGGTGGACCTGCGGATCCCGTCGTTCTGCGTCACCGAGGTGACCGAGGACCCGCGGTTCTCCAACGACGCGCTGGTCAACGCGTCGTACTCGGCCTGGGCCTACCGTTTCGAGGAGGAGCTCGCCTCAATCGGGCCTCGGTTCGCCACGGACTTCGGGACCAACCGGCAGTCACTGGGCTGATGCCTTGAGGCGTGGGGGGTGAATCGCCCCGTCCCCAATAGCGTGCGCAGTTGTGATTGCCTTCCCCAACAGCGTGCGCAGTTGTGACCCCCTTTCCCAACAGCGCGCGCACTGATTTCGGGGCCAACGCCCGCCCGCCGTAGTGTTCGCACGTGGCACTGCTCGGGATGATGGCGTACTCGTTCGCCTCCGCC
Organism: Actinomycetales bacterium UBA1416; assembly: GCA_002304945.1. GTDB lineage: Bacteria > Actinomycetota > Actinomycetes > Actinomycetales > Actinomycetaceae > UBA1383. Next base: position 21,436 of record DBPQ01000082.1, on the reverse strand, counting down.
GTGGTGCTGGTGCTCCCGATCGAGCCCTACCTGGTGGGGTTGGCGTACTTCCGCCCCGAGTACGTCTGGCTGGCCGCACTCCTGGCCGCGCTCGCCCACATGGCCGGGAAGCTGGTGCACTTCTTCCTCGGCACCGGCATCCTCCACCGCCTGAACCTCGCGCACCGCGCGGAGCTCAACGAGACCTGGGCCAAGCGCTGGGAGGCCCTCGAGGCCTACGCGGACCGCCACCCCTGGGCCCTCTCCGCCATCACGTTCGCCTCCGCCGCGGTGTCCCTGCCGCCGTTCGCCGCGATGCCGTTCCTTGCCGCCTCGGTGGGGATGCGGTGGTGGACGTTCGCGATCGCGGGCACGCTCGGCCGGTGGGCGCGGTTCTGGGCGGTCATGGCGGTGCCCGGCCTGCTTCCGCCGGGCCTGTTCGGGATCTGACGACGACGGCGCCCCACCCGTTTCAGCGCCACTCGCACGGGCGCGCCACCCACCCGGGGACGCCCGTCCGGGGCCACCCGCCCGGGGACGCCCGTTCGGGGCTGCCCGCGCGGCGCCGTCGTCGCCCTACTCGACCACCTTGCTCAGCGGGAACTCGACGATGTCCTCCGCCCCGGCGGCCTTGAGCCGCGGGATCAGGAGCCGCACCTCGGCCTCGTCCACGATCGTGTTGACCGCGAGCCAGCCCTCGGTCTGGAGGCGCGAGATCGTGGGGCTCTTCAGCGAGGGCAGCACGTCCTCCACCGCCGCGAGGTTGGACTCGTGCACGTTCAGCATGAGCCCGGCCTTGCCCCGCGCCGCCAACGACGCCCGCAGCAGCAGGGCCAGGTCCTCGATCCGGCCCCGCTTCCACGGATCGGCCATGGCGTCGCGGTTCGCGATCAGCCGGGTGGTGGAGCGCAACACCTCGTGCACGATCCGCAGCCCGTTGGCGCGCAACGAACTCCCCGTCTCCGTGAGCTCCACGATCGCGTCCGCGAGGTACGGCGGCTTCACCTCAGTGGCGCCCCACGAGTACTCGACCTCGGCCGTCACCCCGTTCTCCTCGAGGAACCGCTCCGTCAGCTCCACCGCCTCGGTGGCGATCCGCTTGCCCTCCAGGTCGGCCACCGAGCGGATCGGCGAGTCCGCAGGCACCGCCACCACCCAGCGCACCGGCCGGCGCAGCTGCTTCGAGTACTCGAGTTCCGCCACCTCGACCACGTCCCGCCCCAGGATCCAGTCGAAGCCCGTGACCGCGAGGTCGATCAGCCCGTGCTCCACGTAGCGGGAGGCCTCCTGGGGGCGGATGAGCATGCACTCGATCTCGTCGTCGTCGATCGCGGGGAAGTAGCCGCGGGACGAGATCGAGATGGAGAAACCCGCCTGCTTGAACAGGCTCACCGTGGCGTCCTGCAGGCTGCCCTTCGGCAGCCCCAGGCGGAGCACCCTCTCGACGGCGCCGCCCGCCGCCACACCCGACGTCGCGCCTGCCGGCGCGCTCACCGGCGCGCTCACCGCGTGGTCCCGTACATCTCCTCGGGCGTCATCTCCCGCTCGGAGATCTCCACGAGCGAGCCGTCCTCGGCCACCGTGCGGTAGAAGCAGCTGTGGAAACCCTCGTGGCACGCGGGGCCGGACTGCCGCACCCGCACCACCACGGCGTCCAGGTCGCAGTCCACCCGCATCTCCACGAGCTCCTGCATGTTCCCGGAGGACTCGCCCTTCTTCCACAGCTTCTGCCGCGAGCGCGACCAGTAGTGCACCCTGCCCGTCTCCAGGGTCAGGCCGAACGACTCCTCGTTCATGTACGCCACCATCAACACCTCGCCCGTGGAGTCGTCCACCGCTATCGCGGTGATCAGGCCGCCGGCCTTGGCGAAGTCGGGCTGGAACTGGGGCTGCATCGCGGGACCTCTCGTCGTGCGGACGACCGGAAAGCTACCACGGCCCCTCCCAGCCGGGCCGGACCGTCCGTGACGACGTCGACGACGACGCCCGCCCGCGCCGTCGACGACGCCAGCGCCGTCGGCCGCGTCCCCCAAGCGCCGACGACGCCCCGCCCGCGCCGTCGCCGGCCGCGGTCCACGTGACCCACCACACACAACCCACACAGGCGCAGCAGCTTGAAATGGCGCGGCGGCGGGCGCGGTCGTTGAACAATGGATCTCAGTCCCGCCGTACCGAGCAACGGTGACGTGTCCGGCACGAGGAGTGATCGATGCGAGTAGTCGTGATTGGCATTGCCAATCAGCAGACCTCACTACCCGTGGACCGTTTCCCCGTGGAGTACGTCGCGCAGCGCTACCTCACGGGCGCCATCCGCCACACGGTTGGGGGCGTGGCGTTCAACGTGGCGCGCTCGCTGTGCGCGCTCGGGCACGTCGTCGCGCTCGCGAGCCCGCTCGGCGAGGACTACCCGGCGGCCATGATCGACGCCGAGGCCTACCGCTACAACCTCTCCACCCACCTGTGCCGCCGCGAGCTCGCGCGTACCCCACGTTCGGTGGTCCTCTACGACACCACGGGCCGCCGCCAGGTGAACACGGACCTCACGGACGCGACCTCGTTCGTCTTCCAGCCGGAGGATCTCGAGCCGGACCTCTTCCGGGCGAAGCTGGTGGTGCTCGCCAACCTCGACATGGTGCGGCCCCTGCTCGAGCCGCTGCGGCAGCGGGGGCGACGCGTCGCCGTCGACCTCCACGACATCCAGGGCCCCAACAACCCCTACGACCAGGAGTTCCTCTCCGCCACGTACGTCAACATGTCGAACGAGATGATCCCGGGGGACGAGATCGCGGTGCTCCGGGCGCTGCGCGCGAAGTCCCGGGCCAAGGTCCTCTCGATGACCCTCGGGGCCGACGGCGCCCTGGTGTTCTGCCGGGGCATGGACGCCCCCGTGCACGTGCGGGCACCCCGGGTGCGGGCCATCAACACGGTGGCTGCCGGGGACACGTACTGGGCCGTGTTCCTCCACCACGTGGTGAAGGAGAAGCGCAGTCCCGTCGACGCCGCCGGGTTGGCCTGTGAGGCCGCGTCCCGGATGGTCGCGACCGAGCCGGTCTACGGCTCCTCCGGCGTGGACGACCTCCGTGAGATCCTCGGCGTCCCGAAGCCCGTGCCGTCGGCGACGACGCCGGCCGAGATCGGGTGGAGTTCCTTCTCCCCGGAGTGGTGAGGCCCACCGCGGCCGGGCCTCAGAGCTTGCCGAGCTCCTGCTCGATCACGGCCTGGAAGTCCTCGAGCGGCAGCGCCCCGCCCACGTACTGGTCGTTGATCAGGAACTGCGGCGTGGAGGCCTGGCCGAGCAGCGAGAGGGACGCGTCGAACTCCGCCTGGACCTCGGCGCGGAGCTCCTCGCTCCCGAGATCGGCGGCGAACGCCTCCAGGTCCGGAACCCCCACCCGCTCGGCCAGTGCGGTGAGCGCCTCCGCCGTGAAGTCCTGGTTGTTCTCCTCGAACTGGTAGGTGAAGATCGCCTCGTTGTACTCCCAGAACAGGCCCTGCTGCGCGGCCGCCCGCGCCGCCACGGCCAGGTCAACGGACTCGTTGCCGAACACCGGGAAGTCCCGCCACTCGATCCGCAGCGTGCCGTCCTCCACCTGCTCCATCAGCCCGGGCTTGGTCTCCAGCGCCCATTTGCCGCAGAAGCTGCAGCGGTAGTCCGCGTACTCGATGAGCACCACGGGCGCGTCCACCTCGCCGACGGCGTACGGATCCTCCGCGTCCCGCCGCGGCTGCGCCCGGATCAGCTCGAGGACCTCCTGCACCTCCTCCTCGGTGAACGTGGGCTCGGCCGACGGCGTGGCTCCGGCCGTGGCCGCCGGCGTGTCTCCCCCCGCCGGCGCGGACTCCGAGCCGGAGTTCGCGTTCGCGATCAGCAGGCCGATCACGATGCCGAGCAGGAGCATGATCGCCGCGACCAGCAGCGAGATGAGGAGGTTTCGCGCGGGCCTGCCGGGCGGCGCCGGCGTCGCCGGCTGCTGGGGCTGCTGGTACGAACCGTCGCTCACGGCTGCTCCTTCGTCGTTCGTCATCTCAGCCCACCTCGCCGCGCACGGAGCACGACGACGGCGGCCACCGCCGCCACCGCACCGACCCCGCCGATGCCGATCGCCACCCGCGCGGCGGCAGGCAGGCCGGCGAGCCCGGCCTCCTCGGCCGCCGTCGCGGACACCGACGCCACGTCGTCGTCCGGGCCGCTGTCCGCACCCGTGGACGCCGCACCCGGGCTCGCCAGGGGAGCGGCGGCCCGCCCCGTCGCCATCTCGAACGGCATGGATCCCTCGATCCGGTGGCCGTCCGAGGACACCACCGACCACGCGATCCGGTAGGAGCCGTCCCCGAGTTCGGGGAAAGCGGTGGTCGCGAACCGCCCGTCGACCTCCGGTGTCGCCCGGTGGATCGTCGTGTTCGCGGCGTCCCGGATGAGGAGGGCGGGCGCGGCGTCGATGAGTTCGTTGTTGAACTCGAGCACGATCTGCGTGGGCAGTTCGGTGAGCGTCCCGCCGTCCGCGGGGGTGGAGGAGATCAGCTGGTCGTGCGCCGCCGCTGGTGTGGCCGCCCACCACGCGCCCACAACGAACGCCGCGGCGAGCAGGAGCGCCGCGGCGAGGTGGCTGGGGAGGCGGAGGGCCTTCACCCGGTCAACTGTAGACGGTCCCGCTGACGCGCTCGCGCGGGCACCGGCGCCGTTCGCCGCCGGTGGAATGCGGCCCCTCGCCACGCCTCGGGGCGGCCCCTCTCCACGCCTCGGCCGCCCGCGTGGCGCCCCTCATCCCCGGCGCGCCACCGTGAAGCCGCCGTCCTCCAGGACCGTCGTGAAGGGCTCGCCCCAGCGGTCGGTGGCCCACGCGGCCGGGTCCTCCGGCGGCATCCCACCCCAGGCGGCCGAGTAGTCGTCCACCACCACGAAGTCCGGCAGCCGGGACTCCGTGCCCACCCAGGAGACCCCCGCCCGGGGCACGAGGTACGCGAGCAGGGTCAGGTCCGTCTCCACCCGCGACCCCGGCGGGATCGTCGCGATCACCCGCTGGGCGGGTTCCCACCGCCATGTCCGGACCCACGTCTCGGGGCGCAGGAGCGTCGCGTACGGCAGCGCCGTCCCCAGCACCAGGGTGGTGCCGACGGCGACGGCGAGCGCCCCCCGTGCCGGCCAGCCCGTCCGGGCGTCGGCGCCGCCGTCGACGGGCCGGCCTCCCCGGCCGCGGTCCGGCCGGTTCCCCACCCCGCTGGACGACCGCGGCCGCAGCCCGTCCAGCAGCGCGGCGAGGGCGATCGGCATGAGGATCGCGTCGTAGTGCCAGCCCCAGCTCCAGTACTGATCGACGTCCCCCGCGAACCGCCAGGCGAGGGTGGGCACCACCAGCAGGAACAGCGGGGAACGCAGCCCCGCCACCCCCGCCGTCGTCACGAGCATGAGGAGAGTGAGCCACTTGCTGGCGGGGGTGAGAACCGCTGCCAGGTCGGTGAGCCGGTCGGTGTAGTCGTACTGTCCGCCGGGGTTGAGGGCGGGCAGGATCACCCCGACCGCGAGCACCACCCACGCGAGGCCCCACGCGGCGAGCGCGACGCCCAGCACCGGGGCGGCCGGCCTGTGGCCGCTCGGGTGCCGGAACCGCCACGCGATGAGCACGCCCAGGAGCGCCACCGTGATCCCGAGGTCCTCCTTCACGAACACGAGCGGTGCGGCCCACAGTGCGGCTGCGACCGGCCGTTCCCGCAGGAACGCCGCAAGGGAGAAGGCGAGCAGCGGGACGGCGAACGCGATCTCGTGGAACTGCGCGGCCACGGCGGCCTGCATCCCCCAGGACAGGGCGTACCCCAGCCCGAACACGGTCCCCCAGCGGGATCCGTACCGTTCCACCGCGAGCCGGGTCAGCGGCCACGCGGAGACCCCGAGGAGGACCGCCTGCACGAGGAGGAGCGCGAGTCCGGAGGGCCAGAGCGCCCACACCGGGCCGAGGAGCACGAGGATCGGGTGGAAGTGGTCGCCCAGCAGGTTGAAGTCGATGCCCTTGATCGGCACCACCGGGGCCTCGAACCGGGAGTAGGCCTTCGCGAGCTGGGAGAAGATCGCCAGGTCCCACGAGGGCACGATCAGCGCCGTCCACTGCTGCCAGGAGAACAGGGCGTGCAGGGCGGTGGCGAGCACCACCACGGCGGCGGCGACGGCGCGGCCGGACGCCGCCGTCGTGCCGGGTCCCGTCGTCGTGCCGGGCGCCGTCGCTGTGCCGGCGGCCTCGGGGTCAGAGGTCATTCGTCCGCTGGAGGGAGCGGAGCGCCAGCCATCCGAGCGGGACGCGGGCCCAGAGCGTGAGCACGCGGAACACGATGACCACGGACAGCGCGGTGGCCGACGGGATGCCCGCCAGGGTGAGGCCGGAGGTCAGCGCGATCTCGACGGGCCCGATACCGGCGGGGGAGGGAACCAGCGAGCCGGCGGAGTTGGCGGCCAGGTAGGTGATCGCGAGCGAGGCGGCCGGCATGGTGTGGCCGAACGCCGCCAGGGTGAGGCCGAAGGCCACGATGTAGCCGGCGGACATGATGGCGTTGCCGAGCACGCCGAGCAGCAGGCGGCGGGGGTTGCCGAGCAGCCACACGAAGCGCGGCCACACCTGCCGGACCACCGGCCTGACCTGCTTCATCACCCAGGCACGGATCGCGGGGATGGCGACGAGCGCGCCCGCCAGGGCGGCCACCAGCAGGGTGCCGATGATGACCTCCACCGAGGGGAGGGTCACCGTGCCCGCGGACCCGGTGAACACGGTCACGAGCACCAGGAGGATCACGGTGACGACGAAGCGGGACACCATCGTGAGGGACACCGTGGCCACCGCGAGCGGGCCGGGGACCTTCTGCTTGGAGAGGTAGCGGAGGTCGATGGCGGCGGGACCCACGCCTGCGGGCGCCACGAGGGAGACGATCGAGGAGGCGATCTGCACCTTCGTGGTCCGCCACAGGCCCAGCTTCTCCTGGGTGAAGGATGCGAGGCCAAGGGCGGCGCCGAAGTAGGTGGACAGGCCGAACCCGAAGGCCGCCGCCAGCCACACCTGATTGGCGCTCCGGAAGCCCTCGACGACGTCGTTCAGGTTGAAGGTCCCGAACGCCACCACGGCGGCCACCAGCAGCAGGGACACGGACAGCACGGTGCGGAGGCTGAACCGCCGCAGCGGTAACGGCTCCGCACTCGCCTCGGGGATGAGCTGGGTGAGCTCCCCGCGCAACTCGCCGAGGATCCCCTTCTGCTCGGCCATGGCCATGCGGGTCTCGTGGGGCAGTGTGGGGCCCTGGAGGAGCGGGGCTATCGAGGCGAGTTGCGTGGGGGAGAGGTTGCGGCTGGCGCTGCGCATCGCCCGCTCCACCCCCACCTTCAGAGCGATCAGCGTGAGGGCCTGGGCGAGGTCGAAGCGGCGGGAGAGTTCCGAGGACGCGATCTCCCCGGAGTCCCAGCCCCGGATCCACATGGTCCCCTCGGCATCCACCACCACGTGGGAGGCGGTGAGGTTGCGGTGGGAGATGCCCCGGTCGTGGGCGGAGCGGATCTGGCGCCAGAGGGTGTCGAGGAGGTCGTCGTCGACGTCCTCGAGCTGGGCGAACGTCCGCGGGGCGGGGAGGTGCGGCTGGACGATGAGGATGGAGTCGTCCGCCTCGGCGATGCCGCGGATCTCCGGCACGTTGACCCCGGCGGAGGACGCGGCGAAGGACATGAGGATGGCGTGCTCCGCCGTCTCCCGCAGGGTGGGGGTCACCCGCCGGTTGATGCCCCGGATCCGGATGGTCTCCCACAGGGTGGCGAGCAGTCCCACCACCTGGCGGTCCGCGTCCAGCACTGTGACGTCGGAGCGGAGCCCGTTCTGCCACACGGAGTACAGCCGGTGGTCCGAGCTGTGCCGCGTCTCGCGGACCTCCGCGAGGATCTCCCGCACGTCGGGCGGGATCGGGAGCGGGTCCTCGACGATGACGCTGCCGTCCTGGTCGAGGAGGCGCATGAGGTCCGAGAGCTGGGCGAGGCGGTGCTCGTCGTGGGCGGCGTGGGCGTGGACGCGGGGGACCGAGCCGCTGTTGTGGCGGCCGTCGGCGGGTTCGGGTTCGAGCTGGAACTGCGCGTTGTGGCCCACCGGGGCGTCGGAGGAGACCAGCCACGCCTTGACCGGGCCCTCCTTGGCGTCGAGGCGGACCACCCGGTCCGGGTCCAGGCCGGCCCGTCGCAGGCCCCGCACGAGCGAGAGGCCGGAGGCCCGGGTGGAGCGGGCCCCGCCCACCCAGCGGGAGGTGAACCCCGCCACCCTGCCGAGGAGGACGGTGATGATGGCCGCGGCGATGGTCTGGTCCCCCTGGAGCACGGCCAGCACCAGCACGAGGAACAGGAAGTTCCACGACCACCGGGTCAGCCGTGAGCTCGGGCTGCGTCCCGCCGCGGTGAGGAGGGCCGCGATCGCCGCCACGTAGGGCGAGAACGCGGTGACGGCCACGCCCCGCGGGTTGCGGGTGAGCCCGAGGCGCAACGCGCTGGCCGGTTCCAGGAGTTCGATGGCGGCATTGAGAAGCCACGCGACGACCGCCACCGCGAGGCCGGCGAGCAGCGCCTCCACGAGGGTGCGCCACTGGCGCCGGACGATCCCGAAGACGATGACGCTGACCGGTACGAGGAACACCACGAGGCCCTCCAGCGCCGTGACCGGCAGGAGGAGGATCTGGCGGAGGTTCCGGGTGACCACGTCGGTGACGTCCTCGGTCACCCCGGTGGTGGTGGCCTGGCCGTAGACGGCGAGCAGGAGCACGAGGGCGATGCCCACGAGCGAGACGATCGCGGAGACCAGGTCGCCCGGCCGGCGGATGTGCTGTTCCTCGACGTCGACGAGCTGGACGGTGCGGCGGGTGGAGCGCCGGGGCGCGGAGCGGGCGGACAGGGGGACCGCACGGGGCGCGCGCGATACCTCCTCCATGCTGTGGAGTCTACGGTCCGCGCGGCATCCGGCCGGTCCCGCACGCGGCCGTCCGGGGGATTGCGGCGGCCCCGGCGGCCCCGTCCCGCTCCCGTCCCGCCATGCGGTTGCCCCGTCTCACCGGCTGGACGATCGTGGCCGGGGGTCGTGGCCGGGGTCGATCATCGAGGAGACACCATCCAGAGCGGCCGAGAGACCCGGTTCGACGACGCCGCAGCAACCCCCGCCGCCCGGCGGTGCGGGTGCTTCAGCCGGGACCGATGGAGAGCCCCATGGCACGGAACCCGGAGCGCGCGGGCGACCCCCGCCGTCGTCCGCGCGTCCCGGCCGCCACCTGCTGCCCGCCCGGGCCCGGCCTGCCCCGCATCTCCTACGAGCTCTACCCGCCCCGCCGGCCCGACCAGGCCGAGGCCGTGTGGGAGACGGTGCGGGCCCTCGCGACGACGGCGCCCCAGTTCTTCTCCATCACCTACCCCTCCAGCGCGCCCGGCCGGGCGGCGTCCCGCGACCTGGTGGAGCGGCTGCTGGCCGACGGCGGGGTCCCGGCGGTGGCGCACCTGACGGTGGTCGGCACGTCCCGGGCCGAGTTGGCCGCGCGGGTGCGGGCCATGCTCGCCGCCGGGGTCCGCGACTTCCTCGCCCTGCGCGGCGACCCCGAACCCGGGAGGCAGTGGGAACCCCATCCCGACGGGCTGAACCGGGCCACCGACCTCGTGGGCCTCATCCGCCGGGTGGAGGCGGACGCCCGGGCGGCCGGCCTCCTCGACGGCGAGGTGTCCGTGGGCTGCGCCGTCTACCCCCACGCCCACGGCGAGCGGCGCTACCGCGAACTCGTCACCATGCGCGCCAAACAGGAGTCCGGGGCCGACTTCGCGATCACCCAGGTGTTCTACGACGTCGCCGAGTTCGCCGCCCTCGTGCGCGAGGCACCCTCCGCCGGGGTCTCACTGCCGATCCTCCCGGGCATCATCCCGCTCACCGACCCCGGCCGTCTCCGCCGCCTCGCCTCCCTCAGCGGGGTGGAACCCCCGGCGGGGCTGGTGGCACGCCTTGACGTCCCGGACCCGGAGGAGAGGTTCGCCCGCGGCATCGCCGCCACAGCCGACCTCGTCGAGGGCACCCTCGAGGCGGGTGCCCCCGGCGTGCACGTCTTCACCTTCAACCAGTCGCGGCCCGCCCTCGCCCTCCACGCCGAACTCCGCCGCCGTGGCCTCGTGGAGGGGCCGCCCCCTCGCACCGAACCCACGTCCGAACCCGCCCCGACCGCCATCCCGACCTCCACCGCCGCGACCTCCACCACCCCGTCCCCCGCCACCCCCACCGAAGGACAGACCCCATGACCACCTTCCCCGCCGCGACCATCCTCGGCTACCCCCGCATCGGCCGGGACCGCGAGTTCAAGAAGGCCGTCGAGGCCTTCTGGGCCGGCCGCGCCAGTCTCGAGGACACGCAGGCCGCCCTCACTGCCGTGCGCGCCCAGACCAGGGAGCGCCTGGCCGGGCTGGGCCTCACCGAGCCGTACTCCGTCCCGGCGGACGCCACCGGCTACGACCAGGTGTGGGACATCGCCTCCTCGCTCGGCATCGTGCCGGCCCGCTTCGACGACCTGCGTGCCGAGGACGGCTCCCTCGACCTCGCCGCCTACTGGACCGTGGCCCGGGGAATCGGCGACCGCCCGCCGCTCGAGATGACCAAGTGGTTCGACTCCAACTACCACTACCTCGTCCCCGAGATCGGCCCGGACACGGACATCCGGCTCGTGGACGACCGCGTGGTGCGCCTCGCCACCGAGGCCCCGGGGCTGCGTCCCGTGGTGGTGGGACCCGTGACGCTGGCCCTCCTCTCCAAGGCCGCCGACNNTGGGTCCAGCTCGACGAGCCCGCCCTCGTGGCCGACACGTGGCCGCGGGAGGACATCGTGGCGGCGACGTCGTCGGCGTACGCGGTGCTCGGCGGCCTGGCGGAGCGGCCCGCGATCCTCGTGGTGGGCTCCTATGGCCCGCTCGGCGACGCGCTGCCCGCGCTGGCGGCGTCCCGCGTGGAGGCGATCGGGCTCGACCTCGTGCGGGGGGACATCCCGGACGACGTGGACATCCTCACCGGCAAGACCGTGGTGGCCGGCGTCATCGACGGGCGCAACATCTGGCGTGCGGACCTGCAGGAGGCCTTCGGGGTGCTCGGCGCGCTTGGGGCGCGCCTGGGCGACGACTCGCCGGTGTCCGTGGCCACCTCCACCTCGCTGATGCACGTGCCGCACGACGTCGAGCGTGAGGGTGGCATGTACCCGGAGCTGCGCACGTGGCTGGCGTTCGCCGACCAGAAGGTGGGCGAGGTCCTCACCCTGGCCCGTGGGCTCGCCGAGGGGCGCGACGCCATCGCCCCGGAGATCGCGGAGTCCGTGGCGGTGCGCGCCCGCCGGGCCGCCCACCCCGGCGTCCGCGCCGGTGAGGTGCCCGTGGTGCCGGACGCCTTCCGTTCCCGTGAGGCGTACGCGGACCGCGTGGCCGCGCAGGAGGACCTCGGGCTCGGGGCCCTGCCGACGACGACGATCGGGTCCTTCCCGCAGACCGGCGAGATCCGCCGCGCCCGGGCGGCGCACCGGGCGGGCACCATGTCGGACGCGGACTACGACGCCGCCATGCGCGCCGAGATCGCCCGCGTGGTGGAACTGCAGGAGCGGCTCGGGCTGGACGTGCTCGTGCACGGCGAGGCCGAGCGCAACGACATGGTGCAGTACTTCGCCGAGAACCTCGAGGGCTTCGCGACCACCGAGCACGGCTGGGTGCAGTCCTACGGTTCGCGGTGCACCCGCCCCTCGATCCTGTGGGGCGCGGTGCGGCGGCGCGGGCCGATCACCGTGGAGTGGTCGCGGTATGCCCAGTCCCTGACGGGGAAGCCGATGAAGGGGATGCTGACCGGGCCGGTGACGATCCTCGCGTGGTCCTTCGTGCGGGACGACCAGCCGCTCGCCGTCTCCGCGGACCAGGTGGCCCTGGCGCTGCGCGAGGAGGTGGCCGACCTCGAGCGGGCCGGCATCCGCGTGGTGCAGGTGGACGAGCCCGCGCTGCGGGAGCTGCTGCCGCTGCGGGCCGAGGACCAGCCGGCGTACATCTCGTGGTCCGTGCGGGCCTTCCGGCTCGCGACCTCCGGGGTGAGGCCCTCCACGCAGATCCACACCCACCTGTGCTACTCCGAGTTCAACGAGATCATCGACGCGATCGACGGGCTCGATGCCGACGTCACCTCGATCGAGGCCGCCCGGTCCCGGATGGAGGTGCTCGAGCCGGTGGAGGACCACGGGTTCGCCCGGGGGATCGGGCCCGGGGTGTACGACATCCACTCGCCGCGGGTGCCCTCGGTGGAGGAGATGGAGGCGCAGCTGCGCCTGGCGGTGGGCGTCATTGCGGACCGGCGCCTGTGGGTCAACCCGGACTGCGGGCTGAAGACCCGGGGCTACGCCGAGGTCGAGCCGGCGCTGGCGAACATGGTGGAGGCCGCCCGCCGGGTGCGCCAGAACCCCTGACTACTCCATCGCCTCGTTGCCGGCGGCCTGCGCCTGCTCGAGCGCCTCGGCCACCGGGATGTTCCCGAGGAACATCTCCTGCAGGATCGGGGTGAGCTGGTTCGCGCCCGCGCCCACCAGCGGCCCGACCGGTGCGGCGATGGTCTGACCGTTGGCGGCCTCGATGAACACCTGGACGTCCACGCCCCGTTCGGACCAGTAGTTCACGAAGGCGTCCTGCGCCGCGACGGCGCCGGGGAAGGCGATCCCCCGGCCGGCGAGGGCAGCCTGCCCGTCCGCGGAGCCGAGCCACTTCAGCACCGTCACCGTGGCGTCCATGTTCTCGGTGTCCGCGTTGCCGACGGCGGCCACCCCGTGCACCACGCTGACGCGACCCTCCGGTCCGGCCACCATCGGGGCGAGGCCCCACGTGAACTCGGCGTTCTCGGCGATCGTCTTCAGGTTGTAGGGACCGGACTGGAACAGCCCGAGCCTCCCCTGCAGGAACAGGTCGCGGGTGATGTCCCCGTTGGTGTTCGTGTCCGCGGCCGACGGGGCCACGTGCCACGTGTTCACCATGTCCACGAGGTACTGGAAGGCGGCCTCGCCCTCGGGAGAGGCGAAGGCGAACTGACCGTCGTCGTCCTGGAACTCGGCACCGGCCGAGCCGAGGAAGTCGAGGTAGATGGCCTGGAGGTCGGCCTGGGCGTTGAAGCCGAAGGTGACCCGGTCATCCGGGTTGAAGCCCTCCTCCTCGGGGTGCAGTCCGGCGGAGTCGGCGGTCAGGGCGCGCGCGGCCGGCAGCAGCGTGTCCCCCTCGCCGCCGCCCGGCACCCAGGTGAGGTCGGTGGGGTCCACCGCGGCGGCGTCGACAAGATCGGCGTTGTAGTACAGCGCGATCGAGTCCCACAGCTGCGGGACTCCCCAGAGGGCGCCGTCGCGTTCGTAGAGGCTGACCACGGACTCGGTCCACTCGTCGTGGTCCTCCCCGATCACCTCGTCGATGTTGATGAGGTTCCCGTTGTCGGCGTAGCGCCCGAAGTTGGAGGTGTTCGTCCAGAAGATGTCCGCCATGTCCCCTGACTGGAGGTCCAGCGGCAGCCTCTCCCAGTAGTCGCCCCACGGCACCACCTCGACCTGCACCGTGATGTCCGGGTTCTGCGCCATGAACGCGTCGAAGGACTCCTCGTAGGCGGGGGCGGCGACGTCGTCCCACAACCGGAAGGTCACCGTCGTCGTGCCCGTCGCCTCGGTCTCCTCGGAGGTCGCGGCGCTGCCGGCGTCACCCGATCCGGGCGAGCAGGCTGCGAGCACGAGGGCCGCGGCCGCGATCGCGGCGGCAGCGGCACTGCGCTGGGGGTGGATCATCTGGGCACTCCTTCAGGCTGGGGACGTTCGTCCCCCACCCAATCTTTCCTCTCCTGCGCGGGGAGTTCCAGTCGGTGGCGGCAACACCACATTACGTTTCGGCAACGGTCCCATGGGGATCCCTTGATGTTGGTGGCCCGATCAGTCGGTCACCGCACCCCCGTCACCCCGATGGAACGGGTGATCTGGTCCTGGAACGTCAGGAAGAGGATGACGAGCGGGGCGAGGGCGATGGTGGTGGCCGCCATGACGAGCGTCCAGTTGCCGGAGTACTGGCTCTGCAGGGCGGCCGTGGCCACGGTGATGACCCGCCACTCCGGGGCGGGCGCGATGATCGAGGGCCACATGAAGTTGTTCCAGTGGGTGACGACGGTGATGAGCGTGAGGGTGGCGAGGATCGGGGTGTTCAGCGGCAGGACCACGTGCCAGAGCCGGCCGAGCGTGCCGGCCCCGTCGAGCCGGGCCGCGTCCAGGATCTCCCCGGGGACGGACCGGAAGTTCTCCCGCAGGAGGAAGATCGCGTAGGGCGAGCCGAACATGAGCGGCAGGACGAGCCCCCAGAAGGTGTTCTTCAGCCCCGCCTCGGTCACCATGACGTACAGCGGGATCAGGGTCACCACCGCCGGGATCATGAGCGTGGAGAGGTACACCCAGAACAACAGGTCCCGGCCCGGGAACTGAAGGGTGGCGAACGCGTACGCCGCCAGCACCGAGGAGACGAGCTGCCCCACCAGCATCACGACCACCACCTGGGCCGTCACCACGATCGGGATCCAGAACTCCCGTTCGCCGAGCAACACGGCGAAGTTCTCGAGCGTCGCCGGGTCAGGGGTGGTGAGGGGCGGGGTGGTGGCGAACTGCCGGGGGGTCTTCAGCGCCGTCATCGCGGAGAACACGAACGGCAGCACCATCAGTGCCGCACCGGCGAGCAGGAAGGCGTAGGTGAGGGCCGTCGCGCCGGCGCGGGTGAGGGTGCGGCGCGGCGTCGTCGGGCGTCGGAGACGGGGCGAGGGCGCAGGGCGAGCGGGCGTGGTCATGACATGTCGTAGGTGATGCGGGCGGAGAAGAACCGCTGCTGGACGAGGGTGACGGCCACGAGCACCACGAACAGGACCACGGCCATGGCGGAGGCGTGGCCGAGGTCGAGCGCCACGAACGCCTCGGAGTAGATGCGCGCCGCGATGACGTCGGTGCTGCCCGCCGGATAGCCGGCGGCGGACCCGGTGAGCCCGTAGACCAGGTCGAACACCTGGAACGAGGAGATCACCGAGGTGACGGTGACGAAGAAGGTGGTGGGGCGCAGCAGCGGCAGGGTCACGGACCAGAGCCGGCGGACGGGGCCGGCGCCGTCGAGCTGGGCCGCCTCGTGTACCGCAGTGGGGATCTGCTGGAGTCCGGCGAGGAAGAACAGCGAGATGTAGCCCACCGAGGACCACACGGACACGAACGCCACCGCCGGCAGGGCGAGCGACGGATCGGACATCCACTCGACCCGGCGGCCGAGGAGCACGTTCACCGCACCCTGGGAGGGGTCGAACAGCCAACGCCACACGACCCCGAGGGCGAGCGGGGCGCCGACCCACGGCAGCACGTACAGGGTGCGGAGCGCCCGTGTGCCCGGCAGTCCCCGGTTGAGCGCGACGGCGAGGAGCAGGCCCAGCGCGATCGACGCGGGGATGGCCAGCAGGACGAACCGGCCGGTGACGGCGAGGGAGTTCCAGAAGGCACGGTCCCCGAGCAGGTCCGCGTAGTGTTCCCCGCCCACCCAGCGCGGCTCGGAGATGAGGTCCCAGTCCATGAGGGAGAGTGCGAACACCACGGCAACGGGTACCACGAGGAACACCCCCACCCCGACCAGGCTCGGACCGAGGAGCGCCCACGCGGAGGCGGCCTCACGCCGTCGCCGGGCACGTTGGCCCGGGCGCACACGGCCGGGCGCCACTGGTGCTGCCACGCCACCTCCTGTCTCGACTGGACGAAGCCTAGCTGGGGCGGCGCCCAGCCCCCGGCGCGGCAGCGTGCCACTCCAGCAGGAAGCGCGCGTCGAAGCGGGAGGAGCACCGCGAGCACGACGACCGTGCCGGTGGGCGCCGGTAACGGTGGAACTCGTGCCCCCGCGGACAGCGGCCCACCCAGGGCGCGGGCGGGCGCGGGGAATCCACGGGGAGGGCGCGTGCCCCGGTGGAGCCGATCTCCCGGGCCTTGGCCCGCCACACGGCGTCGTGGTTGTGCTTCGCGCCCACGAGCGCGTGCGCGATCTCGTGCAGCACCACCTCGCGGACCTGCTCGCGCTCGTACAGGGCCATCAGCGGCCTCGAGAGGCTGATCGTGCGGGTGTTGTAGCGGCACATCCCCGCCCGGGTGCGGGCGTTGTCCCACCCGAGCGACCAGTCACCCACGCCGTGCCGCGCCATGAGCCCCGTCGCGAGCCTGCGCACCTCTCCCAGTTCCACACCGAAATCGTAGGACGGCCCGCCGACAGGCTCGTTCCATCGGCCCCCGTGGGTGTGGACGGAGCGGCGCCGGCTGCGGGTGTGGACGAGCCTGGTGCGGGCGGTTGAGCGTGGCGCGGGGGAGGGCGAGGCGGAGCGTGACGAGTCAGTACATGCTCGAGGACGCCACGGCGAAGAGCCCGATGAACGCAATGATCGCCAGGGCCTCGATCACGGTGACCACGTACCCGATGATCAGGCCGGCGAGCGCGATCCCGTCCCCGCTCTCGCCGGTGCGCCGGATCTGGCGCCGCGCGATGTGGCCCGTGATGATCCCGACGATCCCGATCCCGATCAGGGACGTCACCAGGGAGACGATCGCGAGCACGTTCGTGGGACGTGGGCCGGCATAGCTGTAGGACGGGGCCTCGTAGCCGGACGCCGCTGGCCCGTACCCCTGCCCGTACGGCTGGGTGTAGGGCTGGCCGGACTGCTGGCCGTAGCCCTGCCCGTACTCCTGGCCCCAGGGCGGTCCCCCCGGGGGAGGGCTCTGGCGGGGTTGTTCCTCACCGGGCTGCTGGCTCATGGGATCCTCCTGGTCCGAGTGCTCCCCACAGGGTAGCCCCCGCCGGTCAGAGAGTGTCCAGCACCTTGCGGATCCTCTTCTCCGAGACCCGTACGGGCGTGCCGAGTTGCTGGGCGAACAGGCTCACCCGCAGTTCCTCGATGAGCCATCGGACCTCGTCGAGGGCTCTATCCCGGGCCGGGTCGGGCGCCATACGGGCGGTGGCCTCCCGGGCCACCTCGAGGTCCTCCTCCAGAGCCCCGACGAGCCAGGCGTTCGCCGCGTCCGCCCGCGCTGCCCCGCCCTGGGCGCGTTCCACCCGGGCGCGGGCCGCGTTCAGGTAGCGGGGGAGGTGGTGCAGTCGATCGGGCGGGGTCGCGGCGATGAACCCCGGGTACACCAGCCGGGACAGCTGGGCGCGCACGTCCGCGACCACGTCGAGCAGCGCCAGTGAGGACGCCTCCCGGATCACCCGGTCCGCCTCGCGCCACGCGGCCAGCACCTTCACCACCACGCCCACGGTCCGGTACACCTCGTCCTCCAGCCGTTCCCGGAGGTGCGCGGTGAGGGACTCGAACTCCGCGCGCGAGCGCACCGCGTCCAGCGGCACGTTCGCGGCGGCCCACTTCTGGGCGAGTGCCGTGGCGGAGGCGAGCTGGATGTCCGCCACCAGCGCCGCGGTGGTGGGATAGGGGGAGGCGGCGAGGGTGAGCGCATCCGCGCCGGTCCACCGGGTGGTGACCCGCTCGGTGCCGAGCGACACCTTCCCGAGCGCCAGCCGGA
This sequence comes from Actinomycetales bacterium UBA1416, assembly GCA_002304945.1. GTDB lineage: Bacteria > Actinomycetota > Actinomycetes > Actinomycetales > Actinomycetaceae > UBA1383. The sequence goes on along the minus strand of DBPQ01000082.1, from coordinate 3,872 downwards.
CCACGCCGCCGGGGTGGGCGCGCGCCTGGTCCGCCGCGCTCGCCATGACGCGCAGGGACACACGTGGGACTGACGCGCCCGCCTGCTCCTCCACCGCGAGGGCCGGATAGCCCCGGACTTCCAACCCTCCCGGCCCGGTGGACGTCACGGTGGCAGGCAGAGTTCCACCCGCTCCCGTCCCAGCTGTGTCCCCCAGCACCGGCCAGTCGGTGATCCCGGGCTGTTCGAGGAACGACGACGCCGGTCCGCCTCCTGCCCCACCTGTCGCGGCTCTGCCGATCACCGGTCCGCTGCCCGCGGCCCCGCCGACCGCCGGTTGGGCGCGCCCGCCCCGTCCCTTCCCCCGCCGCCCGGCATCGTCCTCCCGGGCCGCGGCCACGGCGCCGCGCACCACCTGCCGGACGGCGTCGCGGGTCTGGTCGGCGAGTCGGCGCTGGAGCGAGATCAGGTTCTTCGAACGGGCGAGGGTGACGCCCTTGTCGTTCACCACGCGGAAGGTGACGCGCAGGTGCGGGGGGAGGGCGTCGTCGTCGAACTCCTCGGGTGGGATGACCACGCCCCTGACCCGGCGCACCGCCTCGGCGAAGGCCTCCGCGAAGGTGGGGCCGTCGCCGCCGGCGCCCTCGTGCCACGGGGGCAGGGCGCGCAGGACCTGGGCGGCCGTGTCCGGGGCGGGCACGAGCTGGACGCGCGTGCGCTTGGGCAGGGCCTTGATCGTGGCGACGGCGAGCTCCGGCAGGAGGCCCGGCACCAGCCAGTCGAAGCCCTCCGGCCGCAACCGTGCGAGCACGGAGACGGGGACCAGGACAGTGAGGCCGTCGTCGGGGTCGCCGGGGGAGTAGGCGTAGGTCAGCGGGAGGGTGAGGTCGCCCTGGGTCCAGGTGGTGGGGAAGTCGGCGGTGGTGACGGCGCCGGCGCCGGGCAGGAGGAGCTCGTGGGTGAGGGTGAGGAGGTCCGGGTTCTCCGTGCGGGCCTTCTTCCACCAGGCGTCGAAGTGGCGGGCGGAGGTGATGGCGGCGGGGATGCGCTCGTCGTAGAAGTCGAAGAGGCCCTGGTCCGTGATGGTCAGGCCGCGGCGGCGGGAGCGTTCCTCCAGCTCCTCAGCCTCCTCGAGCAGGCGGCGGTTCTCGGCCCAGAACCGGTGGTGGGTGCGCCACTCGCCCTCCACCAGCGCCTGCCGGAGGAACAGCTCGCGGGCGAGCTCCTGCGCCTCCGTGGTGCCCACGCGGGTGAGGGGGACGGCACGGTCCGCCACGATCGTGAGCCCGTGCAGCAGCAGCTTCTCGTGGACCATCGCGGCGCCCTGCCTGGCGGACCAGAACGGCTCGGAGTAGGTGCGCTTCAGCAGGTGCGCGGCGGCGGGCTCGATCCAGGAGGGGTCGATGCGCGCCACCGTGCGGGCGAACAGGCGGGAGGTCTCCACGAGTTCGGCGGCCATGACCCAGTCGTACTGCTTGCGGGCGAGGCCGGAGCCGGGCCAGACCACGAACCGGGTGCCGCGGGCGCCGGCGTAGTCGCGGCGGCGTTCGTCCCAGTTCCCCAGGTTGGACAGCAGCCCCACCAGCAGAGACTGGTGGATGGCGTCCGCGCTCGGCGTGTCCGCGCCCCGCCCCAGCGCGACGACGGCGGCCGCCACCTCCGTCGGCGTCGCGCCCTGCGTCTCGGCCGGCCTCGGGAGGGCGATCGGGTGCATGGTCAGGCCGAGTGGCTTGGCGAGCTGGCGGAGCTGGGTGACGATGTCCTGCCACTCGCGCACGCGCAGGTAGTTGAGGTACTCGGTGCGGCAGAGGCGGCGGAAGGCCGAGGAGCTGAGGTCCCGCTGCTGGGTGCGCAGGTAGCGCCAGAGGTTCAGGTAGGCGAGGAAGTCCGAGGTGGGGTCGGTGAAGCGGCGGTGGAGTTGGTCCGCCTGGGCCTGCTTCTCCACCGGGCGCTCACGCACGTCCTGGACCGAGAGTGCCGCCACGATGATGAGGGCCTCGGTGGCGCAGCCGTTGCGGCCAGCCTCCAGGAGCATGCGGCCGAGGCGCGGGTCGATGGGGAGGGTGGCGAGCTTCCGGCCGATGGGGGTGAGGGCGGGGCCGCGGTCGGAGGATGTGCCCGTCCCGCGGTCCTCCAACGCCCCGATCTCGACGAGCAGGTTGACGCCGTCGCGGATCGCGCGCGTGTCCGGGGGATCCACGAACGGGAAGCGGGCCACGTCCCCCAGGCCGAGGGCGGCCATCTGCAGGATGACCGCCGCGAGCGAGGTACGCAGGATCTCCGGCTCGGTGAACTCGGGGCGGGACTCGTAGTCCGCCTCCGAGTAGAGGCGGATCGCGATTCCGTCCGCCACGCGGCCGCACCGGCCCGAGCGCTGGTTCGCGGACGCCTGCGAGATGGGCTCGATGGGGAGGCGCTGCACCTTGGTACGGGTGGAGAAGCGGGAGATGCGGGCGGTGCCCGGGTCGATGACGTAGCGGACGCCGGGCACCGTCAGCGAGGTCTCCGCCACGTTGGTGGCGAGCACGATGCGGCGGATCGTGTGCGGCTCGAACACGCGGTGCTGCTCCGCAGCGGTCAGGCGGGCGTAGAGGGGCAGGATCTCCACGGCGTTCGGGGCGTGGCCGCGGGCCTGACCGGGGGCGACGTACCGGGAGCCGAGGTGTTCCGCCAGCGCGGTCGCGGCGTCCGTGATCTCGCGCTCGCCGGAGAGGAACACGAGGATGTCCCCCGGGCCCTCGGCCATGAGCTCGTCCGCGGCGAGGCAGATGGCGGTGAACTGGTCGAGGGGCTCGCGGTCGGGTGTGCGGCGGGGCGTCCGGCGGGCCCGGCCAGCCTCCTCGCTCCGGTCCCCGCGGGAGGGAGGGGCGTCGGGGAGGTCGGCGGCGTCGTCGTCCTCCTCGGGGACCAGCGGCCGCCAGCGGATCTCCACGGGATAGGTGCGCCCCGAGACCTCGACGATCGGGGCGGGGCGGGCGGCGTCGTCGTGCCGGCCGGCGGCACGGGCGGCGACGGCGGCGGCCGTGCGGGGGCCGAAGTGTGCGGCGAAGCGGGCTGAGTCGATGGTGGCCGACGTGATGACCACCTTGAGGTCCGGGCGGCGGGGGAGGAGGTTGGAGAGGTAGCCGAGGAGAAAGTCGATGTTGAGGGACCGCTCGTGGGCCTCGTCGATGACGATGGTGTCGTAGCGGGTGAGGAGCGGGTCGCGCTGGATCTCGGCGAGGAGGATGCCGTCGGTCATGAGCTTGACCAGGGTGGCGTCCGAGACCACGTCCGTGAAGCGCACCTGGTAGCCGACGATCTGGCCCAGCGGGGTGCCGAGTTCCTCCGCGATGCG
>DBPQ01000082.1:0-545 GCA_002304945.1 Actinomycetales bacterium UBA1416 | reverse complement strand
CCGGTGATGCCGCGGCCCAGTTCGAGGAGGATCTTGGGGATCTGGGTGGTCTTGCCGGAGCCGGTCTCACCGGAGACGATCACCACCTGGTTGTCCCGGATGGCCTCGGCGATCTCGGCGCGGCGGGCGGAGACCGGCAACTCCTCCGGGTAGGTGATCGTGGGCAGGCTCGCGGCACGCGCGGCGACCTGCTCGGGGGTGAACGCGCGGTGGGCCGGGTGCCGATGGGTGTGCCGGTGGTCGGTGCGGTGGGGGTCGGAAGCCGTGCCGCGCCGTCGTCCGCGGGTGCGATTGCCGGGGCGGCCGCTGCTGGGTTCGGGTCCGGGCCGGGTGTCGCTCGTGTGGGGGTCCCGGGACTCCGCGGGCGGCGGGGACTCGCCGGGCGGAGTGGGATCGGACATGGGGGCCATTGTCGCCCATGGCTGGCCGAGGCCCAACAGGATTACGGGCTCGCCGGGAGGTGTGCCGGTCTCCGGACCGATCTGTGGCACGTCGGCGGCGGGCGTGTGAGCAGCTGCTTGCGGATCCGCAAGCAACTGCTCACA
>DBPQ01000024.1 GCA_002304945.1 Actinomycetales bacterium UBA1416 | reverse complement strand
CCGCCTGGCCCAAGCGTGGGACCCGGCCGAAGCGGTCCGCCACCTGGCCCGGGCGGAGGGGCAGCGGTGTGTCACGGTCCGTCCGGCCCCGGACGCGATGGTCTACCTGACCGCGTTGGTGCCGATGGTGCAGGGCATCGCGGCGTACGCGGCGGTGAAGAAGCACGCCGACACCGTGATCGGCACGGGGCAGGCCGGGGACAAGACCCGAGGCCAGGTCATGGCCGACACCCTCATCGAACGGTTGACCGGGCAGGAGACGGCTGCGGCGGTGCCGGTGGAGGTCCACCTGGTCATGACCGACGCCGCCCTGCTCGGCGGGAACAGCGAGGACGCCTCGCAGGAGCCGGCGTGGGTGGTGGGGCATGGTCCCCTCCCCGCGGCCACCGCCCGGGCGTTGCTCTCCCCGGACAGTGATGGCCCGTCCGGGAAGGCCAGGGCGTGGATCCGCCGCCTGTTCACCAGCCCGGAGACCGGCCACCTGGTGGCCATGGACTCCCACCGTCGCACCTTCGACGGCCTGCTGCGCCGGATGGTCCTGCTGCGGGATGACACCTGTCGGACCCCGTGGTGTGACGCCCCGATCCGGCACATCGACCACGCCAGGCCGCACGCGGCCGGCGGGGCAACCTCGTACTCCAACGCTTCGGGGTTGTGTGAACGGTGCAACCAGGTCAAGGAGAACCCCGGCTGGACCCACACCGCGACCCCGGACTCCCTGACCGTGACCACCCCGACTGGGCAGGAGTACACCACGCCCACCCACCCGCTCACGAAACCACGGGGCAGGCCACCCGGGCGTGGGGACCCCACCTCCCCGCTCGAACACCACCACACCAGATGGATCGACATCCACTGGCTCCTCCACGCCAGCTGACCGGCACCGTGCCTCTCGCCCGGGCTGGCGACGGCCAGACGCCCGGCAGCGCCACCTCCGCCAACGGTCGGGATGCCGCGGCGTGGCAGGTCTGGCGGGAGCGCGAAGCGTGATCCGTGGCAAACGCGGGGGCCGCCGTCCGCGTGGACGACGGCCCCCAGTGGGAACTTACGGTGAGACCTGCCTATGGCTTCGGCTTGGCCGCCCCACCACCCTTCTTCGCTGCGGCGGCAGCGGCCTTCTCCTCAGCCTGCCGCTCGGCGATCCACTCAGCGTGCGCCTTGCCGGGGATCCAGTTGGTGTCGACGTACTTCTTCTGGAACCAGCTCGCGAACACCAGCAGCGCAGCCGCCAGGACGAGCAGGCCGATGATGCCGCCAACCGGCCCCAGCTTCACGATGTTGCCGACGAGGATGCCGTACCACCCGAAGTCGGCGTCGCCGAACGTGGTGTTGGCGAAGCCCAACGAACCGAGGACCGTGAGCAGGAAGGCCGGCAGGAACGAGATCAGCACACCGTTGGCGAAGGCGCCGATGATCGCGCCACGCCGCCCACCAGTCGCGTTGCCGAACACGCCCGCGGCACCACCGGTGAAGAAGTGCGGCACCATGCCCGGGAGGATGAGGGCCAGCCCGAGCCACGGTCCGAAGATCCACGCGAGGAGGCCGAAGGACAGCAGCCCGCCGGCGAACGACGCGATGAAGCCGATGAGCACGGCGTTCGGGGCGAACGGGAACACGATCGGGCAGTCGAGGGCGGGAACCGCACCGGGGACTACCTTCCGCGAGATGCCCTCGAACGCAGGGACGAGCTCGGCGAGGATGGTGCGGACACCGTAGAGGATGATCGAGACACCGATACCGAACTGGAGGCCCTGGGCCACGCCCAGCATGATGAAGTTGCCGCCGTCGGTGGCGCCGAGGATCGCGAACGCCTCTTCGTTCCCGAGGGCGATCCACGTCCACACCGTGAACACGATGTAGAAGAGCACCATCGAGAGCGCCGTCGCGACCATCGAGTCACGCAGGAAGCGCAGCCCCTCGGGGACCTTCAGGTCCTCGGTGGAGCGGGACTTCTTCCCAACCGCCGCACCCACCGCACCGGCGGTGATGTAGCCGAGGGTGCCGAAGTGACCGACTGCGATCGTGTTGTTGCCGGTGATTCGCCGCGTGAACGGCTGGGAGAGCGCCGGCATGATGCTCATGATCGTGCCCAGCATGATCGAGCCGATGATGATGAGCAGGAAGCCGTCGATGTCCGCCGTGGCCAGGACGGCCGTGAGCATCGCCGACATGAAGAAGATGTGGTGTCCCGTCAGGAACACGTACTTCAGCGGGAAGAACCGTGCGATCACGAGGTGGACGACGAAGCCGCCGACCATCACCCAGGCGAGCTGGGCGCCGAACTCCTCGGCCGCGATCGAGACGATGGCCTCGTTGGTGGGGACCACGCCCTGGGCGCTGGTGGCGGCCAGGATGAGCGCCCCGAGGGGCTCCAGCGAGGCGACGACGACGCCGGCGCCCGCTCCGAGGATCAGGAAGCCGAGGGTCGCCTTGAGGGCGCCACCGACGATCTGACCGGAGCTCTTGCGCATCGCGATGAGTCCGACGGCGACAATGATGCCGACGAGGTAGGCGGGAACGGAGAGGATCTCGTTGACGAGGAATTCAATGACGACCATAGGTCAGCCTCTCGTCACTCTTCGATGGCCGAGGAGATCGCGGCGGCGATCTCGTCGACGTCCGTCTGAGGACCACGATGTCGTGAGGTACGCGCGGATCATCCCCGTCGAGGTGGTGGAGGAAGCCGGATCGGGTCATGCGGGGACGGCGGTGAGCCTCACGCCGCTGCTGTACGCGCTGTTCCAGCGGCACCTGCGCCACGATCCGCGGGATCCCGACTGGCTGGGCCGCGACCGCTTCATCCTGTCGTGCGGGCACGCGAGCCTCGGGCTCTACCTCCAGCTGTACCTCTCCGGCTATGGCCTCGAGATCGAGGACCTGCACGCCTTCCGGGTGCGCGGATCACGGACGCCGGGACACCCGGAGCGTGGCGTGACCCCCGGCGTCGAGGTGTCGACCGGACCGCTCGGCCAGGGCGTGGCCAACGCGGTGGGCCTCGCACTCTCGAGCGCGCGCGTGGCGGACCTCCTCGGGACGGACCTCCTCAGCCCCCACGTCTGGTGCCTCGCCTCCGACGGTGACCTCGAGGAGGGGGTCTCCAGCGAGGCCGCCTCGCTCGCCGGGGCCCTGGGCCTCTCGCGCCTGACCCTGATCTGGGACGACAACCGCATCTCCATCGAGGGTTCCACCGACATCACCTTCCGGGAGGACGTGGCAGCCCGGTTCCGCGCCTACGGCTGGGAGGTCCTCACGATCGACGACGCCGAGGACCTGGACGAGATCTCCACCGTCCTCACCGCCGCGCGAGCGGTGACGGACCGGCCCGTCCTCGTGCGCCTGCGTTCCGTGATCGGTCACCCGATCCCCGAGCTGGCGGGGACGCACCACGCTCACGCCGGGACCGTGGGTCCGGACCGGCTCCGCCAGATGAAGGCAGCCCTTGGCGTCGATCCGGACGCCGCCCACCAGATGCCGGTCCTGGACCACGCCCGGAAGGTCGCCGAGCGCGGGCGCGAGCTGCACGTCACCTGGGACGACGCCGTCGCCCGCTGGCGGGAGAAGGACCCCGTGCGGGCGCAACTCCTCGACCGACTCCGCGACGGCGAGCCACCCGAGGATCTCGACGACGCCCTCGACGACGTCGCCGCCCAGGCCCGCACGGCGGCCACGCGCCAGGCGAGTGGCGCCGTCCTTGCCGCCGTCGGGCCCGTGATGCCCGAGCTGTGGGGTGGGTCGGCCGACCTCGCGGAGTCGAACAACGCCGTCGTGGCGGCCGACCTCAGCTTCCTGCCACGCGACGTCGACAGCGCCGAGTGGCCCGGCCGCTACGGCGGCCGGCAGCTCCACTTCGGCATCCGGGAGCACGCGATGGCGGGCATCCTCAACGGGATCGCGCTCCACCGGCTGACGCGGGCGTTCGGGGCCACCTACCTCGTGTTCGCGGACTACCTGCGGCCCGCGGTGCGCCTCGCTGCCCTCCAGGGGCTGCCGGTGATCCACGTGTGGACGCACGACTCCATCTCCGTCGGGGAGGACGGGCCCACCCACCAACCGGTGGAGCAACTCTGGTCCCTGCGGGCGATTCCGGGCCTCGCGGTGGCCCGGCCCGCCGACTGGCTGGAGACGGTGGAGGTGTGGCGCCGCGTGCTCACCCGGCGGAGTGGTCCCACGGCGCTCGCCCTCAGCCGTCACGCCACCCCGGTGCTGCGGAGGTCGTCCTCCTGGGGGAGCCCGGATCGCGGCGGCTACGTGGTGCGAACCGCGGAGGATCCCCGGGCGATCCTGTACGGCACGGGCACGGAGGTGGGCGTGTGCGAAGCGGCCGCTGACCTGTTGGCGGACCGCGGGATCCCGTGCGAGGTGGTGTCCCTGCCGTGCCTCGAGTGGCTCTCCGAGGAGCCGGCGGACTACCGGGCGCGGGTGCTGCACCGTCCGGCGCCGGCGCGAGTGGTGCTGGAGGCGGGCATCTCGCTGGGCTGGGCGGGCGTGCTCGGCTCGGATGTGCAGTGCATCAGCATCGAGGATTTCGGGACGAGCGGCTCGGGCTCCGAGGCGCTGGCCGCCGCGGGGTTCACCCCCGAGGCGGTCGCGGAGGTGGTGACGGCGCGGCTTGGGCTCTCCGGCTGAGGGTGCTCGTCGCTAGCTCAACGCGTCGACCACCGCGGTGAGCGCCCGCGGGTCGGTCTGGAGCAGCAGGCCGGTCGCCACTGTCCCCTCGAACCGCCGTGCCTGCGCGGCGAGCTGGTCCGGCCTGCCCGCGAGCGCAACGTCCAGTACCAGTTCTACCGGCACCGCGGCGGCTGCACCCTCGCGATCGCCCGCCGCCCACCTCTGGGCGATCCGGGCGCAGGCGTCCTCGTGCCCCAACCGTTCGAGCACGGCGCGGTGGAAGTTGGCCTCCGTCGAGCCCATTCCCCCGACGTACAGCGCCACGTGCGGCGCGAGCAGCCGGGCCGCGTTGTCCACGTCCCTCCCGACGGCGACCGGCAGCGAGACGTTCACCTCGAACTCGCCCGCCGGCCGGGCGCCGTCGGGACGCCTCGCGAAGCCCTCGCCGAGGTGGCGGCGGTACTCGGAGTCGAGGCGGGGGGAGAAGAAGGCGGGGAGCCAGCCGTCGGCGATCTCGGCGGCCAGGGCGGTGTTCTTCGGGCCCTGGGCGGCGAGGTGGATGGGCAGGTTCGCCCGCAGCGGCCGGAGGTTCGCCTGGATCGCCTTGGCCTGCGGCGTCGCCAGTGGCAGGGTGAACTGCCGTCCGCTGAACTCGAGCGGTCCCTCGCGGCGCAACACGCGGCGGATTATCTCCACGTACTCGCGGGTGCGCTCGAGCGGCCGCTCGAAGCGCTGCCCGTACCAGCCCTCCACCACCTGCGGCCCGGAGACGCCGAGCCCGAGGACGAACCGCCCGCCCGAGAGGTGGTCGAGCGTCATGGCGGCCATCGCCGTCGCCGTCGGGGTGCGGGCCGAGATCTGGGCGACGGCGGTGCCGAGGCGGGCACGCGACGTCGCCCCGCCCCACCACGCCAGTGGGGTGAAGGCGTCCGAGCCGTAGCTCTCGGAGGTCCAGAGGGAGTCGAGGCCGAGGCTGTCGGCGGTGGCGAACACCTCGGGCACGCCCTTCGGGGGGTGGGAACCCCAGTAGCCGGCGAGGTATCCGATGCGGAGTGTCATGCTTCGGACGGTACCGGCGAGAACGGCAGGCCGCGCGCGGGGCGCGGCTCGAACTTGTCAGGGTGGGATGGGATGATGGTCCCAGCCGCGGCGGCGAAGGCTGCGCCGCCCGCCCCCAACCCGCAAGCCCGCTGAGGAGCACCGTGAGCGAGAAGATCAAGCTGTTGACCGGTCCGGTCCAGGCCATCAACTGGAACCGGCTGGAGGACCCGAAGGATGAGGAGGTCTGGGACCGCCTCACCGGGAACTTCTGGCTGCCGGAGAAGATCCCGCTCTCGAACGACATCCAGTCCTGGGCCACGCTCAACGAGCACGAGAAGCTGATGACCACCCGGGTGTTCACCGGACTCACCCTGCTGGACACCGTGCAGGGCACGGTGGGCGCGGTCTCGCTGATTCCGGATGCGGTCACCCAGCATGAGGAGGCAGTGCTCACCAACATCGCGTTCATGGAATCCGTGCACGCGAAGTCCTACTCCTCGATCTTCTCCACGCTCATCTCCACGCGCGAGATCGACGAGGCCTTCCGCTGGGGCGAGGAGAACGAGGCGCTGCAGAACAAGGCCCGCATCATCCTCGACTACTACCGTGGCGATGACCCGGAGAAGCGGAAGGTTGCCTCCACGATGCTGGAGTCCTTCCTCTTCTACTCGGGCTTCTACGCCCCCATGTACTGGTCCAGCCACGCGAAGCTCACCAACACCGCGGACCTGATCCGCCTCATCATCCGGGACGAGGCCGTCCACGGCTACTACATCGGCTACAAGTACCAGCAGGCCGTCCGGAAGTCCTCGCCGGCCCGGCAGCAGGAACTGAAGGACTACACCTTCGAACTCCTCTTCGAGCTCTACGACAACGAGGAGTCCTACACCGAGGACCTCTACGACGGGCTCGGCCTCACGGAGGACGTGAAGATGTTCCTCCGCTACAACGCCAACAAGGCGCTCATGAACCTGGGCTACGAGGCGCTGTTCACCAAGGACCAGACGGCGGTCAACCCGGCGATCCTCTCGGCGCTCTCCCCGAACGCGGACGAGAACCACGACTTCTTCTCCGGGTCTGGTTCCTCCTACGTGATCGGGAAGGCCGAGAGCACCACGGACGACGACTGGGAGTTCTGAGGGCAAGAAAAAAGCGCCGTCATCATTGACGGCGCGAGACCTCACTGTCTGTGTGGAGTGTCCCGCTTCCTCAGCGCTCGGTGCGGCGCGCGAAGATCTCGGCCATCCAGTCAGTGAAGGTGATGGTTGTCGTCCGGTTGTAGGCCTCGATCCGCTCCGCCATGTCGTCCGACAGGTGGTTGTCGTACAGGATCGAGGTGGCCGGGGAATCCAGCAGGGTGTTGATGGACATGTTGTGTTCCTTTCGTTCACCGGCAGGAACACCAGCCGGCGCCCCTGCACGGCTCTGTGTCACGTCCCGAGGGACGCATCCGAACGGGTGTCCGGATGGCTCCACACTACGTCCACAACGCCTCCACATGCCAGTCCAAAATGGCCCCGGCCGCCGCACCTATTTGTGTCACCGCAGGTCAGAGAGCTGCAACTAGTTGCAGAAATTCTCGCGAGCTGAGACGGCAGCATTCGGTGGCACACGGACGGCTTGGCACAATGGACCCATGACCCCCCGAGTTCTCGTCGTCTGCACCGGCAACATCTGCCGCTCGCCCATGGGTGAGATCGTCCTGCGCGAGGCGGCGACGGCCGCCGGGATCGACGTCGTCGTCGAGTCCGCGGGCGTCAGCGACGAGGAGGAGGGCAACCCCATCGACCGGCGGGCGCGGCGGGTGCTCGACTCCGCCGGCTACCCGGTCCACGACCACCGTGCCCGCCAGGTGCGGGCGGGTGAGCTGGACCGCTACGACCTCGTGCTCGCCATGACCTCCCAGCACCTCAGCGCGCTGCACCGGCGGGCCGACCGGGACGGGACGGACCCGTCCCACCTGCGGATGTGGCGGGAGTTCGATCCGGCCGCGCCCCGGAGCGCTGACAACTCCTGCCTCCGGGACCTCGACATCCCCGACCCGTGGTACGGCGGCCACCAGGACTTCGTGGACACGCTCGCCGCCCTCGAGGCGGGGCTGGACAGGATCGTCGAGCACCTGCGGGACCTGGCGCGCCGGCCCTAGGCCCGCGCCGTTCACCGAGGCGCGACAGCCGTCGTCCGCACCGTCCCGGCGTGGCAGGCTCGGATCCATGGACCTGTCCACCCTCGCCGAGCCCGGCCGCCACCAGCCCCTCCTCGCCGCGAACGGGATGGTGGCCACCTCCCAGCCGCTGGCCGCGGCCGCAGGCCTACGCGTGCTGCAGGACGGGGGGAGTGCCGCAGACGCCGCGATCGCCATGGCGGCGTGCCTCACCGTGGTGGAGCCGTGTTCCAACGGCATTGGGTCGGACGCCTTCGCCCTGGTCTGGGACGGGGCCCGACTGCACGGCCTCAACGGGTCCGGGCGGGCGCCGTCGTCGCTGACGGCGGACCGGCTCCGCGACGCCGGCCACGCCACTGTCCCCCTGCACGGCTGGGACGCCGTCACCGTGCCCGGCACGCCGCGTGCATGGGCGGACCTCCACGCCCGCTTCGGCCGCCTGCCGTTCGGCCGCCTCCTGGAGCCCGCCGCCACCTACGCCGAGGAGGGCTTCCCCGTCTCCCCGGTGGTGGCGTGGGGCTGGCGCGGCGGCGTGGAGCGCGCGCACGCGGGCCTGGCCGGCGAGCCCTTCGACGAGTTCCTCCGCGTCTTCGCGCCCGACGGCGCCGCCCCGGCCGTGGGTGAGCAGTGGCGGTCCCCGGGCCACGCGGCCACCCTGCGGGAGATCGCGGCCACGCGGGCGGACTCCTTCTACGAGGGGGACCTGGCGGAGCGGATCGTGGCGCACGCGGCGCGCACCGGCGGGCACCTCACCGCCGCGGACCTCGTGGGCCACGCGAGCGAGTGGGTGGAGCCGATCTCCACGGACTATCGGGGCTACGACGTCTGGGAGATCCCCCCCAACGGGCAGGGCATCGCCGCGCTCATGGCGCTCAACATCCTGGAGCACGAGGACATCGCAGCGCTGCGGCCCGTGTCCGTACAGGCCTTCCACCTCGGGATCGAGGCACTGAAGCTCTCGCTCACGGATGCGCACCGGCACGTCGCGGACCCGGCCCGGGTGGAGGTCCCCACCGCCGAGCTGCTGTCCAAGGAGTACGCGGCGCGCCGGCGCCGGCTCCTCGGCTACCGGGCCATCGATCCCGAGCCGGGCAACCCGCGCGGCTCGGACACCGTCTACCTCTGCGCCGCGGACCGGAACGGGATGATGGTCAGCTTCATCCAGTCCAACTTCCACGGCTTCGGCTCGCACGTTGTCGTCCCGGGCACGGGGATCGCGCTGCAGAACCGCGGCCACGGCTTCTCCCTCGAGCCCGGTCACCCCAACGAGCTGGCGCCCGGGAAACGGCCCTTCCACACGATCATCCCCGGGTTCCTGACCCGGGGCGGCGAGGCGGTGGGTCCGTTCGGCGTCATGGGTGGGCACATGCAGGCGCAGGGGCACGTTCAGGTGGTCATGGACACCGTGGACCATGGCCTGGACCCCCAAGCCGCCCTCGACCAGTCCCGGTGGATCTGGACTGAGGGGCGGCAGGTGCTGATCGAGCCCGCCGCCGGCCAGGAGGTGTTCGACGGGCTCGCGCTGCGTGGCCACGAGGTCGCCCTCGCGCCCACCGCGGGCCATGTTGGCCGCGGGCAGGCGATCTGGCGGCTGGGGAACGGGACCTACGTGGGCGGGACCGAGCCCCGCGCCGACGGCGCCGTCCTGGGCTGGTAGGGGGCCCCTCAGCCCGCGCGGCGCAGCCGGAGCGAGTTGCTCACCACGATGACGCTGGAGGCCGCCATCGCGGCGCCCGCGATCATCGGGTTCAGCAGGCCCAGCGCGGCGAGCGGGATCGCGGCCACGTTGTAGGCGAACGCCCAGAACAGGTTCTGCTTGATGATCGCCAACGTCTGGCGGGAGACGCGGATCGCCGTGGGGATGCGGTGCACGTCCCCACCGAGCACGGTGATGTCCGAGGCCTCGATGGCCACGTCGGTCCCGGTGCCCATGGCGATCCCCAGCCCACGCGCCCCGGCCTGGGCGAGGGCCGCGGCGTCGTTGACGCCGTCGCCCACCATGGCCACCACGCGGCCCTCCTCCTGGAGGGCGGCCACAACGTCCCGCTTCCCGCCGGGCAGCACGCCCGCGTGAACCCGGTCGATGCCGAGCTCGCCCGCGATGCGGTGGGCCGCGGCGGGCGCGTCACCCGTGAGGAGCACCGGCTCGATGCCAAGGGCGCGGATCTCGCGCACGGCGTCGCCGGCGTCGGCCTTCGGGGCGTCCCGCACCACGATCACGCCGCGCACCGCCCCGTCCCACCCGACGGCGACGGCGGTGCCGCCGTCCGCCGCGGCGCGTGCGACGGCTTCGTCCGCGCCGGCCGTCGCAAGGCCGCGCTCGGCGAGGAAGGCGAGCCGCCCGACGGCGACCTCGAGCCCCTCGACGGTCGCGGTCACCCCCAGGCCCGCAGAGGTGCGGAAGCCGGTGGCCTCCGGGAGCGGGCCGGACTCGCGGGCGCTCGCCACGATGGCCTGCGCGATCGGGTGCTCGGACCCGGCCTCCGCGGCGCCGGCGAGGCGCGTGACGTCCGCGGCTCGGACGCCGGCCAGGGGCAGGACCTCGGAGACGGTCATGCGGCCGGTGGTCAGGGTGCCGGTCTTGTCGAGGACCATGGTGTCGACGCGGCGGGTGGATTCGAGGATCTCCGGGCCCTTGATGAGGATGCCGAGCTGGGCGGCGCGCCCGGTGCCCACGAGGAGGGCGGTGGGCGTGGCGAGGCCGAGTGCGCACGGGCACGCGATGATCAGCACCGCGACCGCGGCGGTGAACGCCGCCTGCAGCGGGTTGCCGAGCAGCAGCCACGTGGCGAACGTGCCGATCGCCAGCACGATCACGATGGGCACGAACACGGCGGAGATGCGGTCCGCGAGGCGCTGCACGGGGGCCTTGCCGGTCTGCGCCTGGGTGACCATGCGGCCGATCTGGGCGAGCGCGGTCTGGGAACCCACGCGGGTGGCGCGCACGGTGAGCACGCCGGAGGTGTTGACGGTGGCGCCGGTGACGTCGTCGCCGGGGGCCACCTCCACGGGGACGGGCTCGCCGGTCAGCAGGGAGGTGTCCACGGCGGACTCCCCGGCAACCACCCGGCCGTCCGTGGCGATCTTCTCGCCCGGGCGCACCACGAACTCGTCGCCCATGCGCAGCTCGGTGATGGGGACGCGGACCTCGTGGCGCGTGCCGTCGGGGCCGGGCTCGAGGCGGGCGGCATCCTTCGCGCCCAGGGAGAGGAGGGAACGCAGCGCGTCGCCGGCGCGGCGCCGCGAGCGGGACTCGGCGTACCGGCCCGCGAGGAGGAAGGTGGTGACCACGGCGGCCACCTCGAAGTACAGCTCCGGGTGCATCCCGGGCTCGGAGGCGCGGGGGAGCAGGGACACCTCCATGCGCATGCCGAGTTCGCCGGCCCCGCCGAGCAGCAGCGCCCACAGTGACCAGAGGCTCGCGGCGGTCACGCCCAGCGAGACGAGGGTGTCCATGGTGGAGGAGCCGTGGCGGGCGGAGTTGAAGGCTGCGCGGTGGAAGGGCCACGCGCCCCACGTCACCACGGGCAGTGTGAGCGCCGCGACCAGCCACTGCCAGCCCGTGAACTGGAGCGGCGGCACCATCGAGAGCAGCATCACCGGGGCGGTGAGGACCGCGGAGACGATGAGCCGGCGGCGGAGATCCGCGGCGCGGGTGGCCGAGGGGTCGGAGGTGTCGGCGCCGTCGGGCGCGGCGTGCTCGGTGGGCTCCTCCTCGCCCTCCACCTGGCGGCTCGTGACCCGGCCCCCGTACCCGGCGGCGACGAGGGCGGCCTCGAGCGCGGCGTCGTCGACGTCCTCGGTGAGGACCACGTGAGCGGACTCGGTGGCGAGGTTGACGGTGGCCTGCACGCCCGGGAGCTTGTTCAGGCGCTTCTCGACGCGCGCCACGCACGAGGCGCACGTCATGCCCTCGACCTGCAGGTCCACCTCCGCCAGCGCGGGGAGCGTGGTGACAGGTTCGGTCATCGGCCCTGCACGCCGACCAGCGTGTACCCGGCCTCGTCGATGACCTCGGCGAGCTTCTCGTCCGTGACGTCGTCGTTCAGGGTGACGACGACGTCGGAGGTGCCGCCGGCGTTGAGCGTCACCATCACCTCGGCGACCTCGGGCAACTCGGCGAGATCGGTGGAGACGTGCTTGACGCAGTGGCCGCAGGTCATGCCGTCGACCTTGAGGGTGAGTGTCTGGGTGTGGGCGGTCATGGGAGCTCCTCTGGGTGGGACGGATGGGTGGGGGAGTGACAGTCGGTGGGGCGAGTGGGTGGCGGGTGCCTGGGTGGCGGGGCGACGGCGGGCGCGGGCGGCGCCGTCGTCACGACTTCCAGAGGCGGGCGATCGCCGCGGTGGCCTCCGCGACCTTCTCACGGCCCTCCTTGTCCGAGGCCTTCGCGGCCCCGACGACGCAGTGGTTCAGGTGGTCCTCCAGGAGGCCGAGGCTGACGGCCTGGAGGGCGCGGGTCACGGCGGAGATCTGGGTGAGGACGTCGATGCAGTAGGTGTCGGAGGCGATCATGCGCTCGATGCCGCGGACCTGGCCCTCGATGCGGCGCATGCGCGCGAGGTAGGCGTCCTTCTCGGGGGAGTAGCCGTGAGGGCCGTCGTGGTCGGCGTGCGCGTCCGCGGCGGGGTGGCAGGTGGTGGGCGTGGCCATGAGTGACTCCTCTGCGGGGGTGTCGAATGTCCATGGTACCCCTAGGGGGTATCTTCGGGCAAGGTGCTCGCGGGAATTCGGAGGGGGAGCGCGCGCCACGAGGACCCTGCCCGCCACGGCAGGGGAAACCACCCGCTCAGGCCTCGGTGCCCTGCTCCAGGTCCAGGAACCACTGCGGCCAGGTATCGCGCGGGAACCTCTCCCGTTCCACCCGCAGCATCTCCGGCGTGATGTCCCTGCGCATGCGCGGCCGGTCGGTCCGGTTGAACCGGATGGAGAACTCCCCGGCGGCAGTGATCCGCACGAGCGCCCCGAACCAGGGCCCCTCACCGCCCTCCTTCCCCCCGAGGGCGCGCAGTTCCCCGAAGGCGCGCGCCACATCCTGCGCCACCGTCGGCAGCCCGACCGGCGAGTCACCGTCGAGGATCGCCTGCGCGGAGAGCTCCATGACGTTGCCCACCGCCTCGCACAGCACCTGCACCTCCGCCGCACCGGTCGGGAGGTGGGGGATCGTGCCCTTCGCGATGCGCTGGTAGAGCGCGAGGTGGGCGGCGTCCTGCAGCCCCGTGCCCGGGGTGGTGCGGATCGTCCCCGGCTCCGACGACGGCGTAGCCCCACCCGACGGCGTTGCCTCACCGGACGCTGCGGCCCCATCCGACGCTGCCGCCCCATCGGTCGACACCGCCTCACCGGGCACCGCCGCCCCACCTGCCACCACCCCGGGCTGATCGGGCGCGAGTCCGGTGGAGCGGACCGTTCCCCCAGCCGGACGGACCGTGTTGGCCTCCGAGGCGGCCGCGAGCTGCTCGAGCCGTGCCCGCTGGGGAGCCGTCAGCCAGGCCTGTGCCGCGAGCTCCTGGGGCACGGAGTCCTTCAGGTCCTCGGCGGCAACGGTGTGCTCCCACACCCCGAGCTCGAGCTCGAGGAATCCCAGCGCCTTCGCCCGCTCCCAGTCGCGGGCGAGCGAGCAGATCCGCACGGCGGCCCGGCCGTCCTGGAGGCGGAACTGCTGGACGAGCTGCACCGGGTGGTCCTTCCACGTGCCGGCGATCCGGACCTCGAACAGGGCCTGTGCCTCCGCGTGTTCCACCGCCCGCACCCAGTGGCCGTGCCGGTTCTGGGTGAACCCGAGGGGCTCCGGGGGCTCGAGCGCGGAGACGGCGGTGATGGAGGTGGGGGCGTCGTCGTCGTCGCTCACGACGTCGGCCACGTATGCCTTGCCGTCCAGCACCACGACGGCGCCGGCGGTGGGGGAGGGCACAGCGGCCGTGAGGACGTCGTCGCGGGTGTGGTCCTGCCAGCCGTGCGCGGCGCCGTGGAAGGTGCCCACGAGGACGGGGTCGGCACTCTCCTCGAACCGCCAGAGGCGGGCCCCGGGGGTGAGGCGCGTGTGGTCGAGGAGGAACACCTGGACGAGCTGCTCGGCCACCTCCACCGTGCCGGAGCCGTCGAGGACGCCCCGCTCGGCGAGTCCCTCGGCGGGCTGGAGCCGCCACGACGGCGACTTGTCCACGTGCAGGACGTGCAGTGGCCCCGTCGTGGCGTGCAGCGAGCCCTCGTGGTCCACCATGTGGAGGCGGCGCAGGTCGGCGACGTCCGTGACCCCGCTGACCTCGGCGGCGCGGACCACGTACCCGCTGACCCGGTCGTAGCCGTGCTGGAGGTACGCCGCGACGAGGGCGGGGGGAACAGCCTTCTGGAGGACGACAGCCATGCGTTTCAGGCTACCCGCCGTGCGTCGTGGGCCGTCAGTCCGGGGGTCTCCCGGGCCGTCAGTCCGGGGTCCCGGGCCGTCAGTCCGGGTGTCCTGGGCCCGTCAGTCCGGGGTGTCCCCTGCCGTCCCCTGCCGGACCCGCACCACGACCCACGCGATGGTCCCGGCCACGAGGACCCCGACCACCACGCGGGAGAACACCCCCACGTACTGCTCCACCACGTGCCAGTTCTCGCCGAGGGCGTAGCCCCCCACGATGAGGACGGTGTTCCACGCGAAGGACCCGAGGGTGGTCAGGCCTAGGAACAGCCAGGGCCTCATCCGGGTGACCCCGGCGGGGATCGAGATCAGCGAGCGGAACACCGGGATCACGCGGCCCACCAGCACGGTGAGTGGCCCGTAGCGGTCGAACCAGGCCTCCGTGCGCACGACGTCCGAGGTCTTCACGAGCGGGAGGGAGCCGATCAGCCGACGGGTGCGCTCGCGCCCGAGCGCCCAGCCCAGCGCGTAGAGGGCGAGAGCGCCGAGCAACGATCCCGCGGTGGCCCACAGGATCACGGCCGGCAGGCTGAACGAGCCCTGGGACGCGGTGAACCCTGCCAGCGGGAGGATGACCTCGCTCGGCAGTGGCGGGAACAGGTTCTCCGCGGCGATCAGCAGGGCCACCCCGATCCCGCCGAGGGACTCCATCACCGTCACCGCCCAGTCGGCGATCCCCGTGAGGGCGGAGGCGTCGGAGGCGTCCGTGGCGCCGGGGCTCATCACGCGACCTACGCTACGCGACCCGACCATCGCGACGCGACGCCGGTCCGCCGGACGAGCCGCCGTGATGCGGACTAGCGTTGATTCGAATCCCGCGCTGCCCCCACGAGGAGATCCCATGTCGGTTGTCCATCTGCGCCGTGGCGGTACGAGCCTGGTGCTCCGCCTCGACACCACCGCCCTGCCCACCGTGCTGCACTGGGGACCGGACCTCGGTGACCTCCCGGACGCCGACGGCCTGGCCCACGCGCTTGCCATGCCCTACATCGACAGCCCCATCACCGCCCAGCAGTGGGTGGCCGTCCTCCCGCAGCACTCGTCCGGGTGGCTCGGCCGCCCGGGCCTCCTGGGCTCGCGGGCGGGCAGGGCGTGGTCGGTGGCGTTCGACGACGTCGCCACCTCGGTCGACGACGCCGGCTCACCGGCGTGGCCGGACGGGCCCGAGGGTGCGGTGCGGCTGCGGACCGTGGCCACCGACACCCCGGGGGAGCTCGAGGTGGCGGCGGAGTTCGAGCTGCTCGCGAGTGGGCTGCTGCGGGTGCGGGCATCCGTGACCAACCTCGCGGAGGACGTCTACGAGGTGCTGCACCTGGAGCCCGCCCTCCCCGTTCCCGCGGAGGCGGGCGAGCTCCTCGACATGACCGGGCGGCACACCCACGAGCGCACCCCGCAACGTCGCCCCTTCGACATGGGCCTCCACCAGCGGGAGTCCTGGGGCGGGCGTCCCGGGCATGACAACGCGACGGTGATGTGCGCGGGCCGGCCCGGCTTCGGGTGGCGCACCGGCCGGGTGTGGGGGGTCCACCTGGGCTGGTCCGGGAATCAGGTGCTGGGTGCGGAGCACGACGAGACCGGGTGGCGGCTGCTGCGCGGCGGGGAGCTGCTGCTGCCGGGCGAGATGCGCCTCGCACGGGGCGAGACCTACACCTCCCCGTGGCTGTACGGCTCCTGGGGGGAGGGCCTGGACGAGTTCTCCCAGCGGTTCCATCGCTTCCTGCGCGCGCGCCCGCAGCACCCGTCCCGCCCCCGCCCGGTGCTGCTGAACACGTGGGAGGCCGTGTACTTCGACATGGACCTGCCCAAGCTGCTCACCCTCGCCGAGCGCGCCGCGGAGCTCGGCATCGAGCGGTACGTGCTGGACGACGGGTGGTTCCGCCACCGCCGCGCGGACAACGCCGGCCTGGGGGACTGGTTCGTGGACGAGGGCGTGTGGGGACCGCAGGGCCTGCACCCGCTGGTGGACCGGGTGCGGGAGCTGGGCATGGAGTTCGGGCTGTGGTTCGAACCGGAGGCGATCAACCCGGACTCCGACCTGGCCCGCGCCCACCCCGAGTGGGTGCTGCAGACCGACCACGGTCCCGGCCCGGACGCCCGCCACCAGCAGATGCTGGACCTCGGCCATCCCGAGGCGTACGAGTACGTGCTGGAGCGGATCTCCGCCCTCGTGGCCGAGTACGGCATCGCGTACCTGAAGTGGGACCACAACCGGCCGCTCGTGGATGCCGGGCACACGCCGTCGGGCCGGCCGGGCGTGCACGCCCAGACCGAGGCGTTCCACCGGATGCTCGCCGGGCTGAAGGCCCGCCACCCGGGGCTGGAGATCGAGTCCTGCGCCGGCGGGGGCGGCCGGGTGGACCTCGGGGTCATCGAACACACGGACCGCATCTGGGTCTCGGACTGCATCGACGCCCACGAACGCCACCGCATGGTCGCGTACACCGGCCTGACGCTGCCGCCGGAGCTCATGGGCACGCACGTGGGCTCGGGGGCGGACCACACCACGGGCCGCAGCCACCAGCTGGCCTTCCGTGCCGGAACGGCGATGTGGGGGCACATGGGTGTGGAGTGGGACCTGACCTCGGCCGCACCGGAGGACGTGGCCGCACTGCGCGAGTGGATCGCACTGCACAAGGAGATGCGGGAGCTGTTGCACTCCGGGGACGTGGTGCACGCCGACCTCGGCAACCCGGTGCTGCAGCTCGACGGCGTCGTCGCCGCAGATCGTCGCGCGGCCCTGTACCGGCTCTCCGCCCTCGACCTCACCCTCACCTGGCCACCCGGCCGGGTGCCGCTGCCTGGCCTCGACCCGGACGTGGTCTACCACGTCACCGCCCAGGCCCCGGGGGACGCCGTCGCCCACGGTCCGTGGGCGCCGCCGTGGGGTGCCGACGGCGTTCGGCTCACCGGGCGGGCGCTCGGCGAGGTCGGCCTCCAGTCCCCGCTGCTGGGGGTCGACCAGCTCGTGCTGCTCCGCGCCCGGGCGGTCTAGCCGCCGTCGCGTCACCTCCCGAGGCGCAGCACCGACCACGAGATCGGCGGGACGACGGCGGTGACGTGGCCGCCGTCGACACGTGCGGTGGCGTTCGGCCGTGGGCCGACCGAGGAGTCGTCGTCGGCCGTGGCCGTCCACGTGTGGTCCGCGGAGTGCAGCGTGGTGGCCGCGAGCAGCCGCACCGCGCCGAGCGAGCGGAGGTCCACGGCCAGCTCGATCTCCTCGTCAGGAGAGCGATTGACCACGAACACCGTGGTCTCGCCGGACGCGTCGTCGTGGGTGGCGACGGCGTCGACATCGGTCACGTCCCCGAACTTCGCGGTCTCGTGGGTGGGGGAGTCGATCGCGACCTGCAGCACCTCCCCGGCCGCCAGCGATGACGCCTGGGAGAACGGGTGGAAGGTCGTCTGCTTCCACGCCCGGCCGCCGGGCTCGGTCATGATCGGGGCGATCACGTTGACCAGTTGCGCGAGGGAGGCTGCGTGCACCCGGTCCGTGTTGCGCAGCAGCGAGATGAGCAGGCTGCCCACCACCACGGCGTCGGCCACGGTGTAGCGGTCCTCGAGCAGGACGGGGGCCACCGGCCAGTCGTCCCCGGTGGGTGGCTGCGACTCGGCGCGGTGGATGTACCAGACGTTCCACTCGTCGAAGGAGATGTTGATGCGCTTGGTGGCCTTCCGCGCGGCCCGGACGGCGTCCGCGGTGGCCGTCACGCCGGCGATGAACCGGTCCATGTCCACGGCGGAGGCGAGGAAGGAGGCGAGGTCGCCGTCCTCCTCCCAGTAGTAGGCGTGCGCGGAGATGAGGTCCACCTCGTCGTAGGCCTCGGTGAGGACGGTCC
Organism: Actinomycetales bacterium UBA1416; assembly: GCA_002304945.1. Classification (GTDB taxonomy): domain Bacteria; phylum Actinomycetota; class Actinomycetes; order Actinomycetales; family Actinomycetaceae; genus UBA1383. The sequence continues at coordinate 16,978 of DBPQ01000024.1, read as the reverse complement.
GCTCCCACTCGCCGAAGGTGGGCATGTTCGCTCCCGAGGAGCCGCACGCCACGAGCGTAAGGCTCGGGTCGACCATCCGCATCGCCCGGGCGGTCTCGGCGGCGAGGCGGCCGTACTCGTGTGCCGTCTTGTGGCCGAGCTGCCATGGACCGTCCAGCTCGTTGCCGAGGCACCAGAACCTCACCCGGTGGGGATCCGCGGCGCCGTTCGCCCGGCGGAGGTCGGAGAAGTGGGTGCCACCGAGCACGTTGCAGTACTCGAGCAGGTCCAGGGCCTCCTGGACGCCCCGCGTGCCGAGGTTGAGCGCCATCATCGGCTCCACCCCGGCCGTGGCGCACCAGCGCAGGAACTCGTCCACCCCCACCGTGTTGGGCTCGGTGCAGTGCCAGGCGAGGTCGAGGCGCCGGGGGCGCTGGTCCACCGGCCCGATCCCGTCCTCCCAGCGGTACCCGGAGACGAAGTTGCCGCCCGGGTAGCGCACCGTCGAGACCCCGAGCTCGCGCACCAGCTCGATCACGTCGCGGCGGAACCCGTTCGCGTCAGCTGTCGGATGGCCGGGATCGTGGATCCCGGTGTACACGCACCGTCCGAGGTGTTCCACGAACGAGCCGAAGGTGTGGCGCCGCACCGGTCCGATGCGGAACGCGGGATCGATGGTGAGGTGTGCTGTCTTCATCGGTTCCTCCTCGGCGAAGGGCTTTCCGATATCGTTTCACACAGCCGGGTGCACCGTTCAGGTCACGGATTCACAGTCCAAGGACCTGACGCAGGCCGCGATCCAGTTCGTCGGACAGGTTGGGGGCGATGCGGCCCGCGTGCTCGAAGAGGTCACGCTTCTCGAGCGTCACGAGCGCCGTCACATTGGCCACCGAGTCTCGTGGGAGGCCTGTGGCCAGCGCCGGGAGGAACACGTTCCCCGGCATGGCTGCGAGCGCCGTGTTCGAGGTGACGACCACGGCGATCACGGTGGAGAGCCGGCTCTCGTTGTACCGGTCAGCCTGCACCACCACGACCGGGCGGCGGTGGGCGGGGCGGCTGCCGGCGGCGGGACCGAGGTCCACCCAGAAGATGTCACCGCGCTGGATCACCAGTCGCCCTGCTCGGCCAGGAGCCTGCGACCGGCGCCGGCTGCCGCCAGATTGGCGTCCTGCGCCTCATCGACGCGTGCCAGTACGTCATCGATCAAACCCGTCACGGCGGGGTCGTCGAGTTCGTCGAGGTAGCACTCCGCTGCCCTCGCGAAGAGCTCCGACCTGCTCATGCCGAGCTCGTGGGCCTTCTTCGTGACGCGAGAGTGCAGCTCGTCGGGGACGGAGATCGCGGTCTTCATCCCATGAGTATAACTCGGTAGTACCTTGGATGGCTCTGCAGGAGATCCGCGTCTCACTCGTCCAGGTGGCGCACGAGGCGCGACGCGAGGCCGGTGTACGACGCCGGCGTCAGCGCCAGCAGCCGGGCCGCGACGTCGTCGGGCAGCCCCAGGCCCGCCACGAACTCCCGCATCGCCGGCCCGTCCACCCGCCGGCCGCGCGTGAGCTCCTTGAGCCGCTCGTACGGGTCCTCCATCCCAGCGGCCCCGGCGATCCCGGCGGCGCGCATCGCGGACTGCACGGCCTCGCCCAGCACCTCCCAGTTGGCGTCCAGGTCCCGGGCCATGGCGTCCGCGTCCACGTCCAGGCCGGCGAGCCCACGCACCACGTTGTCGATCGCGAGCAGCGAGTGCCCGAACGCCACCCCGATGTTGCGCTGGGTGGTGGAGTCGGTGAGGTCCCGCTGGAGCCGGGAGGTGACGAGCGTGGCGCCGAGCGAGTCGAGCAGTGCGCAGGAGATCTCGAGGTTCGCCTCGGCGTTCTCGAACCGGATCGGGTTCACCTTGTGCGGCATGGTCGAGGACCCCGTGGACCCCTGCGCCGCCAGGTTCTGCCGGAAGTACCCGAGCGAGATGTAGGTCCACACGTCCGTGGCGAGATTGTGCAGCACCCGGTTGAATCGCGCCATGTCCGCGTACAGCTCGGCCTGCCAGTCGTGCGGCTCGATCTGCGTGGTCAGCGGGTTCCACGTGAGCCCGAGCCCCTCCACGAACGTGCGCGCCACCTCCTCCCAGTCCGTCCCGGGGATGGCGACGGCGTGCGCCGCGTACGTGCCCGTGGCGCCGTTGATCTTGCCCAGGTACTCCGCGCGCTCCACGCTGGCGAGCTGGCGGCGCAGCCGCGCGGCCAGCACCGCGAGCTCCTTGCCCAGCGTGGTGGGGGTGGCGGGCTGGCCGTGGGTGCGAGCGAGCATCGGGACGGCTGCGGTGGCCCGGGCGAGTTCGGCCAGTGCGTCCACCAGCCGCGCGGCCGCCGGCAACCACACCTCGCGCACCGCCGAGCGCACCGTCAGGGCGTAGGCCAGGTTGTTGATGTCCTCCGACGTGCAGAAGATGTGCACCATCTCGTGCAGCGTCGGGAGCGCGGATCCCTCCGGCGCCGCGTCCAGCCGGCGTTTCAGGAAGTACTCGACCGCCTTGACGTCGTGCCGGGTCTCGGCCTCGATGGCGGCGAGTTCGGCGATCTCCGCCTCCCCGAAACGCTCGACGACGCCGCGCAGGTGGGCGGCGTCGTCGTCGGTCAGCGCCGGGGCCCCGGGGACGGCGCGCCTCGCGGTGAGGTGGAGCAGCCACTCCACCTCCACCCGCACGCGCGCGCGGTTGAGCGCCGCCTCCGAGAGGTGGTCCACGACCGGGGCGACGACGGCGCGGTAGCGGCCGTCGAGGGGGCCGAGGGCGAGCGAGTCGAGCTGCGAGAGGTCCACCATGGCGCCATTGTGGCAGCAGCACGCCGTGACGGCCGCCGAGAGGGTCCGCATCCCGGTCCCGAAATGCCAAGGAAACGCAAACGGCGCTTTAATTGCCCCATGACCGGTCCCGGGCCGCACCGGGACACCGAGCGAAGGGAACACCCATGACTCGCACCATCCGCGCGGCCGCTGCGACGGCCGCACTCGCCCTCCTCCTGTCGGCCTGTTCCGGTGGCGATGACGCCACTGGTGACGGCACCGCTGCCGGCGCGGAGTTCGACCTCGTCCAGGGCGGCACCCTGACGGTGTGCACGGACGCCCCGTACCCGCCGTTCGAGTACGAGGAGGCGGGGGCACCCTCGGGTTACGCCGGGTTCGACGTCGACATCACCCAGGCGATCGCCGAGGAACTCGGCCTCGACTTCACCGTGAAGGACGTGGCCTTCGACGCTCTCCAGTCCGGCACCGTGCTGGCCGCCGGCCAGTGCGACATGGGGATGTCTGCCATCACCATCACGGAGGAGCGCAAGGCGAACATCGACTTCGCGGACGCGTACTACGACTCCCTGCAGTCCCTCCTGACCCGGGCGGACTCCGGGATCACCTCGCTGGAGGACATGGCCGGCAAGCGGCTCGGCGTCCAGCAGGGCTCCACCGGCCAGATGTACGCCGAGGAGAACGCCCCCGCGGACACCACCTTCGTGGAGTACCCGGGTGACGGCGAGCTGTGGCCCGCCCTGCAGGCCAACCAGATTGACGCCATCCTCCAGGACCTCCCCGTGAACGTGGAGCACGTCAAGGCGGACTCCAACTACGCGATCGTGGGCGAGTACGACACGGGTGAGCAGTACGGTTTCGCGTTCCCCAAGGACGAGAAGGTCGAGCTCCGCGAGGCGGTGAACGCCGCCCTCGCCGCCATGCGCGAGGACGGCCGCTACCAGGAGATCTACGACACCTACTTCGCCACCGAGGACTGAGCCGGACGGGCCCGCCATGCGACGGACGACGAAGCAACGCCTGACGCGGGGCATCCTGTACGTGGTGTTCCTGGCCATCCTCGTGATGGTCGCGTTCGCCACGGACTGGCGGCTGGTGCAGACCCAGTTCTTCAACGCGGAGGTGGCCCGGAGCCAGCTCCCGCAGATCGTCACGATCGCGCTGCGGAACACGCTGCTGTTCACGCTCGTCTCGTTCGTGGGCGGCCTCGTGCTCGGGACGATCATGGCGCTGATGAAGCTGTCCTCGATCACCCCGTACCGCTGGTTCGCGACCGGCTTCATCGAGCTGTTCCGCGGCATCCCGGCCCTGCTCACCATCTTCGCGATGGCCTACATGCTGCCCATCGCGCTCGGGGTGCAGGTGCCGGGTGGTGCCGTGGGCGCCGGCCTGCTCGGCCTGATCCTGGTGGCGGCGGCCTACATGGCCGAGATCATCCGGTCGGGCATCCAGGCGGTGCCGAAGGGGCAGAGGGAGGCCGCCCGGTCCCTCGGCATGTCCCAGGCCCGGACGATGTACACGGTGATCCTGCCCCAGGCGTTCCGGATCGTGATCCCCCCGGTCACCAACGAGTTCGTGCTGCTGCTGAAGGACACCTCGCTGCTGTTCATCGCCGGTTCCACCCTGCAGACAAAGGAACTCACCACGTTCGCCCGGGACGGCCTCACCACCAACGCGAACGCCACGCCGCTGATCATGGCGGCCATGCTGTACCTGCTGGTGACGATCCCGCTCACCAGCCTGGTGGCGCGGCTCGAGAGGAAGATGGCGAAGTCCCGATGAGCGATCTCAACAACCCGGATCCGAACGCCCCCGCCATCGAGATCCGTGGCCTGCGCAAGAGCTTCGGCGACCTCGAGGTCCTGAAGGGCATCGACCTGACAGTCCAGCGCGGCGAGGTGGTCTGCGTGATCGGGCCCTCGGGGTCCGGCAAGTCCACCCTGCTGCGCTCGGTGAACCTGCTCGAGGATCCCTCCGGGGGCTCGATCCACATCGAGGGCATCGAGATCCTCGACCCGGACGTGGACCTGGACGCGATCCGCACCCGGATCGGCATGGTGTTCCAGCAGTTCAACCTGTTCCCGCACATGACGGTGCTGCGCAACCTCACCGTCGCGCAGGAGAAGGTGCTGCGCCGCAAGCCTGCCGAGGCCCAGCAGATCGCGCGGGACATGCTCGCGCGGGTGGGCCTGTCGGACAAGGTGGATGCCCACCCGTCCCAGCTCTCGGGCGGCCAGATGCAGCGCGTGGCGATCGCCCGCTCGCTGTCCATGAACCCGGACATGATGCTCTTCGACGAGCCCACCTCCGCGCTCGACCCGGAGCTGGTGGGCGAGGTGCTCGCCGTCATGAAGGATCTGGCGCAGTCGGGCATGACGATGATGGTGGTCACCCACGAGATGGGCTTCGCCCGCGAGGTGGGGGACCGGGTCATCTTCATGGACGACGGCCAGATCGTGGAGGAGGGGGACCCGGTCCAGGTGCTCGCCAACCCGCAGCACGAGCGGACCCAGGCGTTCCTCTCGAAGGTGCTCTAGCCGGAAAGGTCCCCCGAGCTCAGCCCGCCAGGAAGTCCCGCAGGCCCTCGACCACCAGCGCGTGGTCCTGGGCCTGCGGCAGTCCGGAGACCGTCACCGCCCCGACGATCCCCACGCCCGCCACCCGGATCGGGAAGCTGCCGCCGTGGGCGGCGTAGCGTTGCAAGGGCAGCTGGTGCTGCTCGTTGAGCGTGGTGCCCTTCGCAGCGGCGCGTTGCCCCACGAGGTACGACGACGCCCCGAACCGCTCGACGACGCGCACCTTGCGCTCGATCCAGGAGTCGTTGTCCGGCGTGGTTCCGGGCAGCGCGGCGTGGAAGAGCTGCTGGGAGCCGCGCCGGATGTCCACCGTCACGGGGAGGTCGCGCTCCCGTGCCAGCTCGACGAGCAGGCACCCGAGCCGCCACGCGTCGTCGTTGTCGAAATTGGGGAGGACGAGGGCGCGCTCGTCCGCCTCGATCGCTGCGATGGTTGACTGGATCTCGTCGCTCATGGCCGATCGTAGGTGCCTCAGGCGTCGAGGCGGGCGCCGATGGTGTCGACGACGCGGGCGAGCGCCGGCGTCGCCAGTCCGTGCCGCGCTGCCAGCTCGAGGAGGTGGGTTCCGAGCGCGTCCAGCTCGGTGGGGCCGCCGCGGCGGGCGTCGACCTGCAGGGAGGACTGCATGGCGGGGTCGAAGCCGCGGAGCTGCTCGGCGAGGAGGCCGGCCGTGGTGGGCAGGCCCGCGGCGGTGGCGAGGGCGGCGACGTCGTCGAGGAGCGCCGTGGTGAGGGCCGGATCGTGGTCGAGGGCCGGCCCCAGTGGGCGGTCCGTGATGGTGGTGAGGAGGGCGAGCGGCGCGAGGAACCGCAGCTTGCCCCACAGGACCTCCTCCTCGGTGCCGCGGGTGCGCGTGCTGACGCCCGCCGCGGTGAGGGAGCGCAGCACGCGCCACTGCTCGGTCCCCTCCGGTGCCGTGACGAGGCAGAAGGGGGAACGATGGGCGATGGTGCCGTCGGCGAGGCGCTCCGCCTCCACCTGGATCGCGCCGCACGCGACCAGCGCGTCCGGTTCGAGCGCGGCGTGCAGCAGGCCGGCGTGCCCCACCCCGTTGAGGATGGAGAGCACCTCGGAGGGGCGTGCGGCGGCGAGTGCGGGCAGGACGTCGGCGAGGCCGTAGGCCTTGACCGCGAGGACGACGGCGCTGCCCGCGGGCACGGTGGTGGCGGTGGGAACGTCCACGTGGAAGCGGCCGAACGGGGCGGAGTCGATCGTCAACCCCTCGGCGGCGATCCGCCGTGCCGTGGTCTCACGGGCGACGACGGTGGTCTCGATTCCCGCCCGTGCGAGGAGGCCGGCGAGCAGGCCCCCCACCCCTCCCGGTCCGACGACGCTGATCATGACACCCACCCTAGGTGGGAGGCCGCCAGGCGACGAGAGGGGGAATGCCGGCCGCACGCTTGGGAGGAATTGTGCGGCCGGCCACCCCCCTGGGGGCTGAGTGGGCGGGCGTCCAACCCTCTACTGGAACGCCCGCCCGTCGCCGTGAGACCAATTCAACCGCGTCGCAAGCCCTCTGAACGCTGCTGGAGCCCATCACTACCTGCCATGGCAGGTTGCTGCCGCGAGTCGTCAGTCGTGGTCGCGCGCGGCCCGCACGAGCTGGACGCCGTAGCCGCCGCCGAACAGCGCGGCGTGGACGGCGAGCATGTGCAACTGGTGCAGTCCCACCCGCTCCCGCCAGCCGTCCGCCAGGGTTGACGCCTCGTCGTAGGCTGCGAGCGTGCGCTCGAGGAAGGGCGAGCCGAACAGGGCGAGCTCGGCGAGGTCCGTCTCCGCGTGGCCGCCGTGGGCCGCCGGGTCGATGAGGATCCCGGTGACCGTGCCGGCGGCGTCCGGATGATCGTCGGACCACAGCACGTTGCCGCCCCACAGGTCCCCGTGCAGCCGCGCCACTGCCGGGCAGGCGGCGGGCTGGGGGGCGTCGAGGTCGCCGGCCTCGAGACGCGTGAGGACGGCGTCGAGGACGCGGACGTCGTCGACGGTCAGCGCGCCCCGGTCACGGGCGAGCCGGACGTAGGGCCGCACGCGCGCCTCGGCGTGGAACGGGCCCCACGACGGCGCCGCCTCGGCCGCCGTCGCCACGACCGGGTGGGGGAGCTCGGCGAGCCGCGAGTCCGACGGCGCCAGCCCCGGTGGACCCTGCCCGAACCAGTCCGCCCCGGCGGCGTGCGTCGCCGCGAGGGCCCGGCCGAAGGCCTCGGCAGCTGCGGGCGTGGCGGCGACGGCGTGCAGCCGGAGCGTCTCGAGCCAGGTGGGGCCCGTCGCGAGCAGTGGGACGACGTGGGCCCCGTTGGCGGCGGCCAGCCAGCGGAGGGAGGCGGCCTCGGACGCGATGGCCGCCGGGGAGGCGGACTTGCGGAAGGCGGTCATCCCACCAGTCTCGCAGCAGCCGTCCGGCTCTCCACAGGCCGGCGGGGCGCAGCTGTGTCCACCGGATGGGGCAGGCGGGCGGTCGGCGCCGGGCCGGCGTCCCTAGCCTCCTCACGTGGGAAGGAGTGGGTGATGTTCTTCGATCCGAGCAGTGGGGTCGGCGGGGTGGTGGCGGCGGAGCACGAGCTGGACCGGGTCCTGGAGGCCCTCGCCGTCGCCGGTCCCGGTGACTGGGAGGGGCCGGCGGCCCGCGCCTACGGCACCGCGCGGGACGGTGCGGCGGTGAGCGTGCACGCGGCGGACGCCCGCCTCCGCTGGGCGCGCGAGTGCGTCCGAGCCTTCGAGCAGGAGCGTGCCACGTGGGGTGGCCTGCCGCGGGGGTGGTGGTGATGCGGCCGCGCCCCGACGACTCCGGTGGCACGCCCACGCTCGTGACGTACTCCGGGGTTGTGGTGGACCTGGGCCGGCTGGCGGAGATCGGGTCCGCCCTCGATGCTGCCCTGGGGGCGGCGCGCAGCGCGGCGCGCGCTCTCTGGTTGGCGCGCCTCCTGGTGGGCGGGACCGCCGGGCTCGCCCCCCTCTCCGCCCCGCGGGCGCTCGCCGCCCTCGACGACGCCCGTCACGCGCTCGCGGGGGTGGAGGACCGGTTGGAGGGCCTGCGCCAGCGGGTGGCGGCCGCCCGTGCGGTGTACGAGGAGGCGGAGAGCACCGCTGCGGCGATCATGGCGCGCCCGCCGTCTCCCGGACCGGTGTTCGGGATGCTCCTGCCCGCGCGCGGCGCGGCCCACTGGGTGGCGGGCGGGGTGCTGCGCGGGCTGCTCCTCGGCGTGGAGGCCGTGATGGACGCCCGGCGCGGCGTGCCCCTCCAGGTGAACGCCCAGGCACACCTCCGGGACGGTGCCCGGCTGCTCGGCCCGGCCGTGAACCCGACCGGGCGGGTACTCCTGCCCCGGGGATGGGTGCCCCTCGGTGCGACCACGCCGGTGGAGTTCCTGACCTCGAGCGTGCTCGACCTCACGGGGCTGGACCACTTCGGCGGCAGCGTGGATGTGCGGGCCGCGGCCGCTGACGGCGCCCGGGTGGAGCCCCCACTGGGCGTGCACGCGGTGCCGCTGGGCGCCTCGGCCGCGATCTCCCCGGTCCGGTCGGTCGGGGAGGTCCTCGGGCGGATCCGGACCACCGCCGCGGCGGCGGACCGCTACCGCGTGGGGCAGATCGAGCTGGTGGCCCAACGAGGCGCCGCGGGGACCACGGCGTGGACGATGGTGCTGCCGGGCACGCGGGAGCAGTTCATGGCAGCCAACCCGCAGGACCACCTCAGCAACGTGCAGCTCATGGCGGACGAGCGGGATGACCTGCTGCTGGCGGCGAGGGAGGTGTTGGCGATGGCGCCGATCGGGCCGCAGGACCCGGTGGTGCTCGTCGGCCACTCCCAGGGAGGCATCGTCGCTGCCGAGTTGGCAGCGGACCCCGAGGTGGGCGTGCACGTCGCCGGCGTGGTGTCGGTGGGATCGCCGATCGGCCAGGTGGACATCCCGGATGCCGTGCCGGTGATCAGCCTGGAGAACCTCGACGACGTGGTCCCCGCCCTGGACGGGCTCGCGAATCCGGTGGCGCCGAATCGCGTGACCCTCCAGTTCGACGGCGCGGCCCACTCGGCCGTGCTGGGGGCGCACGACCTCAGGACCTACGAGGCGGCGTACGACCGGGCTCTCGCCCAGGGGGTGGACGCTCGCCTGACGGGTGCCGACGCCGACCTGCGCGCGCTGGCCCACTGGGACGACCCGGATGCGACGGCCCGCGTGTTCACCTTCGAGTTCGCCCGTACCGACCGGCTGGGGTCACTGCTGGAGACGATCCGCCACGCCGGGTACGAACGGCGGTGAGCGTCACTTCCCGTCCGGCAGCACCAGGGTGAGGGCCCAGGACACGATGCCGATGATGAGGCCGCCGGCCACGGCCCACCAGAAGCCCTCGACCTCGAGGCCGAAGCCGAGGCTCGTGGAGATCCACCCGGCGAGCATCAGCATGAGGGCGTTCACCACGAGGGAGAACAGGCCGAGCGTGAGGATGTAGAGCGGGAACGAGAGCAGCTTCACGAGCGGCTTGACGATCATGTTGACGAGGGTGAAGACGAGCGCGACGACGGCGACGATGAGCACCTGGGTGCCCGTGTCCTCACCCTCTGCGAGGTGCAGGCCGTCGAGGAGGAGGGCGGCGACCCAGATGGCCACGGCGTTGACGATGAATCGGATCACAAATCCCATGGATCAATCCTCGCACCCGTTCGTGGCGCTGCGGGAGGGGGCATGCTTGACCCATGGCATCCGGCAAGAAGAACGGTGCGAGGAAGCAGCCGAAGGCTCCCGCCCTCCGCCCTGACATCGCCTCCCTCCCGAAGTACGTGCCCGGGGCGCGCGGTGACGGCCGCCAGCTCTGGAAGCTCTCCTCGAACGAGAACCCCGCCGCCCCCCTGCCCGGGGTGCTCGCCGCGGTGGCGGACGCCGCCGTCGACATGAACCGTTACCCGGACATGTACGCGGTGGAGCTCACCGAGGCGATCGCCCGGAAGCTGTCGGTGGCACCCGACCAGGTGGTGTGCGCCAACGGCTCGGTGGCCGCGCTCGGGCACGTGCTCTCCGCCTTCTGCCTCCCCGGCGACGAGGTCATCTACCCGTGGAGGTCCTTCGAGGCCTACCCGATCGCCGTCCAGGTCTCGGGGGCGACGTCGGTGAAGGTCCCGCTGACCGCGGACGCACGCCACGACCTGCGGGCGATGGTGGATGCCGTCACGGACGAGACCCGAGCCGTGATCCTGTGCTCCCCGAACAACCCGACCGGCCCGGCGCTGCGTGAGGCCGAGGTCCGCGACTTCCTCGCCGCGGTGCCCCCGCGGGTGCTCGTGCTCCTCGACGAGGCGTACGTGGAGTACGTGCGGGACCCCGACGTGGTGGACGGACTCGACCTGGTGCGCGACTTCGCCAACGTCATGCTGCTGCGGACCTTCTCCAAGGCGTACGGGCTCGCCGGGCTCCGTGTGGGCCACGCCGTGGGCGAGGCGGGGCTCATCGCGGGGGTTCGCGCTGCCTCCACCCCGTTCGGAACCAACGCGCTCGCCCAGCGGGCGGCAGTGGAGTCGCTGCGGCTCGAGCGGCAACTCCTCGACCGGGTGAGCGAGACCGTGGCCGAGCGGGATCGGGTGCTGGCGGCCGTGCGCCGAATCGGCTGGGACGTCCCCGAGGCCGAGGGCAACTTCTTCTGGCTCGCACTCGGCAAGGACACCGACGCGTTCGTGCGGGTGGCCAACGAGGCCGGTCTCCTCGTCCGCGGCTTCTCCGAGGAGGGCGTGCGGATCTCCGTGGGCGAGCCGGAGGCCAACGACGCCGTCATCGCCCTGCTGCGGAAGCTGAAGAAGGGCTGAGCTGCCCGGTCAGGCCAGCAGGGCGAACGCCACCAGCAGCGAGAACACCACCTCGGTCATCCCGATGACGATCGGGCGCATCGGGCCGGTCTGGTGCTGGTGCGCCGGCATCCAGGCCGCACGGACGCCGAGCCCCACCCAGGTGACGGCGAGGAACCAGCCCCCGAGCGGCGTCGTCGTCAGTGAACCGAGCGCGGCGGCCCCCACCACGATCGCCGCCCCGACGTTGTGGTAGATCGCCGAGAACCAGTGGTAGGCGGGGTTGTCGCGCTCGCGGATCAGCGCCTTCACGTGGGGGATGGTGCCCCAGAAGTAGGCGAACTCGATGCCGGTCACCACGAGGACCCAGGGCCAGCGGGCGTCGTCGAGGGGCGCGGCGGCGCTGAACGTCACGGGGACCATGAGGGCGGCGGCGAGCACGGTGGCGGTGTCATTGAGGAGGCCGCGCTCGCGGCGGGCCATTGCCGCCCACACCGCGATGGCGATGAGCGGGGCGAACAGCGGCGCCCAGAGGGCGAGTTGCGGGCGCAGCAGGAGCACGGCGAGGCCGAAGGGCGCCGCGATCAGGGCGTAGGTGCGCAGCGGGGGGAGATAGCGCGGCCGGCGCCGGGACTTCAGCCACAGCGCCCCGGCTTGGAAGGCGAAGTACCCCACCCACCAGAACAGCAGCAGGGGCAGGTGCACCCACTCCCACCCGGCGAGGACCACGCCGCTCAGCGCCGGGATGGTGATCATGGCCCAGGCGCCGTGCTGGTCCGGGACCCACCCGGGGGAGCGGGTGCGGCGCTTGGTCCGGGCGGGGCTGGTCACTGGAACAGCCTACGCGTTATCTGACGGACAGCGCTGAAGTGTGCGAAAACTCAAATGCTGTCCAGGCCTCGCAGGCCGTGCCGTACGACGGCGAGGCGGGCCCGGAGGCCGGCCCGGACGACATCTCCGGTGCCTGACCCGATCCCGACGCGCACCAGTTCGATGTAGACCATGGAGAGGAAGAGCCGCCCGACCTCGACCTCGGTCATGCCCGGGTCGTTGGTCAGCTCGGAGCGGAGCAGGGCGCCGACCCGGCGCTCGAGTTCGACGATGCCCGCCAGCGCCTCGGAGCGGTAGGCCCCGACGGGGCCGAACATCACCTCGCGCTGGTAGGCGGCGAAGTTCTCGGGATGGGTGAGGGCGACGTCGAGCAACGGCTCGATCACGAGGCAGACCGCGTCGTCGACCGGGGTGCCGGGGGGAAGGGGGCGCTGCTCGCGCAGGCGTTCGTTGAGGACCATCAAGAGGAGTTCGCCCTTGGTGGCTGCGTACCGGAACAGGGTGCCGGCCCCAACATCCGCGGCCTCCGCGATCTCCGCGGTGGTGACGGCATCGAAGCCGCGTTCCTCGAAGAGGTTCGCTGCGGCCGCGAAGATGCGGTCCTGCTTCTCCGCCTTGTTGCGTTCCCGGCGGCCGACCGGCCCTGTGCTCACGAATCCATCCAACCATGAAGCACTTGACGCGGCACAAAAACAGAGTACGCTCCGAAATGAGCGCGATCCGAAAAGGGGATCGCCCGTTCGAGACGAAGGAGTCCGATGTTCCTCTTCGAAGCGGCCCCCTGGTACGGCTACGCCATGTGGTTCGTCGTACTGGCCGCCCTCATCGCCGCCAACGAGCTCGCGCGCGTGAACTGGAGGATCGCGCTCCTGCTCTTCGTCGCGCTTCCCGTGGTCCTGACCATCTTCGTGTGGCCGTCCACCGCCGGCGCAGGATCCTCCACGGGAACGTGGTTCCACTGGGTCAAGGTCTACTCCGCGCTCGCGGGGTGCCTGGGCTTCCTGGCGTTGCGGTTCATCCGGGGAGCGGCCCAGAACAAGTGGATGCTGCTGTTCCCGCCGGCCATCCTGACGATCAACATCATCGAGGCGGTGATCCGTGACTTCGAGTGCTACGGCCTGAACGGCGTCTATGACGGCGTCACCATCATCGGCGGACCGTGGAACATCATGAACGGAATCGCTGGCATCCTGAACATCCTGACGATCTCCGGCTGGATGGGCATCCGTATCAGCAACAACCGGTTCAAGGACATGGTGTGGCCCGACATGCTCTGGTTCTGGATCATCGCCTATGACCTGTGGAACTTCGCCTACGTGTACAACTGCGTGGGGGACCACGCCTTCTACGCCGGCGCCGCACTGCTCATCTCCTGCACCATCCCGGCCTTCTTCATCGAGAAGGGCGCGTGGCTGCAGGCCCGGGCCCAGACCCTCGCCTTCTGGATGATGTGGACCATGGCCGTCCCCGCGTTCGTGGACACCTCGCCGTTCGCAGTGGGGTCCTCGAACAACCCGGCAGCCCTCTTCACCGTCTCCGCCCTCGCCCTGGCGGCGAACGTGGCCGTGTTCGGCTACCACTTCGGCAAGATCGTGCGTCGTCGGATCAACCCGCTGCGCGAGGAGGTCCACGCCGACCTCGCCGCGCACCGCGAGGTCCTCGAGCACGCCGGCCTCGTCCCCGCGGTGCCGCCGGCGGATGAGCGCCGCGAGGCCCTCCCGATCGGGTGATCTCGCGCACGTTCCACGGCAGGGGTGATGGGTCCGACCCACCGCCCCTGCGCCTTTCCACAACGCTGACGGGGGATGATCCATCATCCGCACCACTTCGGCGAGGAGTTTTTGGAGGCAACCACCAATCGTCGTGGCGCCCGCCCGAACCTACGCTGGCGTAGGTAAGGAGGGTTCATGTCCGAATTCCTGCAACTGCTCACTCCCGCCGGGACGCGCGTCGCGCCGGACCCGGGCGCCGGCTGGTACGGCGACCCGGTGGCCCGGCCCGCCGCCGACCCGGCAACGGCGCACCACGCCGTCGAGCAGCTCGCGGCCCACGCCGCGGAACTCAGCCCGAGCGACCTGCGGGTGGCGTACCGCCACATGGTCCTCACCCGCGCCTTCGACCGCGAGGCCACCAGCCTCCAACGTCAGGGAGAGCTCGGGCTCTGGGTCCCCAGCCTCGGACAGGAGGCGGCCCAGGTGGGCTCCGCGATGGCCACCCCGGCCACGGACATGGTCTACCCCTCCTACCGTGAGCACGGTGTCGCGCAGGTCCGTGGCCTGGACCTGCGCGACATCATCCCGGTCTTCCGCGGCACCCGCCACGGCGGTTGGGATCCCCGTGCGCACAACTTCCACATCTACACGTTCGTGATCGGCGCGCACACGCTGCACGCCGTGGGCCACGCGATGGCCCTGCAGCAGGACCGCCGGCGCGGTCTCGAAGGCCCCGCCGCCGTCACCGTCTACTTCGGCGACGGCGCCACCTCCCAGGGCGACGTCAACGAGGCCCTGGTCTTCGCCTCCTCCGCCCAGGTGCCCGTGCTGTTCCTCCTGCAGAACAACCACTGGGCGATCTCGGTGCCCACCACCACGCAGTCGCGCGTCCCGCTCGCGAACCGGGCGGACGGCTTCGGGATCCCCCACCTGCGCGTGGACGGGAACGACCTGATCGCCAGCTACGCCGCCACCCGATACGCCCTGACCCGCATGGCGGCCGACGGCGGGCCCTTCCTCATCGAGTTCGTCACCTACCGCATGGGTGCCCACACCACCTCGGACGATCCCACCCGCTACCGCTCGCGCGAGGAGGAGGACGCCTGGCGGGCCAGGGACCCGATCGCCCGGCTGCGGACGCTGCTGACCGACGAGGGTGAGACGGACGAGGGCTTCCTCGCCGCCGTCGACGCCGAGGCCCACGAGCTCGGCGCCTCCGTCCGCGAGTTCACCCGCGCGAACGCCCCCGGGGAGTTCCCCGAGGTGTTCGACAACGTCTACGCCACGCCCAACCTCCAGGTGGACCACGAGCGGGCCACCTGGGACGCCTACCTCGCGAGGGGAGAGGCATGAACGCCCCCGTCGTCGCGCCGGAGCGCAAGGGCCCGGCCACCGCGATCCACCCGGGCGGTCCCGCGCCCGTCCCCACGAGCCCCCTGCCCATGGCCCAGGCGATCAACGCGGGCCTCCGCGCCGCCATGGGCCGCGACGAGACCGTCATCCTGATGGGCGAGGACATCGGCCGCCTCGGCGGGGTGTTCCGCGTCACCGACGGCCTGCAGGCGGAGTTCGGCGACGACCGCGTCCGCGACACCCCGCTCGCCGAGTCCGGCATCGTGGGCACCGCGATCGGCATGGCGTTCGCCGGGTACCGCCCGGTGGTGGAGATCCAGTTCGACGGCTTCATCTTCCCCGCCTTCGACCAGATCACCACCCAGCTCGCCAAGCTGCACTACCGCTCGGGCGGGGACGTGGAGGTACCGGTGGTCATCCGCGTGCCCTACGGCGGGGACATCGGCGCCATCGAGCACCACAGCGAGTCCCCCGAGGCCCTGTTCGCGCACACCGCCGGCCTGCGCGTGGTCTCGCCCTCGTCCTCCGCGGACGCCTTCACGATGATCCAGCAGGCCATCGCCTCCCCGGATCCCGTCCTGTTCCTCGAGCCGAAGGCCCGCTACTGGTCCCGCGGTGAGCTGCCCGCCACGGTGGACCTCACCCCCAACGGCGTGGTCGCCGGCCTCTCGCACGCAAGGACAGTCCGCAGCGGCACCGACGTCACCCTGGCCGGTTACGGCCCCACGGTCGCCACCCTGCTGAAGGCGGCGGCCGCCGCCGCCGAGGACGGGGTCAGCGCCGAGGTCATCGACCTGCGCTCGATCTCGCCACTGGACGTCGACGCCGTCGCCGCCTCGGTCCGCCGCACCGGCCGGCTCGTGGTCGCCCACGAGGCGCCCACGTACTTCGGGCCGGGCGCAGAACTCGCGGCGCGCGTCTCGGAGGAGTGCTTCTACGCTCTCGAGGCACCCGTGCTGCGCGTGGGGGGCTTCCACACCCCGTACCCGGCGAACCGCCACGAGCACGACTACCTCCCCAACCTGGACCGCATCCTCGATGCGGTCGGCCGCTCCCTGGACCACTAGGACGCTCATGCGCAAGGAATTCCGCCTCCCCGATCCCGGCGAGGGCCTCACCGACGCCGACATCGTCACCTGGATGGTCGCGCCCGGGGACGCCGTTGCCGTGAACCAGCCGGTCTGCGAGATCGAGACCGCCAAGTCGCTGGTGGAGCTGCCGAGCCCGTGGGACGGGACCGTCCTCGAACTCCTCGTCGCAGAGGGGGCGAACGTGGCCGTGGGTGAGCCGATCCTCGCCGTCGAGGTCGCCGGCGCGGAGCCGGAGTCCACCCAGCCGCAGGCCACCCAGACTCCCGCTCCCGGTGGGGAGGCCGGGAGCGGGGCCACCCTCGTGGGCTACGGGAACCGGCCGGCCGAGGGAGCACGGCGCCGGTTGCGCCGGGCTGCGCCAGAACCCGCCGCCGTGGCCTCGCAGCCGGCTGCGCCCGCGCCGGCGGCGGACGACCCCCGTGTGCTCGCCAAGCCCCCGGTGAGGAAGCTCGCCAAGGACCTCGGCGTGGACCTGGCCGCGATCCGCGGCAGTGGGCCCGGCGGGATCATCACGCGCGACGACGTCGTGCAGTACGCGGACGAGGCGAGGCCGGAAACCTACGCCAGCCACCCCGGCGACGAGCCGTGGCTCGTGGGCGGCCTGGTCTCCCCGGACGGGCGGCGCACCCGCGTGCCCGTGCGGTCCGTGCGCCGTCGCACCGCGGAGGCGATGGTGTCCTCGGCGTTCACGGCGCCGCACGTCTCGGTGTTCCACACGGTGGACGTCACCCGGACGATGGAGCTGCTGGCGCGGCTGAAGGAGGACCGCGAGTTCAGGGACCTGCGCCTCACCCCGCTCCTGTTCGCAATGAAGGCCCTGCTCATCGCGGTGCACCGCCACCCGGAGATCAACGCCTCGTGGGACGA
>DBPQ01000021.1 GCA_002304945.1 Actinomycetales bacterium UBA1416 | reverse complement strand
ACCACCTGCCCCCGCCCGCCCCGGCCCGCCCCGCGTTCGAGATCGTCCGCGGTGGCCTCGAGGAGAACGATGATTGATCCGTGGGTCCGTGACCTGCTGCGCTGCCCCGTCACCGGCGCCACCCTCGTGGACGCCACCGGTCCCGACGGCGCCCCCGAGCTGGTCTCCACCGACCCGGTGAACCGGCTCGCCTATCCCGTGCGCGACGGCGTCCCAATTCTGCTCGCGAGCGAGGCCCGCCGGGTCGAGGGCTAGGTTCCCTCCGGGATCCCGTGCGGCAGCTGGGCCAGGACCTCGTCCTCCCCGGCGGTGCGCGCCCGCTGTCGCAGCGCGGCGAGGTACTCCCGGTTGCGCCGTTCCACCAGGACGGCGGCGAGGAATCGTTCCGGGTGGGTGCCCGGCGGCGGGGGTGGGGCCACGTGCTTCTCCACGTCCGCGGCCAGCGACAGCCCTAGTTCCCGGCGGGCGCGGGGCGAGAGGGTGGCAGTGCGGGCCAGGTACGTGCGGGCGTAGAGCGACACCCGGTCCGGGAGGGCCGCCATGTCCGCGTTCCGCGCCCAGTCCGCCAGCTCCGGGGGCATGAGGAGGGGCAGGGTCCGCTCCTCGACCCCGCGCACCCGGGCCACGTACGTCCCGGCGAGCATGTCCCCGAGCCGCTTGGAGCGCGGCGAGATCATCGCGACCGTGAACGCGAGCATGCCGGCGGTCAGGAACACCTCGACCATCGCCGTCGACCAGCGGGTCAGGGAGTGGCGGAGGTGGGTGGGGCCGCCGTCGTCGCGCACCACCCGGGTGCCGGTGATGACCTTGCCGAGGGAGCGCCCGCGGGTCAGGGTCTCGACCGCGGTGGGGAGGATGACGGCCACGGTCGCGATGCCGAGCACGGTGGCGACTCCCAGTTGCGCCTCGTTGAAGGTCATGAGCTGCCCGAACACCCCGAGAGCGAGGAGGAGGACGACGAGGGCGTGGAACGTGACGTCGATGAAGGTGGCGAGCGCACGCGTCATGACGCTGGCTGGGCGGGCCTCGAGGAGCACCGCCTCCCCGGTCAGGATCATCTCGTGCGACATGAGGGGAGCCTATGCCGGGGGCAGGGGTGTGGCACAGTGGGGGCGTGGACCTGGACGCCTTCATCGCGCTGAACGAGGCCCAGTGGAGACGGCTGGAGTCGCTCACCCGCCGGCGGGTCCTCACCGGCCCGGAGGCGGACGAGCTCGCCACGCTCTACCAGGCCACGGCCGGCCACCTGTCCGTGGTGCGGACCCAGGCGCCGGACCCGGCGCTGGTCTCCCGCCTGTCCACCGTGCTGGCCGAGGCGCGCAGCCGCCTCACCGGAACCCGCTCGCTGAGCGTGCAGGACGTGCTCCGCTTCTTCCTCGTCACCCTGCCGCTCGCCTTCCACCGGGTGCGGTGGTGGACGGTGGGCGTGATGGCCGGGTTCCTGGTGGTCTCCGTGGTGGCGGGCTGGTGGTTCACGGCCTCCCCGGCGGTGCAGGCCTCGGTGGGCACGCCGGAGCAGCTCCGGCAGTACGCGGAGGAGGCCTTCGCCGCTTACTACTCGAACAACCCCGCCCCCGACTTCGCCGCCCAGGTGTGGACCAACAACGCCTGGATCGCCTTCCAGGCCATCGGCGGAGGCATCACCGGCGCGTTCCCCCTGTGGGTGATGTGGAGCAACGCCGTTGCCGTGGGCCAGGCGGGCGGCATCATGGCCACCTACTCGGACCTCTCGGTGTTCTTCGGCCTGATCCTGCCCCACGGGCTGCTGGAACTGACCGCGATCTTCGTGGCCGGCGGGGCGGGCCTGAAGCTGTTCTGGGCGTGGGTGGCGCCGGGCCGGCGCAGCAGGCTCACCGCCCTGCGGGAGGAGGGCCTCGCGATCATCGTGGTGGCCCTCGGGCTCGTGTTCGTGCTCGCGATCAGCGGCGTGATCGAGGGCTTCGTGACCCCCTCGCCCCTGCCCACGGCGGTGAAGCTGGCGATCGGGGCGCTCGCGCTCGCCGGTTACTGGGCCTACACGCTGATCCTCGGCGGCCGCGCGGCACGCGACGGCGAGACCGTGGCCCTCGCGGAGGAGCGGGGCGGCTACCAGCGTGCCGAGGTGGGCTGAGGCTTCCATGGTGCCGAGGTGGGCTGGGGCTTACGGCGTGCCGAGGTCCGGCTGAGCCGCAGGGCCGCCCCGGCTGAGCCGCAGGGCCGCCCCGGCTGAGGCCGCTCGGGATGATCCTGCCTGGTCGCGGCACGAACCCTAACCAACGCCTGTTTGGCGAGGCTACGGACTGATGGTTAGGTGCATTACCCTCGCCGCCTGCACGAGACCTCGCCAAACAGACGTTGGTTAGCCTTTAAGCAGGGGGGCGGTGTGGCCGGGTGTGAGCCATTCAGCAGGGACCGAGCTGCCGAGCGGCAGGAGGAAGATCCGCGACATGGTGCTGCTGGAACTGGCACTCGCGTGGAACGAGGACGGCGTCGACCTGCGGAAGACCGCGGCGTCAGTGTCACCGGTGTGAGCCTTTCAGCGGGGGCGTCAGTGTCACCGGTGCTCGGCGCCGGATCCGCCTCAGAGCCTCCCGGCCCGCTTGAACCGCAGGTAGGTGTCCGCGAGGTCCGGGGGCAGGTCGGCCGCGGGGGCCTCCACCACCTCGACGGCGCGGTGCCGCAGCCGCGTCTCGGCAGCCTCCCGCTCCAGGGCGGCGCGCTCGGCCGCGGCGGCGCGGTAGAGCGCGTCGGTGTCGGATCGGTCCTCCACCAGACGCGCCACCGCCGGGTCCACCGCGGACGCCACCACCACGGTGTGGTCCCGCGCGAGCGCCTGCGCGGTGGCCAGCAGTCCGTTGCCGAGGTTCGCCGGCTCCAGGGCGGTCAGCAGCACCACGAGCGCCCGCTGGGACAGCGACTCCCTCACCACGGCGGCCACGCGCGTCCAGTTGGTCTCGGCGAGCGCGGGCTCGACATCCGCCAGGCCGGTCGCGAGCCCGCTCATGAGCCGGGGGCCGGTCTGCCCCGCCACCCGGGCACGCACCTCGGTGTCGAGGGCGACGACGTCCACCCGGTCCCCGGCGTGCGAGGCCAGCGTGGCGAGCAGCAGGGCGGCCTCGATCTGGGCGTCCAGGCGGGTCTCGTCCCCGAGCCGCACCGCGGAGAGCCGGCCGGTGTCCACCACCACAAGGACGCGCCGGTCCCGCTCCGGCCGCCAGGTGCGCACGACGACGTCGCCCGTTCGGGCGGTGGCGCGCCAGTCGATCGAGCGGACGTCGTCCCCGATGACGTACTCGCGCAGCGAGTCGAACTCGGTGCCCTGGCCGCGCACGAGCACGGCGGTGCGCCCGTCCATCTCCCGCAGTCGGGCGAGGCGGGAGGGGAGGTGGCGTCGGGAGTGGAAGGGCGGCAGCACCAGCACGGTGCCGGGTACCTCGAGGGAGGCCTGCCGCCCTGCCAGCCCGAGCGGGCCGGTGGCGCGCAGGGTGACGAGGTCGGCCTCCCGCCGGCCGCGGCGGGTGGGGCGCAGCGCCGTCGCCACCCGGCGGCGCTCCCCGGCCGGGACCGTCACCCGGTGACGGTTCACCGCCGTGCCCGCGGACGGCACCCACGCGTCCCGCACGTGGGCGCGCAGGGTGCGCGGGCCGGGATGATGCACGGTCAGGGTGGAGCGGGCCGGCTCGCCGAGCCGGACGGAGGCCGTGGTGTCGCGGGTGACGACGGCGGCGCGCGGGTTGGCCGCGAGGAGCGCGTCCACGGCGCACGCCAGCGCCACGAGGCCGAGCCACAGCCACGCCGTCGTCACCGCGGGGGCGAGCAGCACGGCGACCGCCCCCACCGCGGTGAGGACGACGGCGCGGCCGGTGAGGAACATCAGCGGGGCACCGGGACGGAGTTCAGCACTGTGCCGAGCACCGACTCGGGGGTGACGCCCTCCAGCTCGGCCTCGGCGCGCAACTGGAGGCGGTGCCGCAGGGTGGGGACCGCCAGGGCCTTGACGTCGTCGGGGGTCACGAAGGAGCGCCCGGACAGCCACGCCCACGCGCGGGCGGTGGCGAGCAGCGCCGTCGCCCCGCGGGGGGAGACACCGAGGGAGACGGACGGGGAGGTGCGGGTGGCCTGCACGAGGTCCACGATGTAGCCGAGCACCTCGGGCCCCACCTCCACCCGGGCCACCTCGGCGCGGGCGGCGGAGAGATCCGCCGGCCCGGCGGCGGCCCGCACGCCGGCGGCGGCGAGGTCGCGGGGGTTGAAGGCGTGAGCGTGGCGCCGCAGCACCTCCACCTCCTCGTGGCGCTGGGGGAGGGGGAGGACGAGCTTGAGGAGGAAGCGGTCCAGCTGCGCCTCGGGGAGCGGGTAGGTGCCCTCGTACTCCACGGGGTTCTGGGTGGCGATAACCATGAACGGCTGGGGCAGCGGGCGGGTGACGCCGTCGGTGGAGACCTGCCGTTCCTCCATGGCCTCGAGCAGGGACGCCTGGGTCTTCGGCGGGGTGCGGTTGATCTCGTCCGCCAGCAGCAGGTTGGTGAACACCGGGCCGGGCCGGAAGGAGAACTCCGCGGAGTGCGCGTCGTAGATCAGCGAGCCGGTCACGTCCCCGGGCATGAGGTCCGGGGTGAACTGGACGCGGGTCATGCGCAGGTCGAGGGCGGCGGCGAGGCTGCGGACCAGGAGGGTCTTCGCCACCCCGGGCACGCCCTCGACGAGCACGTGGCCCTNNCGATCACGAGGCCGGTGACGGCGGAGTCCTGGCCGACCACGGCCTTGCCGATCTCCGTGCGGAGCTGGGCGAGCTTCTCGCGCGCGTCGGAGGGGCGGGGGTCGGACGGGGTGGCGGTGTGCTCATCGGTCATGCCGGTGAACCTCTCTCTCCAGTGATTCCAGGGCGGCGGACAGGTCCAGCAGCTCGGCGGACGTGGTGGGGGACCGGTGGTACAGCAGGGACGCCACCGCGATGTCCTCCCAGCCGGCGGCGCGGGCGACGGCCGGCACGAGGGTCTCCGGGCCGGCGGAGCGGGGGAGGCCGAGGCGGTGGGCGAGGCGGCGCGCGGTCCCGGCGCGCAGCGCGGCCCCGGCGTGGGCGGCGGCGCCGGC
>DBPQ01000127.1 GCA_002304945.1 Actinomycetales bacterium UBA1416 | reverse complement strand
GCTCTCACCGAGCGCAATATCCACTCTTTGCTCGTCACACTCACACCAGCAGCTTCTCACGGTCAGGCGACAACCTCGCGGAGGGCTCGGGCCTGACACCAAAAATGACATGTCGCAGTCATCTCAGCGTCCGGTGATGGCGATTCATGGACTCTCGGTCCTGAGGTACGCCTCCACCTCGTCGATGAGCGTGACAGCTGCGTCAATCTCCACGGCGGTGCACCTGCCGGGCGAAACCGCCCTGTCTGGCACGCGGATTGCACAGGTGCGGCGCTCATGGCGGTGCGCCGCCTCCACGGAAGGAGCCGACAGGCTGCCGATGACTCGCACGCCGTGGTCCGTGTGTTCCAGGACGACAAACTCCCTGATGGGAGCCGCTGTCTCTGGAAGCCACACTCGATGAAGGGTTCCGGTCGCAACGTTCATGACCACGGCGTGCTGACCCGCAGCTGCGGTCCAGACGGTCGTTTGGATCTGCACGAGAGCTCGATACGACTCATCTGCGAGACCCCGGAGTTGTTGGAGTCGCTCGTAGGCGCGGCGGTCGCGCCCCGGCCGGGTCATGGCCCAGCAGGTCGTTGCGGCGAGCCACAGCACGGACGCCACGATGGCCACCCGCCATGCCGGCAGGAGAACCCCCTCGAGACTCGACAGCGTGCTCCCGAGCAAGCTGGGCACGGGGGCGAGCACAGCAAGAGCCAGTATGGGCGGTGCGGCGAGGCGGAGGATTCGTCGGAGGTCCTGGGACGAGGGCTTGGTGCGCATGGCTCACCGTCCGATCGGGTCCACGTGGGTGATAAGCGCCGTGGCGCGCGTGGACCGCATCGAGGGCTCGGTTCGCGGCCGTTCAGAGGGTGTCATCGAGCGCGCAGCGATGGCTTCCTCTCGCCGCTGCTGGGCGTTCCCGCCATCTGCAGCGCCGAGGGCGGACCAAGGGTCAGTGATCTGATGACGTTCTCGATAAGCGACGACGGTCCTCGCTCGAGCCCGCCAAGCTGCGGCGTCCGGCGCGGCTGATGGTTGGGGGCCGAGCTGGGCGAACCATGGGGCGTTGGCGGTGCGGGCGCGGTCGATGAGTTCGTCGGCGCGCTGTTCCATAAGCTGGACGCGATCTTGCAGCGCTGCAGCCATCTCGGGGTGTTCGGCGGTGGCTGCTGGGAGGAATCCGAGAACGAAACGATCCGCGCTCCCGGTGGTGTTTGTGCCTGACATGTCGACCCAGCGCTCGACACGCTGATGTAGTACCGAGGCGAGGTCGACGGTGCCGGCGTCGGCATGTTCGACGAGTCGGGGCAGCGCGGCCTCTAGGTTCAGCCCGTGGGCTTCCGCTCGGCGGAGTGCGGTGGACAGTGCGCCGAACGCCGGCGATGCGGTGATCTGGTCGAGCTGGGTGGGGATGAGCCCGGCGCGGGCGAGCATCTGCGTCCAGCGGGGTATTTGGGCGTGGTGGGCGATGGTCTCGTACTCGGCGGCGAGGGTACGGATCGAGGTCGCGGTCTCACGCTCGGCTTCGGCGGTCTCGTGGGCGGAGACGGCTGCACCGACGTTCCCCATCACAGCGGTGAGCACGCCGCGGGCGGTGGTGGGCTGGTCCTCGAACCCGGGCAGCGGTTCGACGGGACGGTCGGTGCACACGTACGCGGTGTTCGATTCTTTGGCGCGGGTGAGCATGACGTAGAGGACTTCGCGGGTCATGCCGGGTCCGGTGACGATCGCGTGCGCGGTATCCACGGTCGCGCCCTGGGCGCGGAACGCCGTCGTGGCATAGGCGAGCTCGACGTGCTCCCGCACATAGCCAGCGGGGAGAGTGACCGAGGGGCCGCCATGCGGTCGTCGGACGGTCAGGGCGCCGTCGTCGTGCCGGTGGGTGACGGTGAAGGTGTCCCCGTTCTTCACCCACCGGGGTCCCACAAGCAGGTGGCGGTCGTTGCGGCGGGTGACGACACGGTCCCCCACCCCCGCCTCGAGTCCATCGTGCAGCCGCGTGCCGGTGGCGGTGACCTTGCCGGTGGTGACGAGGTCGGTGTGGGCGCGGTGGTTGAGGGCGCGGACGGTGTCGGTGTCTCCCGCGAGCAGCAGCGAGGTCTTGCCGGCGTGCTCGTCGGCGGACCACGCCGAGTAGGCGGCATCGACCATGGTGTCGTGGTCGCCGTCGGTGATCCTGCCGTGGTGGTTGTAGTAGCGCAGGGCTTCGGGGTCGCCGACGCGGAGGAGGCCGGCGGCTTGGCGTTCCCACGCGTTCTTGAACCGGCGGGCGGCGCCGAGTTCGGGGACGCCTGTGCCGCGGTCGCGGACGAGGAGGCCGAAGGCGCCGCCGGCGTCGATGGCGGACAGTTGGGCCCAGTCCCCCACCAGCAGCACCTTCGCGCCGGCCTCGGCAGCCGACGCGGTAATGCGGTCCAGGTCCGCGGTCCCGGCGAGGGAGGCTTCGTCGATGATGACGAGTTGGCCGGGGTGGAAGGACCACCGGTTCAGGTCGTGGGTGAGGCGCTGGATGTGGGTGGCGATCTCCCGCGCCGCCTCCCGGGAGGTGGCGCGCGGGAGGGCGGCCTTGGCGCGGGTGAGACGTTGGTGGCGATCGGGGCCAGCGTCGTGCTCCACCAGCCACTTGGTGGTGTTCTCCGCCGGGATCCCCAGCGCGGAGCCGAGGACGTCGGCGGCCGCGGCGGACGGGGCGAGGCCGATGACGGAGCCGGGGCCGTGGGCGGCTTCCCACGTGGCCCGGAGTGCGGCGAGGGTGTGGGTCTTCCCGGCTCCGGCGGGGCCGACGAGGACGTCGAGGAGGCGGCCGGAGCGGGCGATCTTGCGGACGGCGGCGGCCTGGTCGTCGAACAGGCCGGTGTAGGTCAGGTGCTCCGGCTCCACGGTGGGGCCGGTGGTGTCCCGGCCGGTGGCCAGGAGGCGGGTTTCGGCGTCGAGGGTGGCCTGCGCGGTGTACACCTCGCCCCGGTGCGGGCGGAACGCCGAGGACCCGTCGGCGCGGCGCAACGCCAGCGGTGTGGACGCAGCCTCGGGTGGCGTGAGCAGCACGGACCGGGCCTGGACTTCGGTGACGACGGCGGCGACCGCCGCGTCCCGTGCGGCCGGCGTGGGGAAGCGGTGGGCTTTGAGGGCGCGAGAGGCTTCGGCGTCGATGTTCCACGCAGACCAGGTCGCGCGCTTGCGGGACAGCACTGCGAGGACCATGGTGGCGGCGTCGTCGACCAGCCGAGACTGCGCCGGCGGCACTGCGGGAAGACGGTCGGGCTGGGCGGTGAGCACGCGCGTGAACCAGTCCTGGGGGTTCGTGCCGAGGGCGGTGGCGGCGCGGGTGCGCCACTCCGCGGTGAGCTCCTGCAGGGAGTGGACCTCCTTCGCCTCGCGGGTGGCGAGGGTGGCCTGCTGTCGCAACCGGATGACCGTCGTCGCGTCCGGGCGGCGGCCGTGGTCCGTCTGGTACTTCTCGATGAGCCGGTCGACCTCGACGTCGATCGCGGCCGCACGGCGGGAGAACAGGTCGAGCAGGGTTTGGGGGACGGCTGTGAGTTCGAAGGCGGGGTTGCGGCGGGGACCGCGTTCCCGGTACTCCCAGCTCAGGTGGAGGCGGGTGGTGAACGCTACGACACCCTCCTCGCCGACCACCTCACCACCCGCCTCCACCTGAGCTGGGAGCACCGGGAAC
>DBPQ01000089.1 GCA_002304945.1 Actinomycetales bacterium UBA1416 | reverse complement strand
GTCGCCCGGGACGTCGCCGGCGCCACCCTCGCCCTCAGCCCGCACGCCACGCTCGTCGACGTCGTCACCGCAGCGGTGCAGGCCGGCAACGCGTCGCTGGACACGACGACCGACACGCTGCCCGTGCTGCGGGGAACCGCCATGGTGGACGCCGGCGCCCTCGCCTTCACGATCCTCGTGGAGGCCCTGGCGGCCGCGCTCGGCCTCGCGCCGTCCGTCCACCCCGACTGGCTTNNGGCCGCGCCGGACGAGCCGCACGAGCACGATCGCCTCGAGGGTTTCGAGGTGATGTA
This sequence comes from Actinomycetales bacterium UBA1416, assembly GCA_002304945.1. GTDB lineage: Bacteria > Actinomycetota > Actinomycetes > Actinomycetales > Actinomycetaceae > UBA1383. The sequence continues at coordinate 2,259 of DBPQ01000089.1, read as the reverse complement.
CCTCGTGCGTGCCTCGCACCGGCAGGCGACCGCACTGCGCATGCACCTCAGCGCGATCGGGAACTCCGTGGTCGTGGTACAGGGCGCCCAGGAACTGTGGCACGTGCACGTGCACCTCGAACACCCCGCGCAGGCGCTCTCCGAGCTCCCCATGTCACAGGTGTGCGTCCGGCCCCTCGACCCCCCGAAGCGGCGGGTGGGAATCGTGGCCGTGACCACGGCGCCCCAACTCCTCGAGTCGCTCGCGCGGGCAGGGGCCGTGGCCGTGCTCGCTGCCGATGCCGCCACCATCGCCCGTGCCGTGGTCGACGCCGGCGCGGGGGACGTGTTGGTGCTCCCGTGCTCGGCCGCCGCTGCGGCCGAGGCCGCGACGGCGAGCGGGGACGCCGTCGTGGTCGCCGACGGGTACGCGGTCGCCGTCGGGCCGACCCTCGACGACCTGGCCGTCTACGAGTCGGTGGCCCTCCTCGAGGCCGCGACCGAGTCCGGCGTCCCGGAACTCCTCGCGGTCGTCCGCGACCTCGTGTCCGCCCGCACCCACGTGGTGGGCAACGCCGACCCCCGCTCCCTCGAGGCCGAGGTCCATGCCCTCGCGCGGGAGCTCGCCTCGGGCGTCCCCGCCGTCGTCACCGTCCTCGTGGGCGCCGCGGTGGGGGCGCGGCGCGCGGCCAAGCTGCTCACCGCGCTCCTCGAGGCCGCCAGTCCGGAGCTCGAGACGTTCATCGTGGTGGGGGGACAGCCGGAAACCGCCCTCCTCGTCCGCGTCCAGTGACCTTCCTCGACCAGCGGCTCTCCCGCGTGCTCGGCGACCGCTCCGCGAAGGCGCTCGGCCGGATGGGCCTCGCCACGGTGGAGGACCTGGTCCGCCACTACCCGCGCCGGTACCAGGACCGTGGCCGGTTCACCCACCTCGGCGGCCTGCCCCTCGGCGACCACGTCACCGTCATGGCGCGCGTCCAGGACGTGACGATGCGGACGATGCGCTCCCGCCGCGGCGCCATCCTCAACGCCACCATCTCGGACGGCACCGACGAGCTGCTCCTCACCTTCTTCGCGAAGCACGAGGGCGCGCTGACCGGCTACCGCAAGCGCCTCGCCCCCGGCGCGGTCGGGCTCTTCACCGGGACGGTCTCGGACTACCGGGGCCGGCGCCAGCTCCTCCATCCCGACTTCGAGATGCTCGACGAGGACGCCGACGGCACGGAGGCGATCGAGCGCCACATGCGTCCCGTCCCGATCTATCCCGCCACCGCCGCCCTGCCCACCTGGAGCATCCGCCGGGCGGTCGGCACCGTGCTGCGAGTGCTGCGCCCCGAGGACGTGCCGGACCTCGTGCCGCCCGACGTGCGTGCCGCCGAACACCTGCTGGGGGCGCGCGAGGCGCTCGAGCTGGTGCACGATCCCCCGGACGAGGCCGCCTGGGAGCGGGCCCGCCACACCCTCCGCTTCGAGGAGGCGTTCGTCCTCCAGACAGCCCTGATCCGCCGCCGCGAACGGGTCCGCGCTCGGCACATCCCGCCGCGCCCGGGCACCGACGACGGCGTGCTGGCGGCCTTCGACGCCCGCCTGCCGTTCGCCCTCACCGCCGGCCAACGGGCGGTCGGCGCGGAGATCGCGGCGGACCTCGCGCGGGAGGTACCCATGCAGCGCCTCCTCCAGGGCGAGGTGGGCAGCGGGAAGACCGTGGTCGCCCTTCGGGCAATGCTCCAGGTGGTGGACAGCGGTGGCCAGGCCGCCCTGCTCGCCCCGACCGAGGTCCTCGCCCACCAGCACCACCGGTCGATCACGGCGCTGCTGGGCACCCTCGCCATGGGAGGTCTCGGCGGGGGCACCCGTGTCGAGATCCTCACCGCCGCCCTCCCGGCCCGGCAGCGGACCCGGGCTCTCGCGGCGATCGCCGCGGGGGAGGCGGGCATCGTCGTCGGCACCCACGCGCTCCTGTCCGAGCACGTGCGGTTCGACGACCTCGGCCTCGTGGTCGTCGACGAGCAGCACCGGTTCGGCGTCGAGCAACGGGACGTGCTGCGCACCCGGGAGCTCGCGCACTCGCTCGTCATGACGGCCACCCCCATCCCGCGCACGGTGGCGATGACCGTCTTCGGGGACCTGGAGGTCTCCACGCTCGCGGAACTCCCCGCCGGCCGACCCGACGTCGCCACCTTCCTCGTGCCGCGCGAGCGGGAGGCGTGGATGCGGCGGGTGTGGCAGCGGTGCGCCGAGGAGGCAGCCGGTGGGGGGCGGGTGTACGTCGTCTGCCCG
>DBPQ01000069.1 GCA_002304945.1 Actinomycetales bacterium UBA1416 | reverse complement strand
CCGTGATGACATGGCAGCCGACCGCGCGGCCTGCGGTCAGCAGGCACGTGTTGACGGGGAGGTAGCGCGGTTCGGTGGCGCCGGGGGCGAGCTCGCCGAGGAGGACCTGACAGGCGCCGCAGTCGCCGCCGCGGCAGGCGGGCTTGGTGCCGGTGAGGCCCGTGGCGCGGAGGAGGTCCAGGAGGTTGGCGCCGGGGTCCGGGACGGGGAGACGGCGGTCGTTCAGGATCAGTTCCGGTGTTCCTGCCTGCGTCATCGTGGGCCTCCCGTCCTCGTGCTGTCATTCTCGCCGCGTCCGGGGCTCCGGGCCAGCGCTTCGCGGGTAATCGGAGGCTCCAGATGCGGGGCCGCGGTGGCCGGGACACGATGGAATCATGCGTACACCGAAGCTCTCCCGCATCCCCGCCCAGCAGCAGGAGTGGCCCGGCACGATCGAGCAGCTCCGCCCCCGCCCCGATCACGGCGAGGACTCGTGGACCGGCCGCGACCGCCTGACGGGCAAGCGCGCCCTCATCACCGGCGGTGACTCCGGCATCGGCCGCGCCATCGCGATTGCGTTCGCGAAGGAGGGGGCCGCCGTCGCCATCACCCACCTGCCCGAGGAGGCCGACGACGCCGCGTCCACCGCCGAGGTCATCCGTGCGTTGGGTGGCACGTGCCACCTGTTCGAGGCCGACCTGCGCACGCACGAGGAGAACGTGAGGGTGGCGAAGGAGGCCGTGGCCGCGCTCGGGGGCCTCGACGTGCTCATCCCCAACGCCGCCTACCAGATGACCCATGGCGAGCTCGCTGAGTTCCCCGCCGACCAGATCGAGCGGACCTTCCAGACCAACGTGTTCTCCACGTTCTGGCTCTGCCAGGCCCTCGCGCCGGAGCTGGCGAAGGGCGGGTCCATCATCGTGACAACCTCGATCCAGGCGTACTCGCCCTCCGACCACCTCCTCGACTACGCCGCCACCAAGGCCGCGCTCAACAACCTCGTGGTGAACCTTGCCGGTGAACTCGGCGCGCAGGGCACCCGCGTCAACGCCGTGGCGCCGGGCCCGATCTGGACGCCGCTGATCCCCTCCACCATGGGGGAGAAGAAGGTGAGCGGCTTCGGGGCGGACACGCCGCTCGGCCGTGCCGGGCACCCGATCGAGGTGGCCGCGGCCTACGTGTTCCTCGCCAGCGACGAGGCCAGCTACGTCTCGGGGACCGTGCTCGGCGTGACGGGCGGCAAACCGGTGTTCTAGGGGTCAGTACCCCGCGCGATCGAGGGCGTCCGCGGTGAGGCGCCGACCGACCTCGATGACCGAATTCGCGCGGTGGAAGTCGAACGTGGAGCAGGTCCGCGACGGCACGGTCACGAGGATGTCCGGCGGGTTGACCGCGAGCCGGAACCGCTCGATCAGGCCCTGCATGGTGTCGAGGGAGAGCGTGATGACGTCCGCGGTGCGCAGGTCGTCCGGAAGTGCCTCGAAGGGTGACGTCGCCGGCGTCGGCGGGACGGCGTCGTCGGCCTCGGGGACGAAGCGCGCGACGAGGGCCCGCACGAGGTTCCCGTCCAGGGCGTCGGCGGCGCTGCGGCGGAAGCGCTCGCCCCAGTCGACGCCTCCGGCGTGCTGCGAGGTCTCCTTCACGGGCGCCCGGTTCGCGGTCTCGGACTTGCCGGACAGGGAGACGGCGAGCGTGAAGTCCGACGGGATCCCGGTGGTGGGTTCCACGGGCACCGGGTTGAGCAGGCCTCCGTCCGCGAGGAGCCGGCCGTTCAGCATCACGGGCGTGATGATGCTCGGGATCGCGATGGACGCACGGATCGCCGCGTCCACCGGGCCGCGCTGCAACCACACCTCGCGCCGGTTGGAGATGTCCGCGGCCACCGCGGTGAACGGGATCGGCAGATCCTCGATGCGCACGCCGCCGAGGATCTCGCTCACCTTGCCCACCACACGCTCGGCCTTGATGGCGCCGGGCAGGGAGATGGCGGGGTCGAGGAGACGGAGGACGTCCCGCTGGGTGAGGTTGGAGGCCCAGTCGCTGAATTCGTCGAGCTTGCCCGCGGCCTCGAGCCCGCCGATGAGCGCGCCCATCGACGTTCCCGCGATCGTGACGATCTCGTGGCCCCGGGCGTGGAGCTCCTCGATCGCCCCGATGTGGGCGTAGCCGCGGGCCCCGCCAGAGCCGAGCACCAGTGCGACGCGCATGGTCTCCCACCTCCAGTCCTGTCCGGTTCCATTCTGGACTGGTTCCTGCAGGGAGGGGAGGTGCCGGGGGTGGTCCGTGGCGTGAGGGAGCCTCCGTCGTGTGAGGGTGCGTGGAGGGGGGTGGTCCGTGGCGCGAGGGAGGCTCCGTCGTGCGGGGGAAGTAGAGGGTCAGCGAGCCGAGAGTCCGAAGAGCCGGATTGGCAAGCCCTTGAGGATGCCAGATCGACGAAGCTTCGTCTCGAGGGGAGTCACCGCTGCAGCTTCCTGCCACGTCCATCGGATGAACTTGGACACAAGGAGGCGGATGTCGTCCTCACGCACCTTCTCGGCGGTGACGATGTCTTCAGGAGTGGACTCCTGGCCGCGCCGGTACTTCGTGAGGCCATCGAACTCGCCGACAGCGTCCTCCTCCTCCCAGTAGTAGTCCGTCCTACCGACGAAGCGGCCGTCAGGGTTGTGGAACACCTTCTGGAGGATGGGTATGGGAGCACCGAGTTGGTACATGCGCGCCCGCGAGAGCGATTCCCCTGGTGACTCGGAGAGTGGATCGGCGCGTTCGAGTACGAGTGACGCTCTGTGAGCACCACGTGCTCGGCCGATGAGGTCGAGTTCAGTGCGAAGTTGGTCCTCGGAGGCGAGCCCCGTTCGAAGGACGTGGTCCATCGCGATCAGGGCTGAGTGGAACGTGTCCGTCCGTGCGATGTCGATCGCGGTTCGTGCGGGTGACGTGCACTTGAGTTTCCCGACACTGACCGTTTCCGGGAGCTTCATCGTGGTATGCCGGGTCACGTAGGTCGTGCTCAATCCACCGCCTCTGTGCACGCAGCTCATGTTGGCCTTGGATGGGTAGCTGCCGAATATTGGGATGCCCAGAAGCGCCGCTCCCGAGTGGTGGGAGAAGAGCAGATCATCGCCGAGCGCGGCCGCGGTCTCCATGAGAAGTGCGACGTGTTGCTCAGCTGGCTTCAGCCCTTCCCACTCCTCCGCGGCCGCGTAACTGCCGGGACGGATACGAGTGAGCACAGTGCCCTGATCGGTCTCTGCGAGTCCTGCGTAGGGCTGCCCGGGGAGGAGGCCAGACCTCGCGCGGATGACTTCGAGCGAAGGGACATTCCTGGGCGGGAAAGAACGCATGGAGAGATTGTCATGTGGTCGTTGTGGAGCCAGATCAAGCAGGGACGCAGCCTGTGGAAATCTGCGCGCCACCGAACCCAGTGGATCTCCTTGCTCCGTGGCATGGGGGAGGCTCCGTCGTGTGAGGCTGGGGTGGGGTGGAGGGG
>DBPQ01000060.1:7236-9515 GCA_002304945.1 Actinomycetales bacterium UBA1416 | reverse complement strand
CCTACTCGCGGATCCGGGTCAGAGCGGACCTCCTCGGTCAGTTGGATACCCATTGCCTCCCGTAGCGACGTTGCCGAGACGAGGGAGATTCCCTCCCCCCTGCGACCCGCACTTCTGAGGAGAACACTCGCCACACTAACGGGGTGCGGGTGGCCGATGCAAGTCCTTCGCTCCGGTTGCCTTCACAGTTCGATCACGATCTTGTGAAGATCACGTCTGCAGGCCTCCATGAGGGCGTTTCCGCAGGTCACGGGAAGAGACCAAGGTCCAGGATACTGCGAACAGAAAGGCAAGAAAAGCGGCGGTGAGGGGTTCAGTGTCCCCCAGAAAGGCGACACTCGGTGGGCCTAGCACACCCCCGAGTGTTCGAAGCGTGAGACCGCTCCACGACTGTTGATCGTGCCGCCAGACGTACCCGAGGGGAAGCCCTGCCTTGGCGACCGCACCCACGAGATACCCGGCGGCCACCCCCGCGGTGCCGTACCGGGGGGCGAGCGCTCCGATGGCCGCCAGACCGGCCACCATGCTCGCAACCGCCATGAACGCCGAGAGTCGCACCCCGGCACTCCCGCGGGCCGTGATCGAGTTGGTGGCCGCCACGGGGAGGGCCGAGAGGAGCACGGCCACCAGCAGGATGCGCAGGAGCACCACCGCATCCCCGTACCGCGGCCCGTACACCAGGTCCACGAGCGGTGGCGCCATGATCGAGACGAGCCCGAACACGAGCACCATCCCGCCCACGAGCGCCCGGGTCGCCGTGTCCGTCTGGGCGGCGAGCGCCCCCGGGTCCGCTCGCCCCACGGAGCGCGCCATCGCTGGGGCCAGCGCCATCGAGAACGCGGTGGCGAGCATGGAGGCAGGGGTGGCCAGCGAGATGGCGGCGGCGTACATCCCGGCAGCCTCCGCGCTCTCCGTGGCCACCGCGATCACCATGGACAGCTGCAGTAGGCCGGTGGAGGCCAGGGTGCCGAGCACACCCCACATCACGTACTGGTCCAGCTCCCGCCGGAGTGCCTCGGGAAGCACCACTGGAGCTACCAAGCCGCGCGGCCACCCGCCCACCGCGTACACGGTGTACCCGACTGTGAGTGGAAGGAGGTAGAGGCCCGGCAGGTCGGCCACCAGCACCGCAGCCAGTAACGCGAGCGTGGTGACGGCGCTGGCACCCTCCCAGAAGGTCGCCTGCAGCACGCGCCCGCGGCCGAACTGCATCCCCCGCGTCACGTTGTATGCCGAGAACGCCGCGGTCAACATCGCCACCCACGCCGCCGTGTCCCAGCCAGCCTGCAGGATCAGGGCGGCGACCACTGCCACCACGGGGAGCGTGGCACCCACCACGAGAGCGGCTCGGCGAGTGAGGTGGTGCTGCACCGCCGGCACCAGGCTATTGCGTCCCGCCGCTTCCTCGCGGGCGAGGATGATGGAGGCCGCCTGACCGGCGGAGGTGGGCCACAGCAGGCTTGCTACCGTGGCCAGGGAGAGCGAGCCGTTGAGCAGTGCCAGCGCCGCCGGGCCCGCGATGCGGCCCACCATCACGGAGACCAGGAATCGCGCTCCCCCCTGCAGCAGGACGCCCAGGGTGCTGGCCGCAGAGTCACGGAGGATGCTGCCGCCCCTCACTCGCGCGCCGCTTCCACCCACTCCTGGAGCACGCGGGCGAAGCGGGCGCCGTCCACGGCCCAGTCACGGCCCGAGGCGGCGGCGTACGCGCGGGCTGCGACGGCGTCGCGCGCCCCCCGGTCGCGGTGCCAGGCACGGACCGCCGCCACGGCGGCATCGACGTCCCCGAACCCGACCACCACCCCGGACCCGGTGCGTTCCACGAGCTCGCGCGAGGCCTCATTGGGGGTCGTGATGCTCGGGATCCCGTGGGCCATGTACTCCATGATCTTGGTGGGCTCGGAATGGGCGTGATTGGGCTCGCCGTGCAGCAGGCTGAGGCCGGCCAGGGCGCCGGGCAACCGCCCGAGTGCCTCATTGTTGGGCACGAACCCGCGGTACCGGAGGTTCGGAAGGCGGGCGGCAGCGGAGCGCAGGTCGTCCTCGACATCCGGCTTGGCGTTGCCGATCACCTCCACGAGGATCTCGGGGAGTCGCTCGGCGAGGGCGATGATCTCATCCGACCCACGCGCGCGCGTGAGCGCACCCACATAGACGACGCGCGCCGGGTACTCCGCCGCCCAGGGTCCGCCGGGCGGCATCCGGACGCTGTTCCGCACCACCGGATGCTGGCGACGGAACCGTTGCTGATAGGTGGTCTCCGCGAGCAGGAGGTGGAA
>DBPQ01000060.1:6219-7169 GCA_002304945.1 Actinomycetales bacterium UBA1416 | reverse complement strand
GGGGACGTCCTCGTGCACGTCCCAGACCGTGACCGGGTGGTGGGGCAGGACGCGGAGGAGGGCGAGGGACGGCAGGAGCTCGGGGTCGTGGATCAGCACGACGTCCTGGGAGCCGCGCTCCCCCACCATCAGACGGGCGGCCGCGACCATCGCGGGGACGCGGCGGAGCAGACCGCCGGACGAGCGCGGCAGGTCGACGCACCGCAGCCCTGCGGGCCGCGAGGCGCCGAAGGCCCGGAACGGAGCAGCATACGTCACCTCGTGTCCGAACTCCACCAGGGCGGCGATCTCGCGGTGACGGATGCGTGCATCCTCTGGTGGGTGCGCCACCGTCACCACCAGGATGCGCGCCATCAGCTGCCGCCCACGATCATGCGGCCCATCGTCTCACCGGCGCTCCGCGCCGGTTCGCGAACCCGCTCACCGCAGTGACGCGTACAGCGCCACCAGCTGGTCGACGGCCCTACCCGGCCCGTGCTCGCGGGCGAGCCACGCCGGGCCGTCCAGTCGGAGGGAGGCGGCTCGGGGGTCTTCCAGCGCGGTGAGTGCCTCGCGTGCCAGCGCCTCGGCGAGGGCCGCCACGTCGTCGCTCGCCAGCGTCGGTGCGTCGGCGTGGTCGGGGTCCTGGGCCGGCAGGCGGTGCGCCCGCCCAACGGCGAGCCCTCCCAGCACAGGCGGCACCGCAACGGTGACCGGCAGGTACCACCGTGGCTCCANNGCTGGCCGCGAGCATCCCGGTCGGCTGCCCGACGACCACGTGGGCCGTGGCGAGCAGGTCGAGGAACTCCGCGTGGCGCAGCCGGGGCACCAGGCGGACGCCGTGGGCGCGAGCGTCGGCGGCGCCGCTCCCCCAGTCGAGACCCACGAGGCGCACCTCAGGCTCGTGGCGCCGAATCGAGTCGGCGATCGCCACCTGGACGGGGAGGCCCTTGACGGCCTCCCACCGCGAG
>DBPQ01000060.1:0-6176 GCA_002304945.1 Actinomycetales bacterium UBA1416 | reverse complement strand
CTCGGCCAGGTCCGGCGTGGAGTAGAGCACGGCGGCCGCCCGCTCGACGGCGCGGCGCACGAGCGCGGCGTAGCGGGGGTCGTACTGGTGGGTGCGGATGTCCGTGCCATGGAGGTGCAGCACGTACGGGCGCGGCAGCCACGCGGTGTGGCGCACGACCGAGGCGACGTGGATATGCAGGAGGTCGGCGGCTGCTGCGCGGCGGGCGAGGCGGGCCTCCCAACGCAGGCCGCGGGCCGCACGCCTCAGCTTCCCGGACACACCATGCCAATCCGTTTCGGTGACGGCGATCGGAAGATAGCTCCACGGCAGTTCGCGACGCTTGGCCTCCCGCAGGATGTTGGCGGTGGTGAAGGCGGCGTCGTTGACGTGGAGGACGCGGATGTCCGTCACAACGTCAGCAGCCCGTTCCGGACGCCCCATCGGCGACCGCGGTGGTGCCACCGATTACGAACTCGACCGCGGGGTCCAGTTTCCCCAGGAGGTCACGGATGGGTGGGGGCGCACACGCCGTCTTCACGAGGAGCACGGGCGCCCCCTTCTCGGCCGCCGCGGCGCTCGCGCTGAGTGCATCGGGCCAGGTGGCGCCCGTGGCGTGGAACACCCGGGTGGCCGGGTCGGTCCAGAGCCGCTCGACGAGCTGTGCGGACGTCGCATACCGGTCGATCCCGCCGACTCGCTCGATCTCGGCGTCCGGGAGGTCTTCCCTGAGTTCTGCCATGACCGCCTCCGAGACGGCGACCGTGCCGCCCACCACCACCACACGCTGGGGTGCCAGGCGCTCCAGTTCGGCCGAGGTCTCCTCGGGCAGGCTGCCCTGGCGCACGAGGAGGAGGGGTGCTCCCTCCTCGGCCGCCGCCGCGGCAGCACCGAGGGCGTCGGGCGCTGATTGGCCGGACGCCACGTACACGGTCTCGGCGCCCTCCGCCCAGGACTGAAGGCTCACCAGAGCGGCGGTCTCGTAGCGGTTCTCGCCTGCGACCNNCCTCCACGGTTGCGGCGAGGTCCGCGAGTCCGGCCCGAGCCTGGGCGGAGACCGCCGCGTCCCCACCGAGCACCTTGATGGTGGTGGGCTGCAAGCGCTCGATCTCCGATACCACCGAATCCGGGATGCCATCGGGACGGACGAGGAGGACTGGCGAGCCGGTGAGGGCTGCCGCCGCCGAGGCGGCCAGCGCATCGGCGTACTCCAGACCGGTGGCCACGTAGACGACCGCAGGGAGGCGGAAGATCCACTGGGAGGTTGCGGCAGAGGTGGCGTACCGGTCCGGGCCTGCAAGCCTCACGGAGTACGGGTCGGGCTGGGCGTAGCTCGGCATCGTGGTGAAGAGGTGCGCCACGAGATCGCGGAACTCTCCCAGCCGGTCGTAGAAGCCCTGGCCCGGGCACGCAGTGTTCGCCACGTCCCGGTGCCCGATCACCCGCTCCGGGAGCACTGCTCCCTCGAGTCCGATCGTGGAACCCTCCGGCGTGATGCCGTGGACCGCGAACTTCCAGGCGGTCATCTGCGCCATCGCCCGCATCGCCAGATCGGGCACCTCCTCCGTGGAGTAGTCCCCCATCAGGGAGATCCCGAACATTGTGCTGTTCATGCCGGAGGCGTGTGCCCCGATGACCGGGTGGGTGATCCCGCCGAAGCGGCCCTCCCAGATGCGGCCGAACTTGTCCACGATGGCGTTGTAGCCGATGTCCCCCCACTCGCGGCTGATCGCGTGGTAGCTGTAGATGCCCCGGATGATCGCGGGAACATCCTCCGCGGTGTAGTCGTTACGGCCTGCCGTGTGGTGGATGACGGCCCCGGTGACCTTGCCGAGTTCGGGCCGCCACGTGCGGATCGTCTCGTTGGCCCCCCAATCGGCGCGGCCGTACACGCGCGGGACCCCGCTGGTCACGATGGCGAGGGGAAGCTGGGACATCCCGCCACCGATCGACGCGACGGTGGGAAGGGTGGCTGCGTCGTCGTCGGCAGCGCTGTGGCCAGGATCGACGACGTGGATGCGCGCGTCCGGGGGAACCTCGCCGGACGGGGCGGTCACCTCCACCTCGACACTGGCGGCCTCGAGCACCGCGATCGGCTCGGTGCCGCCCCGTCCCTGCCCACCGGCCTCGGACTCGTCCAGTTCCAGCTCTGACCACTGCGTCCAGGTGCCGTTCTCCAGTGCCCGCAGCCGGACCGACAGCCCGGCTGGTTCGGCAGAATGATCCCACGTGACCCCGACGACGGCGAGGGCAGGCACGTCGGCGCTGACGACAACCCGCTCGAGTCCCGCGGGTGCGTTGACCGGTTCCGCAGCGTCGGCAACGGAGACGACGTCGGTCTGCGCCTCGACGGGCACAGCATCCGTGAGCGACGGTTCAATCGGAGCGACCACCTCGGGTCCCTCCGCAGGTCCCTGCTCTGATGTTGCAGGCCCGGAGGCTGATGCCGGTACACCCGCGGCAACGAGGAGTGCCAGAAGTGCGGCCACATGGGGGGCAGTCGTGCGCATGGGAGGTCCTCCTGAATGACACCAGTGTTACTAGAGTGACACATGTGACAACTGGTACGTCAAGGTGACGGGACAGATCTGTTGCAGTGTGACACTGCGAGCGACGCCGCTGACGCCTGCGCCCGCCCCGCGGGCGGGTCGGGCACAGTCGCCCTTCACGCTGCGATACTGCGCCAATGGCCACGCGTACGGATGTCCTTGAGGCGCAGCATGCGCGTTTGACGGGCCCCCCGCCCGCCGTGGGACGCAGGATCAGCCTCGACGTCGCCCGCGGGATCATGCTCGTGGCGAGCGTTGGCATCAACGCGTGGTACACCACTCCCGACGTGCTCAAGCACGCCGTGTGGGACTCCGTCAAGCCGGTCGACCTGATCTTCCCGGTATTCGTGACCTTGAGCGGCTGCGGCCTCGGCTTCGCCTATGGGAGGCGGGTACCAGTGGGGCCCACCGTGCGCCGCTGCGTGGTTCTCCTCCTCGCGGGCCTCGCGTTCAACGCGCACGCCCAGTGGACCGTCACCGGCGCCCTCTCGTGGGACACCTTCCGGGTGACCGGCGTGCTGCAGCTCTACGCCTTCGTGGTGCTGGTGATCGCGTTGCTCCACCTCGTCGCGAAACAGTGGTGGGCGTGGCTCGGGATCACGCTTGTCCTCGGAGCCGGGTACGCCTGGGCCCTCCACCTGTACGCCGCCTCTTGCCCGGGCAGCCTGCTGACCCCGGAGTGCAACCCCTCCGGCCTGGTGGATCCGCTCGTGTTCGGTGCCGATCACATCTACGCGGCCGGGGTGCGGGGTCACGACCCGGAAGGCATCGTGGCGTCCTTCGGCGCCCTCGTCACTGCTGCGGCCGGCGCCACCATGGGCCACGCGATGTCCTCCCGAAGTGGCAGATCAGTCCTGCGAACCACGGTCATCCTCCTGGGGGTGGTGGCCTGCTTCCTCGCGATGGCCCACGTGACGGGCGGCTTCGTCCCCACCATGAAGAGGCTGTGGACGCCACCCTTCGCGCTCGGCACGGCTGCCGGCGTGGGCCTGGTGTTGACCGCGCTCCACCTGACGCTCGACCAGGGGCCGCCCACGCGGGCAATGTCCGTGGCAACCTACCCACTGGTCGCCCTGGGCCGCAACAGCCTGCTGGTGTACTTCGGCTCGCACGCGGTGATGCTGACCCTCACCCACACGTACTCGCCCAGCGGCGAGACGTGGGCGGATTACCTGGCCCGAAGCGTGATGGCCTCGGCGGACCGGATGTGGCCGTTCGCCGCGGCCGCGGTGCTCGCTTGGACGGTTCTCGCGAGCATCCTGCACTGGAGACGGATCTACCTGCGTCCCTAGGCCAGTTGGTGCGTCAGGACCGCGACACCCTCACGGCTGGCCGACTGCCCTCCGAACCACGTCATCGACGCACGCGACAGCTCTCCGGGCGGCGGCCTGGAGCGACGCGTGATCGCCGGTCCAGGTCGACAACCGTTCGACGTCCTCCGGATTGCGTTCCGTCCGAAGGGCGGCAACCATCGCCTCCGCCACCCGGCCGACGTCGTAGTCCACGTCCCACCCCAGGTGGTTGTCCCGGACGAGGTCCCGACCGGGGCCGGGCCCGACGTTGACCACCGGGGTACCGCACCCGGTCGCGGCGTACAACTTCGTCGCGATCGCGAACCCGTAGGGGCCGGGACGCACGCTCGCGAGCGCCGCTCGCGCGCCGCGTAGCCATGCAGCGGTTGCAGACGGGTCGAGACGCGCGTGGAACTCGACAGAGCCGGTAGGGAGCGCCCGAGCGTCCTCCTCCATGGCGGAACGCTCCGTACCCTGCCCGATGAACACCACGAGCGCGTCCGGGACCTCTTCCAGCACTCTCGGCATGGCACGAGTGAAGATGCGGGCGCCGTGAACCTCGGAGGCGGTTCCGGCGTAGACGAGGTACGGGCGTCCGGAGACGGCAGTTGGGCCGTCGGGCCGGAAGATGGTCGTGTCCGCTCCGTAACCGATCAGCGTGATCGGTCGGCGCACCCCGAGGTGACGGATGCGCCCCACCAGTTCGGGGTTCACGGTCAGGACCTGCGTTGCTCCGGCGAGCGCCCACCGCTCCACGCGCGCGAGGACGCGCTGCACGACGGACGGGACGCCCACCTCGCGTACCGCCTCCGACCAGAGGTCGGCCGCACCGTAGAGATAGGGAATCCGGCGCAGGGCGCACGCGACGCGGACGGCGACGCCGGTGGTGGGAGGAGGCTCGCAGATGACCACGTCCGGGCGGGGACGCAGGAGGAGACGGAAGACGAGCGGGATGTCGAAGGAAAGGTAGCCCAGGTAGCCGCGAATGTAGCCATCCGCATTCCGCACCGCAGGCCACCGCACGACGTGGACGCCGGCGGGATCGTTCGGCGGCGCTGACCCGGGGGCGGTTGTGGTGAGCACCTCGACGTCGTACCCGGCCCCCGCCAGTTCCTGCGCCAAGACACTCAGCCACAGCGATGCGGCGGCCGGCTCTGGCGCGAAGATCCGGCTCGCGATGAGAGCTCGGTGCGACTGCTCCTCCCTCGTCACCCGATCCTCTTCTCCTGCCAGGACTCCCGCGCGGAGCGGGCCCCATGCGGTGTGCGCGTCGCGCGTGCCGCGCACCGTCGCTGGCAGATATCCTGTCATGGACACGACAGTGCCGGATAGCCGCCCACACCACGAGACGCGGCTCCGAACGTTGGGAGGAGCCGAATGTCCATCAGGGTTGCCGATTCTGCCGACGTGTCCGCATCAGCGTCCATCGGCGATGGTTCCAGTATCTGGCACCTGGCCCAGGTCAGGGAGCACGCCATGCTCGGCGAGAACTGCACCATCGGGCGGGGTGCCTACATCGGCACCGGGGTGCGGCTGGGAAACAACTGCAAGGTCCAGAACTACGCGCTGGTGTACGAACCGGCTGTCCTTGGCGACGGCGTCTTCATCGGGCCCGCCGCGGTGTTGACCAATGACACGTACCCCCGGGCCGTGAACGCGGACGGGACCCTGAAGTCTGCCGACGACTGGCACGCCGTTGGCGTCCGTATCGGTGAAGGCGCCTCTGTCGGAGCCCGGGCCGTCTGCGTTGCGCCCGTGGAGGTGGGAGCATGGGCGATGATCGCCGCCGGTGCGGTGGTGACGAAGGACGTGCCGGCACACGCGCTCGTGGTCGGAGTCCCCGCACGGCACGTGGGCTGGGTGTCCCGCGTGGGGGTCCGGCTGGAGCAGGAGACGGCGTCGACTTTCCGATGCCCCGTCTCCGACGAGACCTACGCGCTTCGGAACGGCGCCCTGGAGAGGGTGGAACGATGACGACGACCGAGTTCATTCCTGCGGCGAAGCCGATCATCGGGGACGAGGAACGAGCCGCAGTCGATGCAGTCCTCGCTTCCGGCATGATCGCGCAGGGGCCCCAGGTGAAGGCCTTCGAGGAGGAGTTCTCGGCGCAACTGGTTGCGGGCCGGGAGTGCGTCGCTGTGAACTCGGGGACCTCCGGGCTCCACCTGGGGTTGCTTGCCGCGGGGATCGGCCCCGGGGACGAGGTNNGATCGTGCCGTCCTTCACGTTCGCGGCGACGGCGAACGCGGTGGCGATCACCGGGGCATCCCCAGTGTTCGCGGACATCGAGCCGGACCTCTTCTGTCTGGACCCGGCCTCGGTGGAGGCAGCGATCACGGAGCGCACGAAGGCGATC
>DBPQ01000047.1:3602-21903 GCA_002304945.1 Actinomycetales bacterium UBA1416 | reverse complement strand
GTGTTACCGACCCACGCTCCTAGCGGAGGTGGAGGAGACGCTGGCGGCGCAGGACGTCGAGGTGGCCGTGGTGTTCGACCAGGCCCCGTTCATCACCGAGTCCATCGAGGGCCTCGCGGTGGAGGGGATGCTGGGCCTGGCGTTCGCCGTGGTGGTGATCCTGCTGTTCCTGATGTCGGTGACGTCCACCCTGGTCTCGGCGGTGTCCATCCCGCTGTCCCTGCTGGCGGCGTTCGCGGTCATGTACGCCACCGGCTACACGCTCAACATCCTCACGCTCGCCGCCCTCACCATCTCCATCGGGCGCGTCGTGGACGACTCCATCGTGGTCATCGAGAACATCAAGCGCCACCTCTCCTACGGGGAGGAACGCACCGCCGCGATCATCACCGCGGTCAAGGAGGTGGCCGGCGCGGTGACGTCCTCCACGCTCGCCACAGTCGCGGTGTTCGTGCCGATCGGGCTGGTGGGCGGCTTCGTGGGCGAACTGTTCCGCCCGTTCGCGTTCACCGTGGCGATCGCGATGCTCGCCTCCCTGTTCGTCTCCCTGACCATCGTGCCCGTCCTCGCCCGCTGGTTCCTGCGCCCGCCGCGCTCCGCCCGCGATCCCGAGGCCGCCGCGACCGCGCGCGAGGAGGCCGAACGTCGCGAGCGCCACGGCATCTGGCAGCGCACCTACGTCCCCACCCTCGCCTGGGCGCTGCGCCGCCCCGTGATCACCCTCGTGGCGGCGTTCGCCGTGCTGGGTGGGTCGCTGGCCCTCGTGCCGCGCCTCGAGACCAACCTCCTCGGGGACATGGGCCAGGACACCGTGAACGTCACCCAGTCCTTCGCACCCGGCACCTCGCTGGCCGCCCAGGATGCCGCGGCCCGCGAGGTCGAGGATGCCCTCATGGCCCTCGACGGCGTCGAGACCGTCCAGTCCACCGTCGGGTCCGGCACCGGGATGGCCGCCTTCGGGGCGATCGGGGGCGCGTCGGCGTCGTTCGCGCTCACGCTCGCCGAGGACGCCGACGGCGCCGCCGTCACCGAGGAGGTGCGCGACGCCGTCGCCGGGCTGGCGACCGGCCCGGTCACGGACATCGAGGTGAGCGCGGGCGATGCCATGGTGGGCGCCTCGACGGTCGACCTGCTGGTGACGGCGGACGACATCGGCGTGCTCGCCGAGGCCGCCACCCTCGTGCGCGACGCCGCCACGGGCGTGGACGGCGCTGCCCAGGTGAGCAGCAACCTGGCCGCCGACCAACCGGTGGTGGAGGTGACCGTGGACCGCGCGGCCGCCGCCGAGGTGGGACTGAGCGAGACCGCGGTGGCGGGCTCGGTGGCCGGCATGATGAACGACCCCCAGGTCGGGACGGTGGACCTCGGCTCCGGTCCGGTGACGGTGCGGGCGTCCTTCGGGGATGGCCCGGCGTCCGTGGACGAACTGCGGGCCGTCCCGCTGACCACCGCTGCGGGGCCGGTGCCGCTCGGGCAGCTGGCCTCGGTGGAGGTGGTCGAGACGCCGACAACGATCACCCGCATCGACGGGAACCGCAGCGCCACCATCGCCGTGACGCCGGCAGGGCAGGACCTGGGCGCGCTGACCGGGGAGCTGCGGACCGCCCTCGACGACCTCGAGCTTCCGCCCGGCGCCGAGGTGGAGATCGGGGGCGTGGCCGCAGACCAGGCGGAGGCGTTCGCGAACCTGGGGTTGGCGCTGGTCCTCGCGATCGTCATCGTCTACATCGTGCTGGTGGCCACGTTCAACAGCCTCGTGCAGCCGCTGATCCTGCTGGTCTCGGTGCCGTTCGCGGTGACCGGGTCCTTGGTGGCGCTGCTGGTGACGGGGACGGCGCTCGGGGTGCCGGCGTTGATCGGGTTCCTCATGCTGGTGGGCATCGTGGTGTCCAACGCGATCGTGCTGATCGACCTGATCAACCAGTACCGGTCACGCGGCCGGTCGCTCGCCGAGGCGGTGACCGAGGGCGCACGCAAGCGGCTGCGGCCCATCGTGATGACGGCGGCGGCCACGATCTTCGCGCTGCTGCCCATGGCGTTCGGGATCACCGGGGGCGGGTCGTTCATCTCGCAGCCGCTCGCGCTCGTGGTGATCGGCGGCCTGATCAGCTCCACCCTGCTCACCCTCGTCGTGGTGCCGGTGCTCTACACCCTGTTCGAGCGGCGCACCGAGCGGGGCCGGCGGCGCGCGGAGGCGTGAGCCTCAGGCAGCGGCACCCTCCGGCCAGGTGAGCCGGCGGCGCAGCCACAGGGCCACGTAGACCAGCCCCACGAGCACGGGGACCTCGATCAATGGCCCGACGACGCCGGCGAGCGCCTGCCCGCTCGTCACGCCGAAGGTGCCGATCGCCACCGCGATGGCGAGCTCGAAGTTGTTGCCCGCCGCGGTGAACGCCAGCGTGGTCGTGCGGGGGTAGGTCATCCCGAGCGCCCGCCCGAACCAGACGCTGCCGCCCCACATGAGGGCGAAGTACGCCACCAGGGGCAGGGCGATGCGGGCGACGTCGAAGGGCCGGTCCGTGATCTGCTCGCCCTGCAGGGCGAACAGGAACACGATCGTGAACAGCAGTCCGTACAGCGCCCACGGGCCCACCTTCGGCAGGAAGCGGGACTCGTACCACTCTCGGCCCTTGGTGCGCTCCCCGATCACGCGGGAGAGGTACCCGGCCAGCAGCGGGATCCCGAGGAAGATGAGGACTGACTTGGCGATCTCCCAAGGGGAGACGACCAGCGAGCCCTGCTGCAGGCCGAGCCAGCCAGGCAGCACGGAGAGGTAGAACCAGCCCAGCCCGGCGAACGCGATCACCTGGAAGATGGAGTTCAACGCCACCAGCACCGCGGCGGCCTCGCGGTCCCCGCAGGCCAGGTCGTTCCAGATGATCACCATCGCGATGCAGCGGGCCAGGCCCACGATGATCAAGCCGGTGCGGTACTCCGGCAGGTCCGGGAGCAGCAGCCAGGCGAGGGCGAACATGAGCGCTGGTCCCACGATCCAGTTCAGCACCAGGGAGGCCACGAGCATGGTGCGGTCCTGGGTGACGGTGTCGAGGCGGTCGTAGCGCACCTTCGCCAGCACCGGGTACATCATCACCAGCAGCCCGATCGCGATCGGCAGGGAGATCCCGTCCACCTCCACGGCAGACAGGCCCTCGTTCAGGCCGGGAATGAACCGGCCCAGCAGCAGGCCCGCCACCATCGCGGCCCCGATCCACAGGGGCAGGAAGCGGTCGAGGGTGGAGAGTCGGGCGGCGACATGGTGCTCCTCCGCGCTGGCGGCCTGGATCGTGGGGTGGGGTGGGGTGGCGGCGGAAGGCTGCGGGGTGGCCTTGGGCTGCTGCGGAGAGGTCATGGGGATTCCGTTCCGGAACGTTCAGCGAGTGGGGGCAAGTGCGTCGAGGGGCATGAGTTCTGCGAGCGCCTCGCTCTCCAGGAGGTAGTGGACCCACGTGCCGCGGCGCTCGGACGTCACGAGGCCGGCCTCGCGCAGCACCTTCAGGTGATGGGAGATGGTCGGCTGGCTGAGATCGAGCGGGACACTGAGGTCGCAGACGCAGGCGGTCCCGCCGTCGTGCGCCGCGAGGGTGGCCAGCAGGAGGAGGCGGGTGGGGTCGGCCAGCGCCCTGTAGCCGCGCGCGAGGCGCGCGGCCCGGTCCGGGGCGATGCCCGGAGGGACGGGGTCGGGGCTGCAGCCGGTGGTCTCCCGGGGCGGCGCCATCATGTCCACCTGGAGCCGTGGGGGGAGGGTCGCGGTCACGGGGGGAAGTATGGCGCGTTGATTCGATGATTGTCGAATCAATGCCCGCTAGCTGACAGATGCGGCGGTGTATCACGGGTGATACGCTGCGGGCATGGCCAAGGTCACCATCCGCGAGCTGCGGAACCACGGTGGAGACGTCCTCGCGCGCGTGGCGCGCGGCGAGACCCTCACCGTCACCCGCGACGGCGAGCCCGTGGCCCAGGTCAGCCCGCTCCCCCGCCGGCCGGCGCCCGTCACGGAACTGATCGAACGACGTCGTCACCTGCCCCACGTCGACGCCGCCCGGTTGCGCGTTGACATCGACGAGATCGTGGACCCCACGCTGTGAAGGGCATCCTCGACACCTCCACTCTCATCGACCTCGCCGATCTGGACGCGCAGGACCTGCCCTCGGAGCCCCTCATCACGGCGATCACGCTCGCCGAGCTCTCGGTTGGCCCGCTCGTTGCGCGGTCCGAGACGGAGCGTGCCGCCCGGCAGGCGCACCTGCAGCAGGCGGAGGCCGACTTCGAACCGCTGCCGTTCGACGCCGCGGCCGCCCGAGCGTTCGGCGCGGTCGCGGCCTCGCTTCGACGCGCGGGACGGAAGCCCGCGGCCCGCGCCTACGACGCGCTCATCGCGGCGACGGCGATCTCCAACGGGCTGCCGCTCTTCACGCGCAACCCGGACGACTTCTCCGGGATCGAGGGCCTGGACCTCCGGCCGGTGCCACACGAGGGAGCCGGGCCGGCCGGGGGCGCCGGACCAAGCACCTGAGCGGCGCCACCTGTCACAGGTTCGTGGTGCGCTCCTGCGCCTCGGAGTAGCGCGCACCTTCGATCGTGATGCGGGCGGCAGCCTCCTCGATCGCCGCGAGGTCCGCCGCCGTGAGCTCCAGCTCCGCCGCACCGAGGTTCTCGTCCAGGCGGTGCAGCTTGCGTGTGCCCGGGATCGGCACGATCCACGGCTTCTGGGCGAGTAGCCACGCGAGCGCCACCTGCGCCGGGGTGGCGCCCTTCGCCGTCGCGATCTCGCCGAGGAGGTCCACCATCGACTGGTTCGCGGCCCGCGCATCGGGGGCGAAGCGGGGGATCGTGTTGCGGATGTCCACGGCCTCGAAGGTGGTGTTCGGGTCGATGGTGCCGGTGAGGAAGCCCTTGCCGAGCGGGCTGAACGGCACGAATCCGATGCCGAGCTCCTCCAGGGTGGGGATGATCTCCTCCTCTGGGCGGCGGTACCAGAGCGAGTACTCGCTCTGCAGGGCCGTGACCGGCTGGACGGCGTGCGCGCGCCTGATCGTCCCGGCTGCGGCCTCGGACATGCCGAAGTGCCGCACCTTGCCGCCGTCGATCAGCTCCCGAACCGTGCCGGCCACGTCCTCGATCGGCACGGCCGGGTCCACGCGGTGCTGGTAGAGCAGGTCGATCACGTCCACGCGGAGCCGCCGGAGCGAGTCCTCCACGGAGGCGCGGATGAGCTCCGGCCGGCTGGAGACGCCGCGATGCTCGCCGGTGGCCGGGTCGAGGTCGAAGCCGAACTTGGTGGCGATCACCACCTGGTCCCGCACGGGCGCGAGCCCCTCACCCACGAGCTCCTCGTTGTTGAACGGCCCGTACACCTGGGCGGTGTCGAAGAAGGTGACGCCGCGATCCACCGCCTCGCGGAGGAACGCGATCATCTCCTCCTTCGGCGGGAACGGGGCGTAGGTCTGGGTCATGCCCATGCAGCCGAGGCCAAGGGCGGAGACCTCGAGGCCCTGGCCGAGGAGGCGCTTCTTCATGGCGTGGTCCTTTCGTCGCTCAGCGGCGGGTGCCGCGGTGGTGCCTGATGCCATCCCACCGCATCTCACCCTCCGCCGGCGCGTCACTCACGCCCGATCGAGCGTGTCAGTGGGTCCTCATACACTTGTTCGTATGGCAGTGACAGCAGGGGTCGAGCGGACCCAGCGCCTCGAGGTGGATCCCCACCCCGAGGGCGTGATCGTGGGTGACCTGCACCGGCGCGTGCTCGGCTGTCTCAGCCCGGACACCTCCCTGGAGACCCTGTCCCGGCTGGCCACGATGGACTGCTCCATCGAGGCGTCGCTGGAGTCGATGCGCCACGCCCAGCGGGCGGCCGCGCGGGCGGCGTGGGTGCAGGCCCGGCACGCGGCCCGCCTCGCGGGCAACGTACTGTTCCGCGCCGAGGACGCCCACGGCGAGGTCAACGCGGTCTGCGAGGAGATCTCCCTGGCGTTGGGGACCACCCGCACCCAGGCGGAGCGGCTGGTGCAGGTCGGCCGGGCTGCAATCGCCGACGGACCGCTCCTGGACACCGGCACCGCGCTCCACGCCGGGGACATCACCCTGGAGGTGGCCTGGGAGTTCGTCCGCGCCCTGTCCCCGGTCGCGCTCCCGGTGGCACTCGCCGTGGAGGCCGAGGTGCTGCCCGAGGCGCCCGGGCACACCCCGGGCGAGGTGCGCTCCGCCATCGCCCGCGCCCTCATCGAGATCGACCCCGACGACGCCGACGCCCGCCACACCCGCGCCCGCCACACCCGTGGGGTCACCCGCCCGCACCCTCTGCCCGACGGCATGGCCCGCGTCTCCGCGTTCCTGCCCGCCGACGACGCCGCCGCCCTGGATGTCGCGCTCGACGCCGCTGCACTCGCCGCCCACACCGCCGGGGACCACCGGACCACCGGTCAGTTGCGGGCCGACACCCTCGCTGCGTGGGCGGCCATCGCCCTGCACCACGGCACGGACGTCACCCTCGAGTCCGGGCAGACCGTGCGCTCCCACCCCGCGAAGGTGGCCGTGACCGTGCCGCTGGAGGTCCTGCTCCGCGCCCTGCCCGGCTTCACCCCGCCCGCGAGCGTCGGAGAGGTGCTGGCGGCGGACATCACCGGGATCGCGCCAGACGTGGACCTCGCCGACGCCGACGCCCCCGGCCCCGTCAGTGACCTGGGCTCAGGGCACCGCACCGAGGCGGCAATCCTCGAGGGCTACGGGCCCATCGCCCCGGTCATCGCCCTCATGCTCGCCGCCGGCGGCACGTGGCAGCGCCTCGTCACCGACACCCTCACCGGCCGGCCCCTGGACGTCGGCCGCACGCGCTACACCCCGCCTGCGGACCTCGCCACCGCCCTGCGGGTGCGGGACCAGCACTGCACCCGCCCCGGCTGCGCCACCGCCGCGCGGAACTGCGACCGGGACCACGTCCACGAATGGGCCGACGGCGGACCCACCTCCGCGGACAACCTCACCCACCTCTGCCGCCACCACCACCGGCTCAAGTCCCTGAACCTCGCCGGGCCCAGCCCCGCCGACCAGGGCGGCGAACGACCCTGGACCACCGTCGCCGGCCGGAGCTACACGCCCATGCGCGCCCGGCCGCCCAGGAAGCGCGCCGGACCACCCCCCGGTGAGAAGCCGCCAGCCCCCGACCCCAGCCAGTTCAACCCGCGTCAATTCGACGGACCGCCACCCTTCTGACGAAGGCTCCCTCGCCGGTGAGGTGGGCGCGTGCCCACGGGCGGCAGTCTCCGTCAGTTCGGGTCCGTCACCTCCAGCACCGCCGCCAATTCAGCCGTGGAACTGCCGCCCACCCACACGTCGAGGGTGGTGGCGTCCTGCACCCAGCCCCTGGTCACGGCGCTCCAGTAGCGCAGCTGGTCCGGACCGAGAGGGAACGTGACCGTGCGGGTCTCGCCGGCCGACACCGCCACTCGAGCGAAGCCCTTCAGTTCCCGCACCGGCCGGGTGGACGTGCCGTACCGCTGGTGGACGTAGAGCTGGATCACCTCGTCGGCGTCGCGGTCCGAGGTGTTGGTGACGTCCACCGAGACCGTCGCCGTCTCCCCCACCGCGATCGACTCCCGGTCCAGCACCAGGTTCGCGTACTCGAACGACCCGTACGACAGCCCGTGCCCGAACGGGTACAGGGGCGTGGACTCCTCGTCCCAGTACCGCCTGCCCTGCTCCTCCGGCTGGAACGTCCGGTTGTGGTTGTACACCAGCGGCACCTGCCCCACGTGCCGCGGCCACGTGAACGGCAGCCGCCCCGCCGGCGAGACGTCCCCCACCAGCGCCGCCGCCACGGCCTCGCCGCCCCGCGTCCCCGGGTACCAGACCGCCAGGATCGCCGGCACGTTCTCCTGCGCCCAGCGCAGGTCCAGCGGCCGGCCGGACATCACCACCAGCACCACGGGCGTGCCCGTCGCCACCAGGCGCTGCAGCTGCTCCAGCTGCCGGCCCGGCAGCTCGAGGGTGCTCACCGACGCGGCCTCCCCGATCTGGTTCTGGCGCTGGCCGGCCACGACGATCACGACGTCGGACCCCTCCGCCAGCTCGACGGCGGCCGCGATCGCGGCGTCGTCGTCGTAGCCCGCGGGGGTGTTGGCCACCAGCGTGTCGAAGCGGTCGAACATGGAGGGGAAGCGGCGCACCGGGATGGACGCGCCGTCGGCGTGCTCCACCACCACTCCCGCCCCCAACCGGGCGCGCAGCCCGTCCAGGATGGTGACGGTCTCACCGTTGTCCTGGTCGAAGCACCACGGGCCCACCGTGTCGCGCGGGCTGGCGGCGAGCTGCCCGACGACGGCGACGCGCCGCAACGCCACAGCGTCGAGCGGGAGGAGGGGCGCGCCGTCGTCGGCCGCGTTCTTGAGCAGCACGAACGTCCGTTCGGCGGCGGTGCGGGCAAGCTCGCGGTGCGCGGGTTCGTCGAGGACGGCGGCGGTGGCGGCCTCATCCGCCCACGGGTTCTCGAACAGGCCGAGCCGGAACTTGACGCGCAACACCCGCCGGACGGCCTCGTCGATGACCTCCTCGGAGACCAGGCCGTCGGCCACGGCCTGCGGCAGGCGGGAGAACGCCGGATCGAACATGCACATCTCCATGTCGAGGCCGGCGGACACGGCACGGGCACCGGCGTCGGTGAGGTCGCGGGCGAAGTGCTGGGTCTCCATGGACCGCACGGCGTTGGCGTCCGAGACCACGAACCCGTCGAAGCCGAATGCGTCCCGCAGCACGTCGGTGAGCAGCCAGCGGTTGCCGGACGCGGGCACCCCGTTCAGGTCCATGTACGCGCCCATGATGTTCGCGGCCCCCGCCTCGACCGCCGCCCGGAACGGCGGGAGGTGGACGTTCCAGAGCTCGGAGTCGGAGATGTCGGAGTCGTCGTAGTCCCGGCCGCCGAGCGCAGCACCGTAACCGGCGAAGTGCTTCGGCCCGGCGAGGATGCTCTCGGGCCCGAGATCGCCCTGGAAGCCCCGCACCTGCGCGGCAGCCACCGCCCCGCCCAGGAACGGGTCCTCGCCCGCGCCCTCGATGATCCGGCCCCAGCGCGGGTCGCGGGCGATGTCCACCATCGGCGCGAACGTCCAGTGGATGCCCGACGC
Organism: Actinomycetales bacterium UBA1416; assembly: GCA_002304945.1. Taxonomy (GTDB): domain Bacteria; phylum Actinomycetota; class Actinomycetes; order Actinomycetales; family Actinomycetaceae; genus UBA1383. Next base: position 12,787 of record DBPQ01000047.1, on the reverse strand, counting down.
CCGCGCCTCCCGCGCCGCCACCCCCTGCCCGGCCTCGACCACGTCCGGGTCCCAGGACGCGGCCTGGGCGATCGGCACCGGGAAGATCGTGCGGAAGCCGTGGATCACGTCGAAGCCGAACAGGAGCGGGATGCCGTGCCGGCTGCCCTCGATCGCGATGCGCTGCAGGCGGTTGGCGCTGGCCGGATCCTTCACGAACAGCGCCGCGCCGGCGCCCCCGGCCGCGATCGCGGCCTCCACAATCCGCGGCTGCTGGGCGAAGGCCTCTGCGTCCAGCGGCATCGCGTCCGCGACGGCGTCGCGTGCCTCGCCCTGGTCGCCGGCGCCGCCGCCATCCCCCTCGCCGCCGCCATCACCCTCACCGGCGCCGCCCGGCCTCAGGGCCACGCTCCCCTTCACGCTAGTGGAGCGCGATCCCGGGCACCTTGCCCCTCACGCGAGGTGGTGGCACGATCGCGCAGATGAACGCGTCCCGCACCGCCCCGCACCCGGCAGACGCCCCGCACCCGGCAGACGCCCCACACCCCGCAGACGCCCACAGCCTCATCCGCGTCCACGGCGCGCGAGAGAACAACCTGAAGGGCGTGGACGTCGAGATCCCGAAGCGGCGGCTCACAGTGTTCACGGGAGTCTCCGGCTCCGGCAAGAGCTCGCTGGTCTTCGACACCATCGCCGCCGAGTCCCAGCGCATGATCAACGAGACCTACAGCGCCTTCGTGCAGGGGTTCATGCCCACCCTCGCGCGCCCGGACGTGGATCACCTGGAGGGCCTGACCACGGCGATCATCGTGGACCAGGAGCGCATGGGCGCGAACGTCCGCTCCACGGTGGGCACGGTGACGGACGCGAACGCCCTGCTCCGCCTGCTGTACAGCCGCCTGGCCACCCCGCACGTCGGCGGGCCGCAGGCCTACTCCTTCAACGTCCCCTCCGCCACGGGGACCGGCGCCATCAAGGTGGATCGCGGGGAGGGCAAGGACCAGCGGAAGCCCGCCACCTTCACCGTGGTGGGCGGGATGTGTCCCCGCTGCGAGGGCCGGGGCACGGTCTCGGACATCGATCTCACCGAGCTGGTGGATGAGGACAAGTCGCTCGCCGAGGGCGCGATCCAGGTGCCCGGCTACACGTCGGACGGCTGGTACGTGCGGCTCTTCGGCGCCGTGGTGCCGCTGGACACACCCGTGAAGGACTTCACCAAGCGGCAGCGGCAGGAGTTCCTGTACGGCGAGCCCCGCAAGGTGAAGCTCGAGAACATCAACATGACCTACGAGGGCCTGGTCCCCAAGATCCAGAAGTCCATGCTCTCCAAGGACCCGGACGCCATGCAGCCGCACATCCGCGCCTTCGTCGAACGGGTGGTCACCTTCGACACCTGCCCCGAGTGCGAGGGCACCCGCCTCGCCGCCCACGCCCGCTCCTCCACGATCGCCGGGAGGTCGATCGCGGACGCCTGCCGCATGCAGATCAGCGACCTCGCCGAGTGGGTCCGCGCCCTGGACGAGCCCAGCGCTGCACCCCTCCTGGCCAGCCTCACCCACCTGCTGGAGAAATTCGTCGACATCGGGCTCGGCTACCTCTCCCTGGACCGGCCGTCCGGCACGCTCTCCGGCGGCGAGTCCCAGCGCACCAAGATGATCCGCCACCTCGGCTCCGCCCTCACCGACGTCACCTACGTCTTCGACGAGCCCACCATCGGCCTCCACCCCCACGACATCCAGCGCATGAACCGGCTCCTCCTCTCCCTGCGGGACAAGGGCAACACCGTGCTGGTGGTGGAGCACAAGCCGGAGGTCGTGGCGATCGCGGACCACGTCGTCGACCTCGGTCCCGGCGCCGGCACCGCCGGCGGCGAGGTGGTGTTCGAGGGCGACGTCGCCGCGCTGCGCCGATCCGGGACCGTCACCGGCCGCCACCTCGGCGACCGCGCCACCCTCAAGCGTGAGGTGCGCACGCCGTCGGCCGCGCTGGAGATCAGGGGCGCGGCCACGAACAACCTGCGCGACGTCAGCCTCGACATCCCGCTCGGCGTGCTCGTGGTGCTGACCGGGGTGGCCGGCTCGGGGAAGAGCTCCCTGGTGGACGGTTCGGTGGCGGGGCGGGACGGCGTCGTCGTCATCGACCAGGCGGCGATCCGGGGGTCGCGGCGCAGCAACCCCGCCACGTACACCGGGTTGCTGGACCACATCCGCAAGGCGTTCGCGAAGGCCACGGGCGCGAAGCCGGCCCTGTTCAGTGCGAACTCGGAGGGCGCGTGCCCCGTCTGCAAGGGCGCGGGCGTGATCTTCACGGAGCTCGGGTTCATGGACACGGTCGAGACGCCGTGCGAGGAGTGCGAGGGCCGGCGCTTCCAGGCGAGCGTGCTGGAACTCAAGCTCGCGGGGAAGGACATCAGCGAGGTGCTCGCCATGCCCGTGGCGGAGGCTGCGGCGTTCTTCGGCGACGGCGTCGCCCGCACTCCCGCCGCGCACGCCATCCTGCGGAGGCTGGAGGACGTCGGGCTCGGTTACCTGACCCTCGGCCAGCCGCTCACCACCCTGTCCGGGGGCGAGCGGCAGCGGCTGAAGCTTGCCGCGCGGATGGCGGAGAAGGCGCGCGTCTACGTGCTGGACGAGCCCACCGCCGGGCTGCACCTGGCGGACGTGGCGCAGCTGCTCGCGCTGCTCGACCGGTTGGTGGATGGGGGGACGTCCGTCATCGTGGTGGAACACCACCAGGCGGTGATGGCGCACGCGGACTGGATCATCGACCTCGGCCCCGGCGCCGGCCACGACGGCGGCCGCGTGGTCTTCGAGGGCACGCCGGCAGAGCTCGTGGCGGGCCGGACCACCCTCACGGGCGAGCACCTGGCGGAGTACGTGGGCTGACGGGTCGGCCGGGAAGACGGTCCCGGCGCGGCCAGGTCACGGCGGCGAGGCCGAGGAGGTAGACCACACCCGTGATGCCCAGGTGGCTTGGCTCCACCGTGGGGTCGAGGGCGAAGGCCCACGTCGCGACCTCCCGGCCGGCCGAGCCCTGGCCGAAGAGCATCGCCATGAGGGTCAGGAGCACTCCCGGGAGCCAGAGGACCCGCCCGTCGGTCCGGGCGAGCAGCAGCGCGAGACCGGCGTGGAGGACCACGTTGCGGACGACGGCGGCCGGGGTGGCGGCGTCGCTGAGTGCCAGTCCTGCCAGGGCGATGGCGGCGGCGACTGCCGTGAAGGCGAGCGCCCATCCCGCGCGGGCGAGGAGGGGCGGGTCCGGCAACGGCATCCGCAGGTCCTCCACGCTTGCCATCCCCGCCCCGATCCCGGCGATCGCCGGCACCACGAGCAGGACCGGCAGTGGAACGGCCAGCGCGATGGGCCCGAACTCGGTGAGAACGTGCGAGCTGAAGGCGAGTCCGACTGCGAGTGAGATCCCCAGCATGAGGAGGCCCGCCCAGGTCTCGCGGACGACGGCGAAGTTCCGGATCGTGCGCACTGTCATGCGTCCCCCAGGTCGCAGCGGGACCACCGGTCGAGGATGTCCGCGACCTCGTCTGGGGGCAGGATGTCGGCCTCGGTCTCGAACTGGCCGGTGACGTCAGGAAGCCCGGCGAGGATCGACCAGGTCCCCATCAACCGTGCCAGGTCCTCCCAGTACCGTGCGGGCGGACCCTCGTCGCTCGCGAGCACCGCGCACCTCGGTGCGAGCATGCCCTGGATCGCGACCTCCTGCTCCCACTGGGCGTTGCCGAGGTCGCTCGGGTCGAGGAAGAAGGACCGCACCGTGGGGTCGCTCGGCACGTGGTTGTAGCTCTCCTGCTCGATGCGCGCAGGCACGAGGGCCGCGTAGCCGGCGTCGCGTGCGCTGTCCACGAGGGTGTTGATCCGGCCGGCGACGTCGTCGGCGTGGCGGGCGTGGTACTCGTACAGGCAGATCGTCGGGTCCCACTCGTAGCACCGGTCAGGCGGCTCGGGTGCGGCCAGGACCTTCCGGGACTCCGGCCCGGCGGCCTGTCCCGCCACCACCGCGGCGACGATCCCCACGATCAGCACGGCGCCGGTCACGGTGGGGACCACCCGGCCGCGGTGGTACCGGACGTGGACCGCGAAGGCTGCCACCGTCGTCGCGGCCAGGATGAGGGCCTGCGCCCCGAGGAACCCGAGATCGTAACGCCGCCCGAGCTGGGTGACGGTCGCGCCCCCGACGTCGAGGAGCGCGAACTGCGGTGAACCCAGTCCGGAGCCGCTCAGCACGTAGAAGGCGAGGAGGGCGACCACGGCTCCCGCGATCCCCGAGAGGATGGGTGGGGCGAAGCGTCCGATGAGCGACCCGAGGGCGGCGTACCACGCGGGCGAGGGTCTGTGCTGATGGCGAGCTTCCTGCACCTCGCCATCAGCACACAACCTCGCACCAGTGACTGTGGCGAGGTTTCATGCAGATGATGCTCACTCTTCACTTCTGTTGATGCTATGCTGTCATCTGTGCGCACGACCGTCACCCTTGACCCGGATGTCGAGAACCTGATCCGGCGACGGATGGCCGAGCGGGGGGTCTCGTTCAAGGAGGCGCTCAACGGCGCGATCCGCGACGGCGCCACACGTCCGGCGGCCGACATCGCCTTCGCCACCACCGCGGTGTCCCTCGGGGAGCCGGCCTTCGACGTGGATCGGGCCCTCGGCGCCGCCGCCGACCTCGAGGACTCCGAACTTCTGCGCAAGCTGCGGCGGGACGCATGAGGATCGTCGACGCGAACGTCCTGATCCACGCGGTCAACGCCGACTCCCGCCACCACCAAGCGGCCCGCCGCTGGCTGGACGGGGCGCTGGGCGGGGGCGACGTCGTCGGGCTGGCATGGACGGCCCTGCTCGCCTTCGTGCGGCTCACCACCCGTCCGGGCCTGTTCCCGCACCCTCTCCCCGTGGAGGCCGCGCTCACCCAGGTGGAGAGCTGGCTGTCCGCGCCCGGGGCCGTGGTGGTGCACCCCACGGCGGAGCACGCCCGGCACCTGCGCGAACTGCTGATTGCGCGGGGCACCGGGGGCAACCTCGTCCCGGACGCCCACCTCGCCGCCCTCGCCCGGGAGCACCGCGCCAGGATCGTCAGCTACGACGCGGACTTCTCCCGCTTCGCCGGCGTCCGCGTGGAGACTCCCGAGGAGCTCCTCCCCTGACACACCTGTCCGGCGCCCGTTGGCTCCGCCGGTCATCTCGCCATGCGGGCAGACCATCGCAACTCCTGCCTACCGGGCCTACCGTCGAGCCATGGCCAGCATCCTCATTACCAGGTGGCGCGCGGGATCCTGATCCCGTCAGCCGGCTGGCCCCGCGCGCCCATCGCCCACAAGGTGATCGGGCGCCTTTTCTTTTCCCACCAGGAGGACCGATGACCCTCACCGAGGCCCCCGCCCAGACCGCGCACCACACCACCACGGCGCCGGCCACCCCGCTCACCGGCGCGCAGTGGATCGTCCGCCGACTGCGGGAACTCGGCGTCGACACCGTGCATGGCTACCCCGGCGGCGCGATCATGCCCCTCTACGACGCCCTCCACGACGGCGGCCTCCGGCACATCCTCACCCGCCACGAGCAGGGCGCGGCCATCGCCGCGATCGGGCATGCCCGCTCCACCGGGCAGGTGGGAGTGTGCATCGCCACCTCCGGCCCGGGTGCCACCAACCTCATCACCGGGCTGGCGGACGCCCTGCTCGACTCGGTGCCGATCGTCGCGATCACCGGACAGGTGGCCTCACCGCTCATCGGCACGGACGCCTTCCAGGAGGTGGACGTCCTCGGCCTGTCGCTCGCCTGCACCAAGCACAGCTACCTCGTGCGCGACGTCGCGGACCTCCCCCGCGTCCTCGACGCCGCCTTCCGCCTCGCCCGCTCCGGCCGCCCCGGCCCGGTCCTCATCGACATCGCCAAGGACGCGCAACTCGCGACCCTCGACGCAGCCACGCTCGACGCCGCCACCCGCGCGTCGTCGTCGATCGACGACGACGTGCCGCCCCCGCCTGCCGACGCCGTCGCCGCCGCTCGCGACCTCATCGCCGCGTCGCGGCGCCCGGTCCTGTACGTGGGCGGCGGGGTGGTGGCCGCGGGGGCGACGGCGGAGTTGCGCGCCCTCGCGCGGGCGACCGGAATCCCGACCACCACCACCGCCAAGGCCCTCGGCACGGTGGACGCCACCGACCCGCACCACCTCGGCATGCTCGGCATGCACGGGACGAAGGCGGCGAACCTGCTGGTGCAGGAGTGCGACCTGCTGATCGCGGTCGGCGCCCGCTTCGACGACAGGGTGACCGGGCACGTCCCCTCCTTCGCCCCTCACGCACGCGTAGTGCACCTGGACATCGACCCGGCGGAGGTCGGGAAGATCCGGCAGGCGGACGTGGAGATCATCGGAGACCTCCGCACCGTCCTCCCGCAGCTGGCCGTGCGCCCGGAGATCGAGGACTGGCGCGCCCACGTGCGCGCCACCCTCGCAGCGCACGGCTGGCGCTACGACCACCCCGGCCCCGGCATCCACGCCCCCGCGCTGCTGAAGGAGCTCTCCGACCGGAAGCCGCCGCGCACGGTCATCACCACGGACGTGGGGCAGCACCAGATGTGGGCGTGCCAGCACATGGCCGTGGACCACCCGCTGGACTTCCTCACCTCGGGCGGGCTCGGGACGATGGGGTTCGGCCTGCCCGCCGCCATCGGCGCCCAGCTCGCCCGCCCGCAGGACACCGTGATCTGCGTGAGCGGGGACGGCTCGATCATGATGAACGTGCAGGAACTCGCCACCGTGCGGCGCTACGGCCTGCCCGTGAAGATCGTGCTGCTGGACAACCAGCGGCTCGGCATGGTCCGCCAGTGGCAGGACCTGTTCTTCGGCGGCCGGCACTCCGAGACCACCCTCGACGACAACCCGGACTTCGTGGCACTCGCCGCCGTCTTCGGGATCCCGGGCCGGCGGATCGACCAGGCCTCCGAGGTCAGCGCGGCGCTGGGCGAGCTGCTGGCAGCGCCCGGACCCTTCCTCCTGCACGTCTCCATCGACGCCGCGGACAACCTCTGGCCCCTCGTCCCGCCCGGGGCCGCCAACCACGCGATGCTGGAGGAGCTGTGATGGGCGCGGACACGGGGGCCCGGACCACCCGCCTGCACATCGCGGCCGATCCCGCGCCGGAGCTGATCGAGCGGGTGTGCCGGCTGCTGCGGCACCGGGGCGCCGCCGTCGTCGAGTTGCACGTGCGCGCCACGGACCCGGCCACCACGCACCTGGACGTCGGGCTCGGAGCCGCGGGCGACGTCGAGAACCTCGTCCGCCAGCTGCGCCGCCTCGCGGACGTGCGGAGCGTCGAGGTGATCGCGTGACGCCGCGACTCTCCGTGGACCCGGAGTCCACGACGCCCCCCTTCGAGCAGGTGCGCGCCCAGGTGACGGCGCTCGTGGACTCGGGGGAGCTGCAGGCCGGGGACCGGCTCGCCACGGTGCGCGCGCTCGCCGAGGAACTCGGGATCGCAGCGAACACCGTGGCGCGCGCCTACCGCGAGCTCGAGGCTGACGGCCTGGTCGAGGGGCGTGGGCGGGCCGGCACCTTCATCGCCGACGACGGCACCGGCCGCGCCGCCCGGGCCGCAGCCCGGGGGTACGTGGACACCGCGCGGTCCCTCGGCCTGGACGAGGCCACCGCCCTCGACCTGGTGCGACAGTCGTTCAGGGCATCCGCGCCAGGCTGATGGTGAACGTGGCCCCCTGCCCGGGACCGGGGCTGGCCGCGGTGACCGTACCGCCGTGCGCCACGACAATCGCGCGGACGATCGCGAGCCCCACGCCCGAGCCGCCATGGGCACGGTCGCGGGCCGCGTCCACGCGGTAGAAGCGTTCGAACACGTGCGGGAGGTGCTCCGGTGCGATGCCCGCCCCCGTGTCGGCGATCTCCAGCGCCACCTCAGCGCCGCGCACCGCAGCGGTGAGCGTGACGGTCCCGCCACGGGGCGTGTGGCGCAGCGCGTTGTCGAGGAGGTTCGTGAGCACCTGTCCCAGCCGGTCCCCGTCGCCGTCGACGACGGCGTCCCGCGCCTCAGCCGTCACTCGCACCTCCAGGGTGACGCCGGCGTCGTCGTACCGGGCGGCTGCCTGTGCCTCGGCGTCCGCCACGAGCCGGCCCACGGGCAGCGGCCCATGCCGCATGGTGAGGCCGCCCTCCTCGGCGGTGGTGACGAGGGCGACGTCCTCGGCGAGCCGCGCGAGGCGGGCCACCTGGGAGCGCAGCATGGTCACCGTGTCCCCGTCCGGTTCCCGCACCCCGTCCTGGATGGCCTCGAGGTAGGCGTCGAGAGTGGCGACCGGCGTGCGCATCTCATGCGCCAGGTCGCCGAGCATCCGCGTGCGGCTCGCCTCGATGGTCCCGAGCTCGGCAGCCATGCCGTTGAACGCGTGGGCCAGCTCGTCGAACTCGCGGCCCATCCCGACAGGCGGCACGCGGGCCGAGTGGTCCCCGGCCGCCACCCGGTGGGCGGCGTCGGTGGCCAGGCCGAGGGACCGGCCCACCCGGCGGGTCACGGTGAGGCTCACGACGGCGGAGGTCGCCAGTGCCGCCACCATCGCGAGCGCGAGGGAGAGGGTGGAGGCGTCCACGAACGCCTCCTCGGCGTGGAAGAGCGCATCCGGATCGGTGGTCCCGCTGTGCAGCAGGTGGTCGTGGAAGATGCGTGGTCCGATCGCCGTGGCCACCACCCACGCGGTGATCGCGGCCACGACAACCACGCCCGTGATCGCCACGAAGAGGCGGGGGCCGAGGCCCCACCCGGGCGGGCGGAGCGGGCTCACGTGCCGGACCCGATGCTGTAGCCCACGCCCCGGACGGTTCGCACGAAGCGGGGACTGGCCGGATCGTCCCCGAGCTTGCGACGCAGGTGCCCGACGTGGACGTCCACCAGGTGCTCGTCCCCGACCCACCCCCGGCCCCACACCTCCTCGATGAGCTGCCGGCGGTTCCAGACCCCACGTGGGCGCGAGGCCAGGGCCGCGAGCACGTCGAACTCGGTGCGCGTCAGGTCCACGGGGACGCCGTCGAGGCGGACCTCGCGGGCGGCGACGTCGAGCAGGAGGGGGCCGATCGTGAGCTGCTCGGGGACAGCGGCCGGTCCGGTGCGGGGCCGGCGCAGCATGGCCCGCACCCGGGCGAGCAGTTCGCGTGGGCTGAACGGCTTGGTCATGTAGTCGTCCGCCCCG
>DBPQ01000047.1:2935-3568 GCA_002304945.1 Actinomycetales bacterium UBA1416 | reverse complement strand
TGCGGCACACCTGCAGCCCGTCCACGCCCGGGAGGCCGAGGTCCAGCACGACCACGCCCGGATTCCACTCGCGCACCTTCGCGATGGCGGCCTCGCCGTCGCCGACGATGGTGGTCTCGAAGCCGTCCCGCTCGAAGTAGCTCGCGATGACACCCGCCAGGGGGGCCTCGTCGTCGACGATCAGCACCCGGGGCAGGGGTGCGGTGGACTGGGTCATGGGGGCCATTATGCGCACCGGTCCGCGGCGGCCGGCAGGATGGGCGCCCGTCCTGTGGGCGCCGTCACGGGCTTGATGAAGGTTCGATGAATCCTGTTACCCAACCGTGACATTCGCGGAGGGGCCGGGTTAGCGTCGAGTCCGACTCCCCCGTTTCCTTCGAGAGGCCCCCATGTCCCACGCACGCCACCGCGCGCCCCGACAGCTCCCTGTGCTCCCCACGCTCCCCGGGCGCGGCGCCGCCGTTCTCGCGTCCTCCGGCCTCGTCCTGACGATGGCGGCCACTAGTGCCGGCGCCACCACTGCGGCCGCGCCGACGGCGCCCGTCCAGCTGCGCGCCGGCGGCGTCGAGCTGAGCGACGCCGCCCGTACCGCCATGTCCCTCTCCCCCGTCGTGCAGGTTGCCGCCGACATCG
>DBPQ01000047.1:796-2926 GCA_002304945.1 Actinomycetales bacterium UBA1416 | reverse complement strand
CGGCCGTGAGCGTCTCCTCCGAGCCCGCTCCCCCGCCGCCGCCGGAGCCCGTCGCACCGACGACGTCGCGCGCGGGCAGCCGCGGCGCTGCCCCCTCCTCGACCGGGGCGGCCGCGACCGCCGCGCCGTCGAACGCGCCGGCCCCCGCAGTCTCCTCCAGCGCGATCGTCAACTACGCCCGGCAGTTCCTGGGCGTGCCGTACGTGTGGGGCGGCTCGACGCCCTCCGGCTTCGACTGCTCCGGCTTCACCCAGTACGTGTACGCCCACTTCGGGATCAGCCTCCCGCGCACGTCCTCGGCGCAGGCGGGTGCCGGCTACCGGGTCTCCGCCGCGGAGGCCCGCCCCGGTGACCTGGTGTGGTGGCCCGGTCACGTCGGCATCTACACCGGCAACGGCAACAACATCGCCGCTCGGCAGCCCGGTACCCCGCTGACCGAGGGTCCGATCTACCACTCCAGCCCCACCTTCATCCGGGTGAGCTGAGCGGCCCCGGCGGGCCGCCCTACGCACTCCTCGGAGCGGGCGCCGCCCTGGCCTATCGCCGTGAACCCGGTCTCCCGGCAGACTGGTGCCATGCGCACCATCGCCCTGGCGGCCACCCTCCTCCTTCTCGCGGGCTGCAGCACCGGCCCGACGGATGCACCGGCGACGTCGGACCCTCCCGGTGCGACGACGTCCGGCACGCGCTCCCCCACCGGGTCCGCGACGCAGCCCTCGCCGGGGCCTGTCGAGCTGACCGTCCCCGAGGTGTCGGGAGAGATCGCCCGCTCCGTGTTCGGCGCGGCCCAGGAGGACGTCGTCTCCGGCGACGCGGTCGAGGGCGCGACCCTCGAGGCGCGCGCCGCCTGCGTGGACCCCGGCGGGGGAACTGCGTGGTTCGAGGTTCTCGACGCCCGCGTGGACGCCGACAGTGACACCTCCGGTGCAGACGCCCCGGGGAGCTTGGACAGCGTCATGAGCGGCGAATTCGCATGCGACGGTACCGAGATGTTCATCTCCACGACCGCGCCGTTCTCGGGTCCCCTGCAGATCACCTTCCGGCAGGTGCCCGACACCGCCACGGAGGGCTACGCGATCCTCAGTACCGTGCAGTGAGCGCGATCCGGGGCGCGGCCTGTCAGAGCTGGAGGTGGAGGCGGAGTGCGTCGTCGAGTTGCGTGCTCAGCTGGGTGGGAAGGCGTCCGACAACGGGGCCGAGTCGTTCCACCGAGATGGAGCGGACCTGTTCGGCCTGGGCCTTCGAATCGACGGGGATGCCTGTCTCGGCAGCGGGGAGGAGGACCTGGAAAGGGAAGACCCGGGTGACGTTGCTCGACACGGGAACCACGGTGACGACGCCGCGTCCGAGGCGGGCTGCGGTGGCGTTGGCGTTGTCATTGCTCACGATGACCGCCGGCCGGCGCTCCTTTGCCTCACCTGTACGGGCTGGTTCCAGATCGACCAGTCGGATCTCACCGCGAAGCATCGGCGAGCCCATCAGCCGTGGCGGGCTCCCACGTCTCGGCGTCACCCGAGGCCTCCCACTCCTGCCACGCTTCCTCGTAGGCGGATTGGAGTTCGGGGTCACCGAGCAGCCTGATCGCCTGCTGGATGGCCGCGGAACGGGACTTCAGGCCAGCCGCGCGGGCGTACGTGTCCAAGGAGGCGACGTCGCTCTCCGAAAGGCTCACACTCAGCTTCACCTGACTCATGCGACCAAAATACTACCATGTAACACACTCCGGTAGCATGGCGTGACCACAGTCGCCGTCGATGGGACCCCGGTATCCGCAGAATGCGGCTACTTCAGAGTTCGCGGCGGGCCTCACGGTTGAGGGCGCGGTGTGATGTCAGGGCCTGCAGGACGAGGGAGCCGACGATGGCCAGGACTCCGATGTCGCGTACCACGACAACGAGGTAGGAGAACACCTGCAGGACGACGCCGTGCAGGATGCTCGGCAACGTCGATGGGAAGAATGCCGAGGCCACGGTGGCCGCAGCAGCCCCGAGGACGCACCTCGGGTGGCACACGTGCCGGGTGCTCGTTCTCCTTCTCAGTTCCAGGGTACGGAGTCGTACCATCCGTCGATCATTTGGGCGAACACGGTTTGGGCCATGACCGCGATGATCCACGCCCACCCGCCGGTGA
>DBPQ01000047.1:0-758 GCA_002304945.1 Actinomycetales bacterium UBA1416 | reverse complement strand
GGCGCATAGCTCCAGTTGGTAGCGCTGGTCCGGGTTGTTGGTAGCGGCGTTCTGGGTTGGTGGTAGCGCGGGGTTCTTGGTCTCCTTGTCGGCGGCGGCGCGTTGGGCGTCGCCGTTTGTGTGCAAGGAGGCAGGAGATGGCGGACTTCAGGGTGATCATGGCCTTGGTGTTCAAGGGCCGTAGCTATCGGGAGATCGTGGTGGCGGCGGGGTGCTCGCATCGTGACGTGTCGGTGGCTCGCAAGGTGATCGCGGATCAGGGTATCACCGAGGTGGGTCTGGCGGGGATGTCGGACGCGGAGTTGGCGGGCCTGTTCCCGGACGGTCGGGCGCGAGTGTCTACCGGGTATGACGTGCCCGACTTCGCCCGGGTGGTGGTCTCGATGAGGTCGAACCCGCATTTCACGTTGCTGCAGGCGTGGCGCGGGTATGTGGGGTCGGGCTCGGAGCTGCGGAAGTACGGGTACTCGCAGTACTGCCACTTGTTCGGGGAGTACGCGGCGCGTAACGACCTGGTGGCGACGTTGCATCACGAGCCGGGCCGGGCGATGTTCGTTGACTGGGCTGGTGACACGATCGGCTTGATCGATGCGGGCGGCGGGCGCCCGGTGGTGGCGTACCTGTTCGTCGCGGTGCTGCCGTTCTCGGGGATGGTGTACTGCCGGGCGTTTCTGGACATGCGGACCGAGGCGTGGATCAGCGCGCATGTCGGGGCGTTCGAGCTGTTCGCCGGGGTGCCACAGATCGTGGTGCCGGAT
>DBPQ01000137.1 GCA_002304945.1 Actinomycetales bacterium UBA1416 | reverse complement strand
CTCGCCGGCCGCCCTCGAGGCCACCATCACCGAGCGCCTGTCACGCCTCGCCCCCGCCACCTCCCCGGCGAAGCAGCGCGAGACGACGGCGCTGCACCACCTCCTCGGCCTCACCCGCGCCGCGCTGGCCGAACCGTCCGCCAAGTACGACCGTCTCGTGGACTACCTCGCGCACATCGGCGTCGCCAACCACGCCCCGAACCGCGCGGTCATCTTCGCCGAGCGCGTCCCCACGCTCCGGTGGCTGGCCAGCAAGCTCCGCCAGGACCTGAACATGGACGAGACCCAGGTCCGTATCCTCCACGGCGGCCTGACGGACCAGGAGCAGCAGGAGATCGTGGAGTCGTTCAAGCAGTCCACCTCGCCGATCCGCATCCTGGTCACCGGGGACGTGGCCTCCGAGGGGGTGAACCTGCACCTGCAGTGCCACGAGCTCATCCACTTCGACATCCCGTGGTCCCTCATCCGGATCGAGCAACGCAACGGCCGCATCGACCGCTACGGCCAGCGCCACTCCCCGCAGATCACCACCCTGCTCCTGGAACCCGATTCCCAGAGCTTCTCCGGTGACCTCCGCGTCCTGTCCAAGCTGATCGAGAAGGAGCACGAGGCCCACACCGCGCTGGGGGACGTGGCCTCCCTGATGGGCAAGTACGACGTCTCCCAAGAGGAGGACGAGATCAAGCGCGTGCTGGCGGGCCAGCGCGAGCTGGAGGACGTCGTCGCCACGCCGGAGGAGACCGAGCGGATGGACCCGGTCGCGGCGCTGCTCGCCAAGATCATGGGCTCGGCCGCCACGCCACCCACTCCGGTGGCCCACCCGGACACGCCCGCCGACGGCGGTGCCTCCTCCCTCTTCGGCCGCGAGGTGGACTTCCTGCGCGAGGCCCTGGAGGAAGCGTTCATCACCCCGGGCGCGCCCGTGACCTCGCAGGGGGTCGAGCTGCGCGAGTACCCGGACCAACAGGTGATCCAGTTCCGCCCACCCAAGGACCTGATCCAGCGCCTGGAGGTGCTCCCACAGTCCTACCTGCAGGAACGCCGCGTCCAGGAGACCCTCAAGCTGGTCACTTCCACCTCTCGCGGCAAGAACCTCCTCAAGGCCGCCCTCTCTGACGAAAGTGATTCCACCTGGCCCGAGGCCCACTACCTCGGCCCGCTGCACCCGGTGCTGGACTGGGCCGCGGACCGTGCCCTGGCCTCGCTGGGCCGCAACCAGGTCTTCGCGGTGCGCGGCACCGTGGACCACCCCACCGTGTTGCTGGCCGGCACGCTGACCAACAAGCGCGGCCACGTGGTCTCCTCCTCCTTCCTCAGCGTGGAGTTCCCCAACCCGGCCAATCCCACGTTCGCGCCGATCACCCCGTACGAGTCCGGTCAGGAGATGGTGCAGGCCGTGGGCCTGGACGCCGCTCCCGCCAACCCGGGCGCGCCCGCCCACGCGGAGGCACTGCAACCCCTCGTGGCCCACGCCGTCGCCGCCGCGCGTACCGAGATGGCCCAGGTGTTCGCCGCCTCGGCGGCCGCGGCCACGGAGCGGGTGGAGGCGTGGTCCCGCCGCGCCGAGCAGTGGGAGGACGAGGCGGACACCCTGATCCAGCGCCGCGAGNNTGAAGGCCCGCCGCGTCAGCGTGGAGGAGGAGGCCAGGCTCGCCGCCGCGATGGCCCCGGACCGGCAATTGGTGCGCCCGTTGCTGGTGGTGGTCCCACCGGATCACCCGGTCGCGAGCCCGGAGGAGAACCATGCCCAGCAGTGACGCCATCCTCCTCGGTGAGGACTTCATCTCCGAGCACTTCTTCACCACGGACGCCACCTCCCAGTCCTTCCAGGCCCGGGTTATCGCCCGCCGGAAGGAGTGGGACGCTGCCGAGGTTCCCACGGCCCGGTCCCGCTTCACTGCCGAGCGTGCCGCCCTGGAGACCACGCTGGCGGACCTGACCTCCCCGAACGGGTCCACGGACCCCGCCGGGCACGCCGAGGCCGCCCGCACGGTGTACGCCACCCTCCGCCGTGTCCTCGGGTACGACGACGCCGGGTACCACACCCACCGCACCGGCCCCGCCCTGGCCGTCTCGGCCCCCGGGATCACGGCCGGTGCCCCGCTGGTGCTGATCGAGGCCACCCCGGTGGACGCGGTGGACGACCTGCTGGAGAAGGACGCTCCCACCCTCCTCGAGCCGTGGGAGCCGGACGAGACCACGAGGGTCACCTCTGTGCCCCGTCTCCTTTCGGCGCTGTTCGTGGCCGACGACGGCCCCGACTTCGCGCTCGTCCTCGCCGGCCGCTGGCTGCTGCTCACCGAGAAGGTCCGCTGGGCGGAGGGCCGCTACCTGGCAGTGGACCTGCAACTGGTCTGCGAACGCAACGAGACCAAGCGGGGCGGGGAGATCGACCGCGCCCTGACCTGCGTCGCGGCGGACTCCCTCGCCCCGGACGCGGACGGCGCCATCTGGTGGGCGCAGACCCTGGAGGAATCGGTCAAGCACACCGTGGGGGTCTCGCAGGACCTGCGCGAGGGGGTGCGCCTGTCCATCGAGATCATCGCGAACGANNCACCGGGCTGCCCCCGCTGCCCGCCGAGCAGGCCCAACCATTGGCGAAGCAGTCGCTGCGGTTCCTGTACCGCATCCTGTTCCTGCTCTACGCCGAGGCCTCCCCGGAACTGGAGGTGCTGCCGGTGGGGGCGAGCGAGTACGAGCAGGGCTACTCCCTGGACCGGCTGCGCGAACTCACCCTCGTCGAGCTGCCCAGCCCGCGCGCCAAGGCCGGCACCCACCTGTACGAGTCGTTGGCGTTGCTGTTCCGCCTCGTCGATCGTGGCCACCTCCCACCGGACGACGACGGCGCCGCCCCCTCGGGCCTGACCTTCCAGTCGCTCAAGGCGGACCTGTTCCTGCCCGCCGCAACCGCACTCATCGACGAAGTGGGGCTCGGCAACGAGGCCCTCCAGCAGGTGCTGCGCCACCTGCTGCTGTCCAAGGAGGCCGGCGGCCGGGACCGCGGCTTCATCTCCTACGCCGAGCTCGGCATCAACCAGCTCGGCGCGGTCTACGAGGGCCTGATGTCCTACACCGGGTTCTTCGCCGCCGAGGACCTGCACGAGGTGGCCAAGAACGGGGACCCGGTCAAGGGCTCCTGGGTGGTCCCCGTCCACCGCGCCACCGGCATCAGCCAAGCCGACTTCGTGCGCTGCACGGACGAGCTCACCGGCGAGGTCAAGCCCGTGATCCACGAGGCCGGCACGTTCGTCTTCCGGCTGGCCGGCCGGGAGCGGCAGCAATCCGCCTCCTACTACACCCCCGAGGTCCTGACCCGGTTCACCGTCTCCCAGGCACTGGAGGAACTCCTCGACCAGGACGGCACGACGACCCCGGCAGAGGATCTCCTGCACCTGACCGTGTGCGAGCCCGCTCTGGGGTCGGGGGCGTTCGCCATCGAGGCCGTCCGGCAGCTCGCGGAGCAGTACCTCCGCCGCCGCCAGGAGGAGACCGGGCAGCGCATCGACCCGGACGCCTATCCCCGCGAACTGCAACGGGTGAAGGCCTACCTCGCCCTGCACCAGGTGTACGGGGTGGACCTGAACGCGACCGCAGTTGAGCTGGCGGAGATCTCCCTCTGGTTGGACACCATGGTCTCCGGGCTACAGGCACCGTGGTTCGGGCTGCACCTGCGCCGGGGTAACTCCCTCATCGGCGCCCGGCACGCCACCTACTCCCAGGCCCAGGTGGCGAACAAGTCCTGGCTGACCGCCACCCCCACCGACCACCCGCTCACCGAACTGGCTGCGGACATGGCGTCCGGGGTGCGCACCTCCACCGGCGGGGCAATCCACCACTTCCTCCTGCCCGCCGCCGGGTGGGGCTCGGCGGTGGAGGCGAAAGAGGCCCGCACCCTGGCCTCCGACGAGACCGCCGCCCTGAAGTCCTGGCGCCGCCAGGTCACCAGCAAGCCCACCAAGGCCCAGATGACAGCGCTGCTCGAGGTCGCCGACCGGGTCGAGGTCCTCTGGCAGTTCGCCCTCCGAAGGCTGCAGATCGCCGAGTCCGAGGCCCGCCGGGACATCCCCGTCTGGGGCCACGACCCCGAACCCTCGGGCGGCAACGTCACCCGCGAGCGGATCGAGCAGTCCCTCGCCGACGTGAACGGTGCCTACCGCCGCCTCCGCCGTGTCATGGACGCCTGGTCCACCCTCTGGTTCTGGCCGCTCACCGAGACAGACGTCAAACCACCGACGTTCGCGCAGTGGCTCAACGCCCTCCAACAACTCCTCGGCCGCAACACCCAGGGCCGAAAGTCTCCGACCGGGATGGACCAGCTCGGCACACACCTGGACTGGGATGCTCTCGGCCTCGCCGAGGAGATCGATCTCGGGTTCGCCGACGCCAAGCCCGTCACCACCGTCCTCGATGCCCACCCGTGGCTGCGGGTGTGCGAGGAGGTCGCCGATCAGCAGGGCTTCTTCCACTGGGAACTTGACTTCGCCACCGTATTCGCCCGCGGCGGCTTCGACCTCCAACTCGGCAACCCGCCGTGGGTCCGGCCAATCCTCGACACCGACGCCCTACTCGCGGAGGGAGACCCGTGGTGGCAGCTTTCCCACAAGCCCTCTGAAGCCGCCCGCTCCGCCAAACGGGAGGAGACCCTCCAACTGCCAGGTATTCGAGGGCTGATGCTGGATGGAGTCACGGACGTGGTGGCCACTGCTGCCTACGTGGGAGACACAACCAACTACCCGTTCCTTGCCGGTCTTCAACCGGACCTGTACCGCTGTTTCATGGAACAGACATGGCGCCACCTATCCGACAACGGGACTGTTGGATTGATCCACCCAGACACGCATTTCACCGACATCCACGCCGGCGCGCTTCGTGCTGAAACCTACAAGAGGCTGGTTCGGCATTGGCAATTTGTCAATGAATTGCAGCTCTTCGATATCGGACACCCGGTGCGTTATGGCGTCCATGTCTACTGTCACTCAGCCGCACGGCCTGCCTTTCTGCACGCCGCCTCTCTGTATCACCCTGAGACAGTCGTGAGGTCGTTGCTTCACGACGGATCTGGCGTTGAACCTGGCCTCAAAGATCCCGACGGAAAGTGGGACCTGCGTCCGCATTCTAGCCGGATCATTCGGGTTGACGAAGAAGTGCTCCAAACCTGGCATGATCTTCTTGAGGAGGAAGGCGTGCCAATTCTTCATAGCAGAATGCTCTACACCGTCAACCGTAGTTCGACAGAAGTGCTCAGGAAACTTGGGCGCAGCACAAGGATCTCATCGATAGGACTGCGCTATTCGACTGGTTGGCACGAGAAGAATGATCGCTCCCGGGGTCGATTCGAACTGCGCTGGGCATATCCTTTGACATGGGATGACGTTATTCTCCAGGGGCCGCACATGCACGTAGGCACACCGTTTTACAAGATCCCCAACCGGAGTCTGCGCAGCAAAGGTGATTGGTCACGTTTGGATCATGAAGCCTTGCCCGAAGATTTCATTCCAGCGACTGGCTATCAACCGACCGGGGATCACTATGAGTACGATTGCCTATATACTGACTGGGGAACAGATGCGGTGCCGCGGCCAGCACGCGACTACTTCCGCATTGCGTGGCGCACGATGGCCGCATTAACAAATGAAAGAACTCTAATTCCTGCAATTATCCCACCAGGCCCTGCTCACGTGGACGCCGTGTTCTCTGCTGGGAGCCCGAGCATTAATCCGGACTTGCTAATCTTGGCTGCTGGCTTCATGTCGTCATTGATCGCCGACTTTCAGGTACGCATCTCACCAAAATCGACGGTACGGTCAACTACAGTTCAAGCTTTACCATTGGTACACGGTCACGAGCTTGAGCCCGAGCTAATTCAGAGAACCGCTCGTCTCAACGTGATGACCGACGCCTATGCGGACCTCTGGAAGGACGTCTTCGATCCCGCTTTCCTCACCGACACATGGGCTGGCGGTCTCCCGCGAGCCAACCGGCCGACGCTGGGCGATGTCGGCGCGGAGTGGACTCGGGCGACGCCGCTTCGGATCGCGGAGGACCGGCGGCAGGCGTTGCTGGAGATCGACACCCTCGTCTCTCTGATACTCGGAGTCACCGTTGATGAATTGTGCACGCTGTACCGTACACAGTTCGGCGTCCTATACAACTATGACCGCACAAGCAATGTGTATGACATGAACGGCCGGCTGGTGCCCACCGAGGTGCTGCAGGTCTGGCGCCGCAAGGGCGACGACCTCACCCGCGAGGAGCGCACCGCCACCAACCAGGCCGGGAACACCTACACGTACGAGTTGCCGTTCCGGCTGCTGGACCGTGAGGCGGACATGCGCCAGGCGTATGCCCACTTCGAGCGCATCCTGGAGGAGAAGATCCAGCAGGGGGAGGGAGAGTCCTGATGCAGGGTTCGTTGCAGAGCCTGGTCGAGATGTTCGCCAGCGGTGAGCGGTGCCTGGTGATTCCGGTGTATCAGCGCAACTACGACTGGAAGGAATCACACTGCGCGAAGCTCTTCGATGATCTGGTCGAGACGATCGTCGAAGACCGGCCCACCCACTTCTTCGGG
>DBPQ01000076.1 GCA_002304945.1 Actinomycetales bacterium UBA1416 | reverse complement strand
CCTTACAGACCCACGCTCCTAGCCGTGTTCTGGCTAGGCCCCCCATCATGGGAGTCATCCTGCGGAGTTACCTGTCATTGACCCAAGCAGCGCGATCTGATGACCAGAAGCTAATCGGCTCGTAAAGCACGATGAACGTGCCGGACTCATCGCCGTTCTTCGCCTCCCACGGCAACTCTCCAGAGGCTGAGCCGCCCGGCACGATGTCACCACTCCCGAGGTAGTCGTCAGTGCCACCGAATGTCGTGGATTCCACTGACCCGCCCGGGTTCTGCAATTCAAACTCGAACGCGTTGTAGGAGATGGTGTCGTCAGTATTGTTCTGGACGGTGACAGATGCGATCAGGTATTCCCCAAGCACGTCTTCCTTGTAGGTCAACTCTGAAACGGTTACCACGACCCCATCCATGTCGATCGAGTCTCCGGGAGCTCCCACCAGGTCACTCTCCTGCGCTCCAGGGAACGGTGGGACCCACTCTGCGGGCTCTTCGGCAGCCGGCGTGTCAGCCGGAGCCGGCTCGCTTTCCGCGGATTCGCTCTCAGGTGCTGACTGTTCAGTCGCAGGCGAGGCCTCAGCAGGGGCGTTCGTCTCGACAGCAGTCGGCGCATCGTCTCCTCCTCCGCCCAATTGGGCGAGAACGATGATGACCAGGATGACGAGTGGAATGATGAAGCGCTTCTTCTTGTACCAAGGGCGCATCGACTTCTTGTAGGCCTTCTCCGCTGCTGCACGCGCCTTCGCGTCCTGAGGGCTAAGAGGTTGGTCAGCTGAAGGATCCGAGGGATTCTGGCCTGAAGGAGGGTATTGCGTCAAGACTTCTCCAACTATCGGTTGTGTGAGACCCGAAAGGGCTAACAGATCCTTCGAGTCTATAGGACTTCGCAGTCATACTTTACCTGCTTCCTTTTGCGGAACCCGGACTAACGTCCCACGACAGGCTTGGGCCCATCCGGAAAGCAACTTTCCGACGTCTTCCAGTGCGGTGCGGCCAAACTCAGCGAGAGAGCGCACGACAGGTGGAGCGGTAGTCGCCGTGCTCCTCGGCTCCGTCCTCGAGGTCCACGCTTTCACCCCCCGGACAGGACGCTCATCATGTACCTGAGGTCTCGGCGTTGGTGTGGTGCTAAGCGTCAGCCGTTCTTGGGCAGCCACCCGGCCGAGATGGACGGGCGGCAACTGCCCGCCGAGGTTTCCTTTCTATTCGCACCTTTCCCAGACGCCGAGCGGATCTGGAGGGAAGGCTGACTGGGGGATTGGCCACGATGAGCAGGCTGGGCCAGGTAATCATCGAAGCCCTGCGACGATCTGTACCGCGAGCGTTTCCACCTGCGCAATGAGGTCGGAGGGCGGCAGCGCCAGATCCAGCACGCGGGCCCGGACCTCGATCCCGGCACCCACGACCTCGTGCGTCGCCCCGGCCTCATTGCCCTTCGCGTACACGAGCCAGCCCGTCGGAAGACCGAGCCGTGTGCAGTAGGCGAGCATCTGGTAGACGTCGGCGTTCGGGAACCCTGCGGGCTTCTCGGCCTTGTACTTGGCGTCGACGACGGCGGCCGGCCGTCCCGCCGCACGCCGGCCGGGCGGCGGCGAACGGCCGTCGTCGGCGTACCAGACGAGGTCCGGCTTCATTCCCACAGCGCCAGCGGCGTCCAGCGCCCACGGGTCCTGCGTCCTGACGGACCCACCGGCGCGTCCCACCAACGCCCGTCCGAGGGCCGTGCAGACGAAGTCCTCGAATACCTTCGCCATGTCGATCACGAAACCGGACACCGCGAGGTCATCGTCGCCGGCCTCGAACGACGACGACCTCCAGATCTCCTCTGCAAGCCGGAGCGCGGGGAGTATCCGGGCGTTGAGTCGTGTTGGAAACCAGGGCTCGAGGACCGACCGTGGCGCAACCCGCGTCACACCGTCCAGTTGCGCGTCGAGCCGAAG
Source organism: Actinomycetales bacterium UBA1416 (assembly GCA_002304945.1). Classification (GTDB taxonomy): domain Bacteria; phylum Actinomycetota; class Actinomycetes; order Actinomycetales; family Actinomycetaceae; genus UBA1383. The sequence continues at coordinate 11,975 of DBPQ01000076.1, read as the reverse complement.
AAGCCGGTGGCGGAGTCCACCGCTGACCCCGGGGAGCCGACGCGCGATCCCGACGGCAGCGCGCAGCAGCCGGTTCTCCGGCGTGTCCACGCTGAAGTCGTCGAAGCGGACGTCCACAGGCAGCGGCAGTCCGAAGCGGTGGCGCAACTGTTCCGCGTGGAGCACGCGGCCGCGCACCACCGTGGCCGTCTCCTCCACGGTGCGATATCCCTGCAGGACTCCCTGCTGAAGTGCCCGCGACGCCGCGCGCTCGAAGACCTCGACGATGGCGAGTAGCAGGTCGGGCGCCACGTCAACGTGCACCGGCGGCACCTGCCAGCCCACCGAGCCGATACTGTACTCCAGGAGGAAGACGACGCGGTCGATCGGGACCTTCGGCGCGACATGCACCTCCAGCGGACCGACCGACACCGCACCGACCTTCGACAGCGGTCGCAACTCCCACAGGGTCGTACCCGGGATGTGGCGGGCATCGACGAAACCAGAACCGGCTACGGCGAGTCCGACGGCGACGTCAAGCGCCACCGTCTCCGTCGAGCCATTCTCAACGAGGTCGATGCGGTGCCGCACCAGTGCTCCTGCCTTCATGCCTCGATGTCAGCGACGCGGGACTCGACAGCCGCTTTGATCGCCCCGAGGCCGTACCGCTTGGTCACGTCCACGGTGTCCCCGTAGTTGCAGTTCCTCCAACTGCGGGAGAATCGACGTCCGCCAGATCCGCTCCAGCCCGGTGTCCGAGTCCACCTCCCCTGGCTTCATCAGGTACGCCGGACCGATCTTGAAGTCCGCGTCGGGGATCCGGGAGTTGAGCTCGTCCAGAATGTCGGCCGGGGCCAGGTCTATCTCTCGCCTCTCCAGCCACGCACGAAGGATGCCGTGGACGTGCGCGTCGTCCGGGTGCAGCGAGAGGAACGCGAACCGACGGCGCATGGCGGCGTCCACCAACGCAATCGACCGGTCTGCGGTGTTCATCGTCCCGATGATGTAGACGTTCTTCGGCAGGGAGAACGGCTTGGAGTCCTCCTCGCTGTTGAGCAGCTCGATCGCGTTGTCCCGGTACTCCAGCAGGAAGTACAGCTCACCGAACACCTTGGCAAGGTTGGCGCGGTTGATCTCGTCGATGATCAGCACGTAGGGCTGGTCCGGGTGCTCGCGGGCATCCTCGACGAGCCGCCGGAACGGACCGGCCTTCAGCTCGAACCCGACGACGCCGCCCTCGCCCCTCCGCGGCCGGTACCCCTCGAAGAAGTCCTCGTAGGAGTAGGCCGGGTGGAACTGGACCATGCGCACGTTCTCCGGCTGCGCGATGGCCTCCGCGGTCTTCAGCGCGAGGTAGGTCTTGCCCGTCCCGGGCGGGCCGTACAGGATCACCTGCCGACGCAGGTTCAGGAGGTCCACCAGTTCATTCAGCCATCCGGCTCCCACGAGCAGGGCGTCGGCCTCCTCGGCGGTCAGGTGTCGGAGCTCTATCGGCTTGGGTGGGGTCGGTTTGAATTCGACGCCACCCCCGCCGGCAACCGCCGTCCCCCCGCCGGCGTCCGGCGGGAGCAGCGCCGCCACGACGTCGACGACGTCGGTCAGGTCCGTCACGTCGCCACCGGACTTGAGGAGCGCGGACAGTTCGGCGGGCAGTTCCTCGAACGGGATGGCGACGTCCGCCCACTCGACGTCGCGGCGGAGGTTGGACCGGCCGCCGTCGCTCGCGATCTGCTCGGGCTCGGCGGTGATCGTGCCGACGTGGATGATGCCGTTGGACGTTGTCATCACGAGATCGTCGGGCTTCATGGTGAGGAGGAAGGAGCGGACCTCGCGGACCTTCTCCTCGCGTTTCAGGTAGGAGACCTGCGCGTAGCCCTCGTCCACAGCGGCGCGGATCTCCGCTGGCTCAGCCGGGAGCTCCAGCGGGGCGAGTTGGCTGGCGGGGAGCGAGACGAAGCCCTCCTCCAACCACGTTGGGATCATGTCGACACCTCGAACGGAGGACCCACGGACGAGCCACGCGCGGCGGGCCACCTCCACCGGGGCCTCAGGCTTCCAACGGCTGCGGAAGGGCTCCTCGTACAAGTCCACAGGGCCTTCGGACTTCTGCTGGAGAGAAATGATGATCGAGAGCAGGTCGCGATCGAGGTCTCCCGGGCTCGACGCCAACTCATCACGGAACGCGTCCCTGATCGCGCGCTTGTGGTCGACGCTCACGATGGGAGGGAAAGCTGCGGGATGGCGGAGGTAGAGCAGCTCGGAGCGCGCGGATGCCGTGGTGTCACCGCTCGCCGATTCGATCAGGCGCCGCCACTCCCACGGGTCATTCCATGCTGCGTCCCTGCCAGCGCCATCGAGCTTCCACCAGGCGGTGGCCACCTCGATCACGGTCGACAGCGCCCTCCAGAGGAGGGTCGTGAACCCGAGGCTGCCGTTGAAGACGCCGTAGTCCATTGCCGCGGAGATTTCGGGCGCCATGTGGACGGGCTCATCCATCAGCTGGAGGACTTCCTTGATCCGCTTCCGCTTCGTGTCCTTCCCCCAGTCAGAGAGCGGCAGGAGAAGCAGGGAGAGCATCTCGGCGCCCAGGAGAATCACGTCGTCAGGCGAATCCCCAAGTTGCCGTGCCAGCTTGGTCACGAACGAGTCCTTGCCCCTGTCGACATGGTCGACGAAGGCCGCGCGGAGTGCAGCCACGTTGGCCTCACTCCACACCGGGCGGCCAGGAGCGAACGCAGAGTCACCGTTCCGCATCCCGCGGTCGAGTATGAGCCGGGCTGCGTTCAGCACCACGAGCTCGGTCGCGGCCGTCGGGAGTATTCCACTGGAGAGGTCTGGGTTCGGGTCCAGTGTCGGAGGATCGCGAAGCTCGTCCCAGTGCTTGTACCCCGCGGCCGCCGCAGCGTCCAGAGCAAGCGGGTCCTGGTGCTGGCCGAGTGCCTCACGCCCGGCCGCAGTGATGCGCATCGGTCCCGCTCCGGTGATCATCCACCCCGACTTGTCGAGATTCGTCAGGTAGAAGCGGACGTCTGTCTCCCCGCGCTTCGTACCCGAGTCGTTCTTCTCCAGGTCATCCGGGATCTCCGGGATGACCGCTGTCACGCGTGCCCACAGCTCCGGCCATTTCAGGCCCGCTGGTTCACGGTCGAGTTCAACGAGCACCTGCCGAAGCCGTGCGACGCGTCGCTGCTTCCGGCCGGCCGCCAGGTCCTGGCCCATACCCTCTGTCACGTCGTCTCCCTCGTTACGCGTGCTGCTTGCTCGTATCCCGCCAGCACGTCCCCCACGGGGTGAAGCATCGGCTCGAGCAGCTCTCGAATCACCTTCTCATCCCGGTCTGACACCCTCACGAGAGTTCGCCGGACCCGGTAGGACCACGGGCCCGCCGCCGGGAGCAGGTCAAGCCGGCCCTGCAGTCCACCCAACTCCACGCCCTCGTGGACGGGACACACGCCGTCGATCTCCAGCCCGAGCCCGATCCCGAACTCACGGTCCCCGAACCGCACCGGCTCGGCCAACGCCGTCGCCGCCACCACCACGCGGGCCGCGCCCATCACCAGTCCACGGTCGCGCGTGGGGTTCCGGTAGCAGCCGCGCGTCGTGTAGAGCAGCAGGCCGTCGCCCGCCCGGGGGGCCGAACTGGCCCGGCCCGCCGGGATCGCGAACGACGACGTCCGCAACATCCACGCCAACGGCTCACGGTCCGAGATCACCAGCAGCGACGTTGCCATGACCCGATCATCCCGCACGCCGTGGGCTCGGGACGGCAGGCCCTCATCCCCTGCATGCCGAGTTGAGTCTCGGCAGCGTCGAATGCCTCGGCCAGCGCGCTCCGCCACGAGGCGAGATCGGGGTCCCGGATGTGGAGCAACTCCTTCGCCAATCTCATGTCCATCAGAGCAGGACTGCCTCTCGCCGGATATCGTCGTCTCGCTGCGGCCTGAGCGCGCCGTACGTCACCACATCAACCGATCGACCCAGGATCCGCTCGAACAGCCCGCGCAGGGAGAGCAGCCCGTGAATCGTCGTCCCGGGTGGAGCGTCCACCAGAAGGTCGATGTCGGAGTCCAGCTGCGCCTGCCGGCGCGCGACGGAACCGAAGAGCGCCAGGCGTGTGAACCCCCGCTCCTCAGCGAGACGGCGCAGGATGGGCGCCGCCGCCTCCACGAGCAACTCTGGCTGCACACGCGTCAGATCGGGGACCGCCTTGAGTTGCTGGCTGATGGCCGGCTGGCTCACCCCGAGAGCTGTGGCCAACTCCCGCTGGGTGCTGCCGAGCTCCGCCATCGCTCGGAGCGCGAGCACGCGACGCAGCCGCGCGACTTCCTCTGCCCGCCGCGCATCGCGATACTCCGCCACCAAGCTCATAAGTTGAGCTTATCGCGGCCGCCTACATCAGCCAGCACAGCGCTTCCGTACGGACCGGACATTCATCCGCCCGATCCCACCCAGGACGAACGGGGGCGCGAGTCCGATCCAGAAGCTGCGATCACGCGCCAACGGAGGCAGTGTCAAGGTCACGCTCAACCGTAGCGCCGCCTCCACGCCCCGAGCAGGAGTGCTCGCCACACCGGCGGCAATGGCGACGCAGGTGGCTTCGACGGCCAGACGTTGGCGGTAACCCTCGCCTTGCCGGGGCGCGTGGTGGTATGCCCTAAGGCAAGGATTCGAACGTCCAATCCGGGGGATGCCTGACATGCGCAGGGGACGAGTCGCAGGGACGATCGCCGGTGCGCTGGCCGGCGCGAGCGCCGCAGCGATTGGCGGGTATGCCACGCGCAGCCTCACGTACGCCGTCGCCGCGCGGCGGGCGGCCGATCGCGCCGGTTTCGTGGAGAAGACCAGGGAGGTGTCCGGGGCCGCGCTCCACTACGCCGAGGGCCCGGCCAACGGCCCGGCGCTGCTCCTGATCCACGGCCAGATGGTCGACTGGAGCAATTACCTGCCCGCCCTGCCCGAGCTGGCGCAGCACTTCCACGTGTTCGCGGTGGACTGCTACGGCCATGGCGAGTCCGCCAGGGTCCCGGAGCGGTACACTAACGTCGCCATGGGCCGGGATCTGGCGGCCTTCCTCCGCAACGTCATGGGCGGCCCGGCGTACGTGTCGGGCAACTCCTCCGGCGGGCTGCTCGCGATCACGATCTCGCTCGAGGCGCCCGATCTGGTCCGCGGCCTGGTGTTGGAGGACCCACCCCTGTTCTCGTCGGTGCACCCCCGCTTCCCCACCACCGCCGGCTACGACCTGGCGCGCTCGGCCCACGCGTTCCTGACCAGCGGCGAAACCGACTTCCCCTCCTGGTACGTCCGCGACAACGCCATGACGACGGCGTTCGGCCCCCTCGGCCGGCGAATGGCGGCCACCGCCGTCGCCCAGCGGAGCCGCGGCGAGACGATCCGCTGGTGGTTCATGCCACCCCTGATCAACGAGCTCTACCGTCGCCTCGACCGTTACGACCCCGAGTTCGGCGAGGCGTTCTACACCGGCCGCTGGCACGAGGGCTTCGACCACGCCGACGCCCTCGCCCGCCTCGACGTGCCCACGATCCTCGTCCACGCCGACTGGCGGCTCGATCCGCGCGACGGCACCCTCCTCGGCGCGATGACCGACGACGACGCCGCCCGCGCCAGCTCACTCAACGACGCGATCGAGCTCCGGCGCATCCACGCCACCCACGCCGTCCACTTCGCCAAGCCCCGCCTCTTCACCAGCGTGCTCATCCAGCAGGCCGGTAGCCGCGAGACACGCTGAGGTCTCGACGACGCCTACGGGGCTCAGGACCGACGGGCTTGGGCGGCTTCCCCGCGGTGTCCGACGAACTGGTTGAGGCGCTCGGACATCAGGAGGCCGACTGCGACCAGGGCCGCGAGGAACAGCGGGAACGTCCACATTCCCACCCAGGTCGCGATCACCCCGAACAGCGGTGGCGCAAGAGTCGAGCCGGTGTAGGCCGCGGCCATCTGGATGCCGATGATCGCCTGGGAGGCGCGGCGGCCGAAGTTGACCGTGGTGCCATGACTCGGCACTTGTTCTATTTGTCATCAAACAACTAACATGGAGCCATGCTGTTCCGGATCGACTCCAGCGCATCCGAGCCGCTCTTCGAACAGCTCGCCAGCCAGGTACGCACGGCGGCGATCCGGGGCGAGTTCTCGCCCGGGCAGCGCCTCCCCTCGGCGCGTGACCTCGCCGAGTCGCTCGACGTCAACCTGCACACAGTGCTCCGTGCCTATCAGGACCTGCGCGACGAGGGCCTGATCGAGCTCCGCCGTGGCCGTGGCGCCGTCGTCACCGAGAAGGCAGCCCAGGACCTCGACGCGCTCCGGGCGGCCGTGACCCAGGTGGCCCGCCTCGCCCGCAACTCCGGGATCTCGCCGGAGACCACCCTCGCCCTCGTCAAGGAGGAACTGCGATGACTGCCGCTGCATCCACCCGACACAAGGTCCCGCACCGGCGCTCGATGACGGCGATCACCCTCGGAATCCCGGCGATCATGGTGGTGATCGTGGTTGCCGTCGCGCTTTACTGGCGCGCCGAGTTGCCTGACCCGATCGCGATCCATTGGGGGCCGAGTGGTGAGGCCGATCGGTTCGGGGCCTTCGGGCCGCACGTGATCGCGCACGCCGTCATCGTCATGGTGTTCGCCACCGGACTCTGGGCGCTCGCCTGGTTCTGGGGCCGGGAGGCACTGACACGCCGATTCGCCGCGGGCGCCGCCGTCTGGTTCGCCGGCCTCCTGTCCGGGGTGCTGCTCGGCAACCTGAACATGCAGCGGGGCCTCACCGACGCAACCGAGGTCGGGCCGGCCGGCGGGCCGCTTGCCTTTGCCTTCGGATTCGCCACGGTCGCCGCTCTGCTCGCGGCATGGGCGGTACCCGGCGACCCGCCTCGGCCGACGGCCGAGCCGCTGCCCGCCGGGGCCATGACGCTCGACCTGGGCGCAGCCGAGCAGGCGACGTGGGTTCAGGAGGTCGGCCAGGAGGGGCTGAGGATTGTCGTGGGTGCTGCGCTCGTCGGCGCGGTGTTCGTGGGCCTGCTCACCGATCAGTGGGCGATCGTCGCTGTCGTCGCGGTCACCTTCGGCCTTCTGCTCGCAGTGATCTTCCGCTGGACCGTCACCGTCGACCACAACGGATTGTCGGCCCGCTCGCTGCTGCGCCGTCCCCGCGTACGGATCCCGCTCGATGAGGTGGTCGTCGCCGTGGAGGTGCAGGTCAATCCCCTCCGGGAGTTCGGCGGTTGGGGGCTGCGCACCGGGCGAGGCGGCCGCACCGGCATTGTGGTGCGCAAGGGAAGCGGGCTCCAGGTGAAGCGCACCGGCGGACGGGTGCTGGTCATCACGGTCGACGACGCCGGAATTGGCGCGGCACTGCTCAACACCCTGGCCGCTCGCACCCGCGAGCGCTGAGCTGCCCCCTGGAGGGTTCAGTCGAGCAGCGGTATGTCGAGGTCGTAGGCCAGGACGACTGCGCGGGCGAGCAGCCTCGTAGATCACTCCTTCACGACGACGTCGTCCGCCCGCACCGGCACCACCACGCCGGTGACGCTCACCTCGAGTCCCGTCACTGCCGACAGCAGCCGGCCCGCCCGCCGCGCCTCATGGCGCGAGTTGCGGACGTACGGCACCCGCGCACCGTTCACCAGGAACGTGTCCCCGCCCACCCAGATCTTCGCCCCCGCGTGGTACTTGGCGTTGATGGTGAACACCCCGCCGGGTCCGATGGCGAGGTGGTCGATGTCCGACCCCCGCTCCCCCACCGGGATCGCGTGCAGCACCCGCCACCGCGGGTCCTTGGCCACCAGCTTCGCCAGCCTGTCCGCCACCTTCTCCTCCCCCACCGCGCCGACACGCCACGCCCGCTCCTCGGTGTGCACCCCGAACACCCGCGCGACGAACGTCCTCACCGGCGCCGCCTCCCGCAACTCGGCGGCCTGCTTCCGGGCTTGCGCCCCCGGGGCCAGCTCCGCGAGGTCCTGCCAGGCCCGCTCCGCCTCCGGCTCGGGTTCGGGCGTCTGTTCGGGCTCGGGCGGCGGCTCAGCCTCCACCGGAGCCGTCACCGTCACCGTCTCCGTCTCCGGCGGTGCGTCTGACCCTCGCCAGCCGACGACGGCGGCCGCGAGCTGGTCCGCCAACTCCGGCCGCTCCGGGTGGGCGACGTCGTCGACCAGGTCATGCCATCCGACCGCCGACCCGTCGGCCGCCGTGACGTACAGCCGGTCCTTGCCATATCGCCGCCACCGGGTCACAACCACGGCACTGTCAGACTCGTTCAGCGCTCCTCTTCAGGAACCGCCTGCACCCAACTCCGACAGGTGCCCTGACTCTTCGGCGTGCATGGAGGTGGAGTCGACCATGATGCTTCACTCCGGCAGTTTGCGCGGCATCTGGTTCAACGTCATCCGCTGCACTCGCCCGTGGGCGTGGACTCCGAAGACCCACGGGCCAGGGGCTCTGACCAGCCCAGGAAGGTGAATGAGCGCTGCACGGAAGCGTGAGGTCATGTCCGCGATTCCGATCTGTTTGTCCCCGAGGCAGAGGACACGCAGACCGGTCCGGTGAATCGCGTCCCACTCCAAGTAGTTGTACCTGATCCGGTCGTCCTTGCAGATGGCAAGCATGTCCCGCTCCCCTGCGTACTGGATCCATTCGACGTCGGGCACCGGACCATTTCCGAAGACTTCTTGGATCGTGTGGACCACATAGCCTGCATCTCTGAACACGCTTGGGACGGCGTCCAGTCCCACGGACCTGTCGGTGAAGACCTCAGGCGGCGGTGCGGAATTGGACTCGAATGGCGGTCTCGATGAGTGCCGATTCAACGCCGTACTCCTTCGAGATCATCGCGATGTCGTCTCCCGCGCGGAACATGTTGACCAAGTCGTCGACGCGAACGCCGGTGGCAGCATCGATCGGGTGACCAGATGAGAATCGAGGGTCGGCGATGACCTTCGCGCCCTCGTAGGCCGCCAGTTGGATGGCGAGTGGAAAGTCGCTCTCCCATTCCAGAACGGTGAGGCTCCGTTCGATCACACCTTTGAGGCCGCCCTGCATGTCACGAGCGCGGGTCCACTCCGCGTCCACGTCATCACCGAGGTTGACCAGCAGGTCTTTCGCATCGTGCGCGAGAACGCCGCGCTTGAGCATGTTCTCGCCGAGTGCCTGATGCGCGCGACGCATCCCTACCGTGATCGCTTGCATCGAAAGTCCGGCACTACGAAGCTGCCGGTACATCTCGGCCTGAGCGAGTCCGATGAACGGAATCCGAGGGTCCCGATTGGTGCGAGTTGGCACGCTCAGGACCAGCCCGTCTTTCCGGACCCAGCTTCGCAGTGTGCTCGTCGACATCGCCAAGTGACGAGCGACTTCCCCGGCCGTGTAGATCGGCACGGTGAACCTTGTGTCCACCTCGATCACCTCCCGCTCCTCCTTCGCCCATTGTGCCCGTCAATACCCACATGAACCGGAGCACGCGCCACTGTTCATCACACTTCTGTGAATCGCGCTTCCGCCTCCGGCGCAGCGTCCGCCCTCACCGCGTGACAACAGCGGCCTCCAGCTGGTCCGCCGACCCACCTCGCTCAGAAGTGTCCCAGCCTCTCCAGCATCGCCGCAAAGGCTTCCTCCGTGACGATCGGGATGCCGTAGTCCGCGGCCTTGCGCGCCTTGCCGGACAGCGAGTCCGGGTCCGCGGCCACCACGAGCTTCACCTTCTTCGTCACCGCCGAGCGCGGCACCAACCCNNCGGTCGCGGCACCGACATCTCCCCCGTGAAGACCACCATGTCCCCGGGATCCAGCCGGAACCCCGCACCTTCGGTTCTTCCACACCCACCACTCGATCCCCCCAGCGCAGAGTCCACCTCAGAGGGGTCCAGGTCCAGGAGACGGGCGACGGCGTCGAGGTCGTCCCGTTCGCCAGCCGTTACCACGCCGTCGGCGAGCGCCGCTCGGGCAAGCGCCGCGAGGTAGGTACGGTGCAGACCGACGGCGGTCGGCTGGTCGACCCCCAGCTCACCCGCGGCCGCCACCAACCCCGCCTGCTCGCGCACGGACAGGAAGCGATCGAGGAGGGCGCGGTCCAGCAGGGCCAGGTACTCGGCCTCGGCCCCCACACCGCACGGCTCCGGATTGATCCTCGCGGTGACCGCTTACACTCACCGCGTCCAGGGCCGGCGGAGTCCTCACATCAGGCCAAGCGATGCACGCGCGGTCGTCAACAGTTCATGCAGCGGACTCAGATGTCTCCCACTCAGCACCGCTGAACAAGGTGGCGGCAGCAACCCCCGAAACCTGAACGAGTAGCCGCTGATGAAACCCGACCTCGGGCCCGTTGGCCCGCACGACCGACACGCCAAGACCCGTGATCCGGTCAACCATGTCGAGCAGAGGATCCGGGACGTAGCCCAAGGCGAGTTCATCGCGGTCCGTGACCAGCAGTGCGCGCGGTTGTACCGGATTCTGCGGATCCCGGACGAGTCGCAAGACCTCTCCCTCGCTCAGCCGTCCGATCCTTGCCTGGGCTTCACGGCTCATGTACCGCACCCCGTGGACGAGAAACTCGCACTGCACGTTATCGCCAGCGTCCGCAACTGGGGCTGGCAGCAGCTCTATCGTGTCTCCCACCCGAAGCCCACCGCTTCGTTGCAGCACTTCGAAGGGTGCCGCATCCAAGCCCAGCCCGAGGGCTTCAAGGGACGCCTGCCGATCCGGCCGCCGGGAGGACATGACTCGTTCGGCGAAGATCGGAAAGAGCCGCTCGGACCGATAGGTCGTACGGGCATCAGGCAGACCGGGAAGTGGCCGTGCTCCACTCTCTGCAGCGACGCGCAAGTAGGCGAACCTGTAAGAGCCCCAGCCATCGCGGGTGAGGAAGCCAAGTGGTGAGTACATCCGTGTGCTCGGATCCCGACGGGTCACCAAGAGCCGGCTGGCCGCGGCGATGTCCGTCTGCCCGCCAGCGTGCGTCAGGACAACGGTCATATCGTCAACCTCCTCTGGTTCTCCTGCAGGACCTCAAACAGGAAGTTACTGCGGAGCACTGACAACCTCGGTGTTGAATCGAGGATCTCACGCACCTGATCCATCTTGACGCCGCCCACGCGCTCCTTCCACTCCTTTCCTTGAGCGGTCGCCATGGTCTGTGCGAGTAGGGCATACTCCACCAGCGTGGTCCGGGGCGGAGCCTCGAACCTCGTCACCATTCCGCCATGCGCAAACGACAGCGGATCGCGGCCTTCCAGATCCCCGTCAGGCTGACCCGATGCCAACGAGGATCCGTGATCGAACGAAGCGGCGAGGCGACGTTCGCCGTCGCGGTCGAGCACCGCCCAATTGAAGGCGTGCCGATCTGTGTTGGCAACCCAGGCGTCGAGGGTAAGGAACCCCACGAACACGTCGAAGGCACTCCAGTTGCCGCAGTTGCCGGGAGGACCACCGGCGTCGCGGAGGAGTCCGCGGATGTTGTCGAGGTTGTGGCCGACCCGTCGTCGCGGCCGGTCGTCCCCAGCACACGACTCGTACCCTGGGAATCCCGCGAGGACGATGTCGGCGCTCTGGAACTCCCAGCCCGTGGGGGTCACGTTCCGGGAGATCATCCCTTCTACCCCTGACCGAGATGCGAGTTCCACGTCCGCTGCCGGCACACCGACGAGACGGGCGAGCTCGCACACAAGACGTTCGACGACGTCATCCATCCGCCGGAAGGACAGCTCCAGCCCGCCGCGCACTTTCCTTATCCCCGACTTCGCGGGCTTGTAGAGCCACCATTTCTCCCGGCCGTCCGCAAGCGCCGCCGCACGAGGGGGGCAGATCCACTCCTTCACGTCGGCACCGACGGGTTCCTCGGCCATCAACGGCCAGTCCGTGACATCCACGACGCTGAAGGACACGCCACCCACACCCCCTTCCGACATCTATGGGACCGAAGCAGCACCGTGAACGCAGTTGACGTCAGACTAGCCACGCCCCACGACACGTGTTAGGCGACACCCTGGCTGAC